>JAEPQF010000011.1 GCA_017640685.1 Hyphomicrobiales bacterium
TGAAGCTCTTGAAACGTTAAAAAATGAAGGGCATACACTTGCCGTCTGCACAAACAAAACAATCGAGCTCACCCTTCCCTTACTGGAAAGACTTGATTTAACAAAACACTTCAAAGCCATCACAGGGGCTAATAGTTTTCCCTTTAAAAAACCAGATGCCCGCCATCTTTTTGAGACAATCAAAAAGGCTGGCGGCAATGAGAGAAAAGCCGTGATGATTGGAGATAGCAAAACAGATATCCTCACAGCTAAAAACGCAAACATACCATCTATCGGCGTGACCTGGGGCTACACAGAAATCTCGATGCCGGAATTAAATCCAGACTATCTCATTAATCATTTTGATGAATTGACAAATGTCATTAACACCCTCTCAGGAGAATTGGTTTAACCTGCGGATGTTTAATCGGCATCTGAAGCGCTACTAAAATATGCGGATGCCTAGTGGGCATCTGAAGCACCACTAAAATGTGCGGTTGTTTTTGGGCAAGCTGAAGCATAATAAACAAATTTATACGAAGAAGGAGTGACGCCGACACGGTTGCATAGTGGGCAACTGAAGTGCAAAAAAGGCGGCAGGACATGGCGAAGCACCAGCAAAGTCCGGCGCAGCGCGGTTGTAGGTGGGCAACCTAAAGCGCTACTAAAAAGAGCCGCACCTCGTAGGCCTGCTGCCTCAGCAGCAGAATAGCGGTGAGAGAAAATAGAGCATCTACCCCAATCGAGACGGATCAACCAAAGCATAACTCAAAAGTTTATAAGCTAATTTTGCAGCAAGAAAATCACACGCATGCAGTCCAGGGCGCGGTGCGAGTTCAACAATATCTCCGCCAACAATCGTTCCAACATCAGCAGCAGCTCTTAAAACATCCAAAGCCTGATACCAATCCAAGCCACCAGGTTCCGGCGTGCCTGTAGCTGGCATTAAGCTGCTATCAAAACAATCAAGATCAAAAGTCACATAAATTGGTTTGTCTTTTAAGGGAGCAACAATCTCTTCAATGCGCCAGTTCTTGGCATCGCTCGCCCAATGCAAAGTGATACGATCTCTGTTCGCTTCTAAAAATGGGATTTCTTCTTTCGATATATTTCGCAAACCAACACCAACAAGAGAAAGAGATTTATAATCCAAAACCCGGCGCATAGCAGCCGCGTGAGAAAAATGCTCTCCCTCATAACCATCTCGCAGATCAGCATGAGCATCAAATTGAAGAACAACCAAATCATCATATAAATCAACAAAGGGCCGAATGGCACCAGCGGTCAAACTATGTTCACCACCAAAAACAAGAGGAAATTTTCTCTCATTCAACACATCACGCACCATCAAAGCAACTTGCTTTAAAGCCGATTCAATTGTACCTGCAATTGGTTGAGGTTGTAATGTCGCAACTTCATAATCTGAGATAATCTCATCCCAAAATTCTTCATCAAAAAGCTCAACTTCTTTGCTTGCTTCTAAAATGGCTTTCGGCCCAAGAGCAGTACCCCCTTGAAATGAAACTGATTGCTCAAGGCCAAAAGGAATGACAACGGCTTTCGCTAAATGAGGCTGAGCAGATCCAGGACGAACCGGATCAAGAAATGCCAAATCAGCTGGCAAGTAATTTAAACGCCGCATATAATTTGCCCCCTTTAAGAAATAAGCTTAATGACCTCAGCAGATTGAATCTCTGCAGATGAAGACAAAGGCACAAAATTAGAAGCCATCACATCATCCTGCAGATCAATCTCTTCATAACAGCCAAACCCATTAAACCCTGAAGCCATCACACCGCCATAAGCCCCGGTTTTATAAATCTCAAGATAATCTCCCTCTTGAACCGAGGTCGGCAAATAAAACGGTCCCTTCATATGGTCAGCCGCATCACATGTCGGGCCCCATAATTCAAATCCAACTAATTCAGCAGGATCACTTGCCTGAATATTTGTTTTGGTGTCTTCATGACCAACCAATCGCACTGGAAAAACCCAATCACAATTCGCCGCATCATATAAAACACCATAGCCACCATCATTGATGAAAAGCTCATTACCCCGCCTCGCATCAACCCGAACAATCAAACTCTCAGCTTCAGCCACTAATGCCCGACCAGGTTCAGCAAAAATCTCCCCTCCTTGCACCATCGGCAAAGCATCAAGAGAATTTTCAATATTGGAGACAAAGGGGTGTAAATCTAAAGGGTCGCCATCTTTGTAAAAAATCGGAAACCCTCCACCAACATTAAGAAGCTCAGCCAGCACCCCAGCGCGGCGCACCAAATCTCCCGCATAACGAATAGCCTCACCATAGCGCTCAGGGTGCAATGCTTGGCTACCCACATGAAAAGTCACCCCAAGACGCTCAGCTTTTTGGCGAACAAGTTGTAAAAGCCGAACAGCCTCCTCACCAGCAGCACCATATTTGCGCCCCAAGGGCAAAACCGAGCCACTATCATCACAATGAAGCCGAACAAAAATAGTTAAGTCCTTCGCTTGCTCAATCACTGTAAGAATTTTCTCTAGCTCATCTTCATGATCAATCGAAAAACATCGTACCCCATAATCATAATAAGCTGAGCGAATATGCGCGCGAGACTTCACAGGGTTCATATAAAAAAGATTGGCGTTTGGAACCCCATGATAAATAAGATCCACTTCAGTCAGGCTAGCCACATCAAAATTTTTAACACCATGTTGCGCAACCTGATGAACAACACCAGGAGCCATATTCGCTTTAACGGCATAAATAAGCTGGCCGGAAAAATTCGTTTGAAACCATGACACCGCGCGCTCAATAGCACCTTGACGAAAACAACGAACCGGATCAATCGGTCGGCGCTGTGCTAAAAATTCTTCAGCTGAAAAATAAGTTGAACGCATCTAAGCTTAAGCCTTCTTCAAAATATGAACACATACATCATCATTTTGGATTTGATCAAGCAATTCTAAGCCATCCTGCTCAGCCAAACATTGAAAATCAGCCACAGCACCAGGGTCAGTCGTTGTCACCTCAAGAACCATCCCTGGCTCTAAGCCCCGTAAAGCTTTTTTAGTTTTCAAAACAGGCAATGGGCATAACAACCCACTCATATCCAACTTTGTCGTATCCATATAATTTATCTCAAAACAATAAATGCCCATCCCCTAATGCAATCCATATTACGAATGCATCGTGAGCATCTGAGGCAAAGAAACCCCAACCTGAAAGCACACTAAAAAACAAATAGTGCTCTTAAAGTTCAAAAAAAATCAATATTTATCTGTTTTTCCAGAAAGACAATCTAAAATTAAAAACAGGGCACAAAATAAAGAAAACCCTTCGCCAAGATTGACACTTAGCAAAGGGTTTAAAATCAATATCTTTAAAGAAAATAGCTTATTTAGTATTACAAGCCTTATGACCGTTTACAAGATCACCATAAGCCGCTTTAAAAGCACCTTGGCCAGCTTTCGCAGCCGCAGCACCTTTGGTGCTTGCTTTTTGCAACAATGCCGCACAATCAACTAAATTCTTGGAAGCCTTTGCAGCTTCATTCGTTTGAAAAGCAACCACAGCCTTTTGAATATTTTTCATCTCTTTAAGAGCTTTTGCAGGATTAAAAGGTACTTTCCCACTCGCCATCTGGCCAGAAATCTTCATAGACTTGTTTATCGCTTCTAGAAAAGCACTTTGCCCACCAGCAGCATGCGCTGTTGTCAGTCCTCCCAATAGTGCCATAACAGCAAAAATTACGGTTAGCTTCTTCATCACGCTCTCCTTTATGCACTTCGCACCATTATAAAAAATAATCATCAATTACTCTTCCAACCTTCAATTCTTAAAAATGCTTATAACATCTTTTAAAACCAACAACATCAAAGACTTTAAGTTCAAACGCTAAAATAATCTAAATTTTGCTCAAACAGAAAAACTAAACATTAGAGCCAAAATCGTTCCTCATTATCATACGTCTAAATACGCTATTTTTCATCTATTTATTCAATATAAGCATCAAATAAAATCTCGCAACGTTGGTATCATAATGAACAATCTCAGCTGAATGAAAGCTGAACAACACATTCAGCTAACGCACAAAAAGAAAAAAATAAAAATTAACAAAAAATACAACCATTACGTGCAATAAACAGTTGATTGCTCCCTTTTCATTAGTGACCCAAAAAAGGGACCTCAATCAAATTATGCATACGCATAAAACCTAAAGACGACAAGTGCTCCACACACTTGTCGTCTTATTTGAAAATTTCATAAAATTACTTTTGCTCCTATCATTAACTGAATTGAAACCCTCCCAATATACACTACCTAAAGTAGCAAAGCAGAAAAGAGCAACCCAAGAGATGTCAAAAACAAGAGAAAGATATTTCATTGCCTACGCCCCCTCCCCCAGATCTGAAATTTGGGCGCTAGGATCTGCTTGGTTAGCCTTTAATGCTGCAACAAACGAGATACCAGAAAAAGCCTTCACTTTAGGTCTTCCCCCTGAAATTCATCTAAAAACCGTTCTACCAGCACGAAAAACCGGGTTTAACGCCATTTTAGTCGCTCCATTTAACCTAAGAGTAGGCGTATCAGAGGAAAATCTTTGCGAAAAACTCACAACATTTAGTGAGTCACTCGCCCCCTTTCGAACCTGTTTGATGAAAGTGAAAGCAACAGGAAATAAAATCGGCATTGAGCCTTTAAGTATAGACAACAACATCCAAGATTTAGCGAATATTACCGTGAGACATTTTAATCATTTTAGAGATATTCCCCCTGAAAAACCAATCAATCCAAAACTAAAAGAAGTTCTTACCGAACGGCAAATTGATAATTTAGTAAAATGGGGATACCCCTATTACTTCGAAGATTTCAAATTCATCATGCCATTAACGGGGGCAGTTCCCCTGCCAATGATTGAACTATTAACGAAAAACCTGCAAAACATTTTCTCCAAGCAACTTAGCCAAGGTCTAAATGTTGATAGCTTAACGCTCTTCAAACAGGAAAATAACAACAAACCAGCTCGAATGATCAAACGTTTCCCGCTTTTGAAAAATGAATTAGAAAAAAACGTTCAAAAAATAGTATCAATCTAACTCCCTGAACTATTGCCCCCTAAATGATAAAACATGATTGGGGGCAATTCATCATTGCCTTAAACAACCTCCCCAAAGCATGATACATAAAGCCATGCTTCAAAACTCCCCAATTACCGCCATTGATTTTGTTCCCCTTTCATCATAGATGTACCCTTAAGAATTAAGAAAACCATTTCCTTTCGAAGCCACAAACTTCGATCAAAATAGAAAACGCGTTAATCATGACAGCGAAAACAAATTTCAAAGCAGATGCTCATAGAAACATCCAACATATCTTCATCAAAGATTTAGAACTGATGGCAGTCATCGGTGTCTATGATCATGAAAAAAACAACCGCCAACGTGTCGTTGCAAATATTGATATTACAGTTCAGGAAAACCCTGATGCAGCAGATGAAATTGACGAAGTTGTTTGCTATCATAAGGTGGTGAAAAAAATTCAATCCATTTGTGAAAATGGACATGTCCATTTACTAGAAACCCTGGCAGAAACCATCGCAGAAAGTTGTCTTGAGGATAAAAGAATTTTAGCAATCCGCGTGAAGTTAGAAAAACCAGAAGCTTTAAGAGAAGCAGCCAGTGTTGGGGTGGAAATTGAGCGCCTACAAAAAGGCACGAAAGACTAATCACCATTCAACCAGATAAAACACAAGGAAACTTTTCATCCATCTGAATAAATAGAGAACCCTTAAATTGGCGGAACAGAATAAAACTAAAAGCAATGATAACGACGAGCCAGAAAGTGGCACAGAAGTTATCAAAGCATACTTAAAAAATCTAACCACATCCTCAGGTGTCTATCGCATGTTAGATAAAAACGGCACCGTTCTTTATGTGGGCAAAGCTAACAATTTAAAAAACCGTGTCACAAGTTACACAAGATTAAAAGGGCAATCAAACCGCATTGCGCGCATGATCCGCGCCACAACAGAAATGGAATTCATCCTCACAAACACTGAGTCTGAAGCTCTTCTTTTAGAAGCCACACTCATCAAGAAGATGAAACCAAGATATAACGTTCTTCTAAGAGATGACAAATCCTTCCCCTCCATTCTCATACGAACAGAACATGAAGCCCCGCAATTGGTCAAACACCGAGGAGCAAGAAAACAAAAGGGAGACTATTTCGGGCCCTTCGCGTCAGCCGGTGCCGTTAACCGCACACTCAACACACTACAACAACTCTTTTTGTTAAGAGATTGCACCGACAGCCAATATGAAAGCCGCACACGCCCTTGCCTTCAATATCAAATCAAGCGCTGTTCAGCCCCTTGCACCGGCAAAATAGCCATTGAGGATTATAAGGCGCTTGTTAAAGACGCCAAAGATTTCTTACGCGGTAAAAGCAGCCACATTCAAAAAAACTTGCAAGAAAAAATGCAAGAAGCAAGTAAAGAGCTAAAATTCGAGGAAGCCGCTTTTTACAGAGATCGCATCTCTGCCCTCACTCAAGTACAAAGTCACCAATCCATTCTGCCGACAGGGTTTGAAGACGGAGACGTCTTTGCCATCCACACAGAAGCTGGCAGTGCCTGTATTCAAGTCTTTTTTATCAGGACAGGACAAAACTGGGGCAATCATGCCTATTATCCAAGAATAGACAAAAGCCATACGGCCTCAGAAATTTTAGAAAGCTTCATTGCCCAATTTTATGATAACAAGCCTGTACCAAAATTGATTTTGACCTCGTTGAAAATCGAAAATGAAACATTACTGGAAGACGCGCTCTCAACAAAGGCAGAGCGAACCATTAAAGTAATGTTTCCCCAAAGAGGCTCTAAAGCAGAATTAATGGCGCACGCCCATATCAATGCAAAAGAAGCCTTAGCCAGAAAACTGGCAGAAAGTTCAGCTCAAAGCCGGCACCTTGAAGCTTTAAAAAATCTCTTCAATCTGGAAGAACGCCCCAACAGAATTGAAGTTTATGATAACAGCCACATTCAAGGCTCTAGCCCCATTGGCGCTATGATCGTTTCTGGCAAAGATGGTTTGATGAAAAATCAATACCGCAAATTCAATTTCAAACAAGAAGAGATCGCCGGCGGTGATGATTTTGAAATGATGCGCATCATGTTACGCCGCCGCCTCAAAGCTTTGGCAAAAGACCACGGCACTCAAAAATATAAAGAAGCAGAAAAATCTACTGAGCAAGAGATAAACCAAGATGAAACACCCCACTGGCCTGACATTCTGCTGATAGATGGTGGTAAAGGACAACTCTCCGCCGTCATGAAAATAATACGCGAACTAAAATTAAAAGACATCAAAGTCGTAGCCATCTCAAAAGGGCCAGATCGTAACGCAGGGCGCGAGCAATTTCACATTGAAAATCAACCGTCATTCATGATGGAATTAAAAGATCCAACCCTCTATTACCTCCAAAGATTACGCGATGAAGCCCACCGTTTTGCCATTGGCACCCATAGAACAAGACGAAAAAAACAAATGGGCGCTAATCCGTTGGATGAAATCCAAGGCATTGGTCCAAGCCGCAAAAAAGCACTTTTATCTCATTTTGGCTCTGCCAAAGCAGTAAGCCGTGCCGGGCTAAAGGATTTAAAAGCTGTTGATGGCATCAGTGAACAAATCGCTGAAACAATTTATGATCATTTTCACGATTAATTTTCGATAAAATTTTCTTGAAAATCATATAATCCAAGAAAATTAACCCTGAACCAAAGCGACGCACCATCAAACCATTGACTGATCGGGGCTCACATGGTTCTTAAGGGTTAGAGGTTTAAGAGATAATGGAACAATCAGTGCAACACAAAAATGCCAAAAGAAACAAAATGGTTTGGAATTTACCAAATATCCTAACCTATGGCCGCATTGTAGCTGTCCCAGCCTTTGTTGCTTGTTTTTACTTTTCTGGTGATTTACCACGCGCTATAGCCCTTGGCCTTTTTATCGCAGCCAGTGTTACTGATTTTTTAGATGGCTATTTAGCCAGAGCCTGGTCTCAACAATCAAAACTTGGCCAAATGCTAGACCCTATCGCAGATAAACTCTTAGTTGGTGCAGCTTTAATCATGCTGGTTTATGACAAAACAATTTATGATCTTTCCGTCATCGCGGCGGTGATCATTTTAAGCAGAGAAATCTTGGTCTCAGGTCTGAGAGAATTCCTCGGTCAGCTCTCTGTGAGTGTGCCCGTCACTCAAATTGCCAAATTCAAAACAGCTGCTCAACTCGGCGCTCTTGGGTTTTTAATTATGGCCCCTCTTGTTGATCCATTCCTCGGCGGCAAAAGCAATCTCACTTTAGTGATTGGAGATAGCTTATTATGGTGCGCGGCTATTTTAACCATCTATACTGGTTTTGATTATCTAAGAGTTGGTATAAAATACCTCATAGAAGAAGATATGAAAGACTAAGCGACGGCTGCTTTGCGCCAGTTGCAAGTGGGCAACCTAAAGGCGCATTAAAAAAGGCAACCTAAAGGCGCACTAAAAGAGGCAAGCTGAAGGCGCACTAAAAAGACGGTTGCTTGTGGGCAATCTGAAGGAAGCACTAAAAAATGAAGATTTTATATTTCGCGTGGGTACGTGAAAAAATTGGCAAATCACAAGAAGAACTTGAAATTCCAGATGCAGTAAAAACAGTTGCAGATCTTATTTTGTGGCTAGAAACCAAAGGCCCTGAATACGAGGCCGCCTTTGCAAACAAAGAGACCATCAACTCAGCCATTAATCAATCTCATGTCGACCACAGCACACAATTGAACAATGCAAACGAAATCGCCTTTTTCCCACCCGTCACTGGCGGTTAATAACGCGGTTGTTAGTGGGCAATCTAAAGCGCAATAAAAAAGCGCGGTTGTTTCGTGGCGGTTTCTAGTGGGGAACTGAAGCCACGTCAAAAGAGTGGTAGCTTTCGGACCGGTTTCTGGTGAGAAACCTGAAGGCTCATCATAAAAAAAAGAGCACTAACGCGACGGTTGCTTGTGCGGATGCTTTGTGGGCATCTGAAGCACAGAAAAAAGCAACCGAAGGAGCAAAAAAAATGACAATTCGCATCCAGACGGAAGATTTCGATATAACTAAAGAAATCAATCTTCTTAAAGAAGAGCGTAAAAAAAGCGGACAACAAGATGTTGGGGCGATTGTCACTTTCACAGGCACTGTAAGAGATATGGCCGGCAAAACGCCAATTAACTCGATGAGCCTCGAACACTACCCTGGCATGACAGAAAAAGAGCTCACTGATATTGCTGAAGAGGCAAACAAGAGATGGCCGCTCTTAGGCACAACCATCATCCATCGTATTGGCGATCTAGAACCAGGCGACAATATCGTTCTAGTTGTCACACTCTCCTCTCACAGACACGCAGCCTTTGAAGCAGCTGACTTTTTGATGGATTTTCTCAAAAGCAAAGCCCCTTTCTGGAAAAAAGAGCAACCACTTGAGGGAGAAGCTAACTGGGTTGACGCCAGAGATAGCGACAAACAAGCACTCTCTCGCTGGGAGAAATAAAGTTAAATTTGCAACATTAGAATTTACATTCTTGCAAAGTTTGCAGTTCAACAAATAGCCATTCGGTCCTAAACTCATTTGAGTAGAAGTTAAAAAACCACGCATCTCTTCAATGAGGAAAGATAAATGAAACGGCGCGATTTTCTCATCACCACAAGTGCTTCAATTGGTGCAACACTCTTTGCAGGTGGTGCTACAAACCTGGCGTTAGGAGCACTCAGCTCTAAAGCCCCTATCATCACAGATTTAAAACTTCAAAAGACCAGCTTTTTATTGCGTGACCAACCAACGAAGAACATGGTCAGCCTTTCTAAAAACGCACCGCCTCCGGTGATTTATGGCATTCAAGACCAACAAATGCAGTTAAATGTCATCAATGGGTTGGATGAATATACAGCGATGCATTGGCATGGCCTACGTATCCCGAATAAAATGGACGGTGTACCCTATCTCACGCAGCTTCCCATCGGCGGCGGTGAAACCTTTAGGTATGAATTCACACCGCCCGACGCTGGCACATATTGGTATCACCCTCATTGTATGACTATGACCCAAATGGCAAGTGGCCTCACCGGCGTTATGGTGATTAAAGAAAAAACAGACATTGGCTTTAATAGTGAGCAAGTCATCAATCTAAAAGATTTCAGATTAGACAAATCAGACCAATTAAAACAGCCCTATACTTTAAGAGGCGCCGCACGAGCTGGCACATTCGGCAATGTTCAAACTGCTAATTGGCTACAATCACCTATTTATAATCATCAAGCAGGTAGTCTGGTTCGTTTGCGTATTGCTAATACGGACACCACACGCATTTACTCACTGTACTTAACAGGAGCTGACGGAGAAATCATAGCCTGGGATGGTCACCCAACAGATGAGCAGATTTCCATGCCAACTGAACAAAGCCCTCTATTCTTAGGCCCAGGTCAAAGAGTGGACATCGCCTGCAAAATGCCGGCAATTGAAGGAAAGAGCATCAACCTCATTGCAAAGGTAAGAGCAAACAAAAAAATTATGGCAACGCTGCAATCGGTTGGCGAAGACCAAAAACGCAATATAAAAGAACTTAAACCACTTCCTAAAAATCCATTATTAAAACCAGATTTAAAATCTGCCCAAACTCACAAACTCATTTTCGGCTGGTCGCCAGAAGGCACAGTTCCTAACAATGGATTTTGCGGATCTTTAGGCAGTAATTTCTGGTCAATCAATCGCAAAGCTTGGCCTGGTGATGATGCAGGAAACGTTCAACCACTAGTCACCATGAAACAAGGCCAAACACATATTCTAAGATTGCAAAATGAATCACCCAATCTACATCCAATCCACATTCACGGCCTGGTTTTCAAACCCATCAGGTCGAACAAAAGAAAACTCCCCTCCAATTGGACAGATACTTTATTGCTTTTAAAAAATGAAATCGTAGATGTCGTCCTCGTAGCAGACAACCCTGGCGATTGGGCCTTTCACTGCCATGTCATCGAACATCAAAAAACCGGACTAACCGGTTACATTAGGGTGGTATAAAAAACTAAATAGTCTGTTTCTAATCTCTTTTTCGCGATCAAACATCACACTCTCGTGAGGACCAATCACGAAAACAGAGCTTTTCAACAAGCGCGATCAAACAACTTCACCTGCCCGTGAGCAGGCCTTTTTTTCTCATCAAAGCCCCTATAATAGTCTCAACAAACACGATGAACCACACATTGGATATGGAGATTATTGATGAAAAATTTTTATCCCTTAACAGTTGTTTTTTTATTGGCGGCCACTTTAATCACAAGTGCACTTGCAGCTACATCTCAAGAAAGAGTAAGCGATGACTTATCGCACTATTATAGCACTGCTCAACAATCTTTCTTATTGTAAGAAAATTAAACTATTTATTTTCAATAAATCTCAAAAATAGAACAAGTGCTATAGAAAATACGAAAGCGAAAGTTCCTCCATAAAAAACAGTCATATCATCAAACTTATTCGTCTCAAGATACCAAATAACTCCCAAACTAATACCAGCTAAGATATAAATATCTGTTCTCAAGCGATTAGGCGAAAAAAAATAAATTCTTCGCTTTCGCTTTTCTTTCCATCATAGGATGACATATAATTTCCACGAAAACACAATCAAGATACGAATAGAATTTTAAATCTTGACTAGCTTTTAAAATCCATTTAGTTATCATGATAACCAAATGGATTTTAAGGATTACGAGTATGAAAAAATCACTATTCATCTTTGCTGAAATAAAACCAAAAACAGAACATTTTGAAGAGGCAAAAGCAGCCATCAAAGACATTCTTAGTCAAACACGAAGCGAGCAAGGTTGTCGTTCATTTAATTTATTCAATTCACCAGATCAAAGTACATTATATCTTTTTGAAGAATGGGATGATCAAAATTCGCTTGATGAACATTATGCACAACCATACACAATGGCTGTTTTCAAAGCTTACGAAAATTGGTTAGCTGAACCACCTCGCATAATTCCCTTAGAAAGCGCTGAATAATATGTTTTTTCTAAAAGAATTACCAACAGAGCAAATGGTCAAAGACTACGTTGCTAAAACAGGTGTAGGCTCAACTGACACCATCTCAAAAGCGCTCCTGATGCTCCGCGAAGCCAGTCACTTAATTCGCTTACTTGATGCTTATTTTAGCTCACACGATCTTTCACAACTAAAATTCCTAATTCTAGTCGTGATAGACCGCGAACCAGAAATTGACAGCCTACGCCAAAGCGAAATTAATCAACGGCTAGACGTTTCAAAGCCTGTGTTAAACCGCACGATAAATTCTTTACTAGAAACAAAATTGTTAAAAAGGTTAGACGATGAAGAAGATGCAAGGGCTCATAGACTAGCCCTTACAAAGAAAGGAAAAAACACCCTGAAGCAAATTATGCCTGGTTATTTTGAGCTCATATCAAACTTCATGGAACAACAATCATGAAAACATGCCTAAGAGTAATCTTCACATGGCTGTTTGTTTACATCGTCGTAACAGGAGCACTACTCAGCTTTGAATGGCTGGAAATCGAAATAAGTCTGCCATTAAAAACATTTATCCTAACAGCTTTTTTAGTTCCACTGATGCTGTTCATCCTTGGCCCAATGGCTACTAATTTAGCTCACCGAATAATCAAATCCAAAGATGGATGCTAATTTAATGAATAACTAAGCCCGCACCAAAGTCATGTAATCATCAAGCAAAGTTTCACTGATTTCACCTGGTGTAAATCGATAATCACCAATTTCAGAAACCGGTGTGACTTCAGCTGCAGAACCAGTAATAAAGCACTCAGAAAAATCAGCCATTTCTTCTGGCTTAATTGTCCGCTCTATCACTTCCATACCGCGCTTTTTGGCTAAATCCATAACGGTGCGGCGCGTAATACCATCAAGGAAAACATCTGCGGTTGGTGTATGAAGCACTCCATCTTTAATAAAGAAAATGTTCGCACCAGTTGCCTCTGCAACTAGACCTCGCCAATCAAGCATTAAGGCATCGGCATACCCAAGCTTTTCAGCGCGGTGTTTCTCGATGGTACAAATCATATAAAGACCAGCAGCTTTCGCCCGAGATGGCGCTGTGCGCGGGTCTGGCCTGCAATATTCAGCCATGCACAAACGAATACCTTTCATCCGTTCAGCCGGATCAAAATATGACCCCCACTCCCATGCAGCAATCGCTAAATTAATTTTATTTTTCTGCGCAGCAACACCCATTTGCTCAGAGCCCCGCCAAGCAATTGGCCGCATATAGCCCTCAGTTAAATTTTGAATTTTCATAACCTTCTCACAAGCTGCGTCAATTTCAGCAACAGAATAAGGAATTTCAAAATCCAAAATTTCAGCTGATGCACGCAACCGCTCACTATGTTCAGTGAGCTTAAAAATTTTGCCATTATAAATACGCTGTCCTTCAAAAACAGAGCTTCCATAATGCAGGCCATGACTCAGCACATGAATTTTAGCGTCAGCCCAAGGGACCATTTCCCCATTAAACCAAATGTAACCTTCCAATTGATCAAACGCTAAATCCGCCATTTCTCAGATCCTTAAATTAATAAAAACACTCAAATATTCAAAATTTGAGAGCTAATTTGAAATAAAATATCAATGAAAACCAAAACTATTACATGAAACACTTGCAAGATTTATCAATATGAGCAAAATATGTCAACATCACTGACATAAATTCAAATTGATTAAAAAGAAACTCAAAGCAAAGATGCCATCTAAAAACACAACACTGATTGATCAATCCACAAACAGCTGTCATCAAGACAATAAAGAGGCAGACCACACAATCAGCGTGCGTGAAGAAAACATGCTCACTTTAATCGAGCTTTTCTTCTTTGCCTACCGTGATTTCACCGAAGAAGGAGATGAAATCCTAGATACATTTGGCTTTGGTCGTGCCCACCACAGGGTTATTCATTTTGTTCACCATTATCCAGGCCTTCGCGTCGCGGATCTTTTAGGAATTTTAAAAATCACCAAACAAAGCCTTGCCCGTGTGTTAAAGCAACTCATAGAGCAAGATTTCATTTGCCAAAAAGAAGGCAGCAAAGACCGAAGAGAAAGATTGCTTTATACCACACAAAAAGGCAATGAGCTTGCAGAGCAATTAGCAAATCCACAAATTGAGCGCTTTGAAAAAACAATGAGCACCTTTTCAAAAGAAGAGCAACAAACGATTGAAAAGTTTCTCTTCACCCTCATTCGCAAAAACAATCGCCAAGATGTAATTTCGCTCATGGCACAAAATGGCCATTTTCCAAGCGGAAAACCTTAAAAAAGCTGACAACGGACGGTTTTTTGTCCAATATCAAACCATGAAAGCCAAAAGAAAAGAAAGAGAGTGAGCTAGCCCAAATGCAAAGCTTAACAGAAGACACACCTCACATTCTCCTTGTTGATGATGATGAACGCATCAGAGAGCTTTTATGCCGCTATTTACGAAAAGAAAATATGAGGGTTACCACAGCCCAAGACGCAGCCGCCGCAAGACACAATCTTGAAGGACTCCATTTTGACCTTCTCATCCTTGATGTCATGATGCCAGGGGAATCTGGTCTCGACTTAGCAAGAGACTTAAAAACAAAAATGGAAGTGCCAATTATTATGCTAACCGCCAAAGCTGAGGCAGAAAACCGCATTGAAGGTTTGGAAATTGGCGTTGATGATTATGTACCAAAACCGTTTGAACCAAGAGAGCTGATGTTGCGCATTCAAAATATTTTGAAACGCCGCGCTCAGAAAGTGACGCAAAAAGAAATCCATATGGGGCAATATACCTTCCATATAGAAAGAGGTGAGTTACAAAAAGACAACGCTTCCATTAAACTCACCGAGCGAGAAAGAGATTTAATGCGCCTTTTTGCCAATAGAGCGGGAACCCCAATCCCTCGCCATGAACTGGCTAGTGAAGAAGCTGGTGGTAACGAACGCGCAGTCGACGTACAAATTAACCGCCTGAGACGAAAAATAGAGACAGACCCAGCAAATCCAGTTTATTTACAAACCGTTCGCGGTAAAGGCTATATACTTCATACAGATTAAAAAAGCCCGATAGAAAGGTTTAATGCGTGGCAATCAAAGATGAGCATGATCTTGAGTTAAAACAAGAGACAAAAGAAACAACCAATTTAAGCTCATTTTTAGAGAAAAACTGGCTCGTGAAAACTATAAAAACTCTCAATACCAAACTAAAATCGAGCAAGTTAAACAAATGGAGCCTCTCTCCCTGGCTCCCAAAAGGCTTGTATGCCCGCACCATCCTCATCATCGCAATGCCGCTCATCCTATTGCAAACCATTCTTTTGTTTGTCTTTATGGAGCGCCACTGGAACAACATCACTAGAAGATTATCCGCGGCAACCGCAAGAGACGTCGCAGCCATTATTGAAATTTACAATCGATATCCGCAAGATAAAGACCACCAAAAGCTCATCGACATCGCACGCAATCAAATGAGCATTTCGTTTCAGGTGCTCCCCAAAAGCAAACTTCCTAAAAAAACGGCACGCCCCTTTTATTCAATTCTAGATAGACGCCTCACTAAGGAACTAAGACGTCGCATTGATCGCCCAATTTGGGTGGACACTGTTGGTCAATCAAAATTTGTAGAAATTCGTGTAGCCCTAGAAAAATCCACTCTTAAATTCCTGGCACACAGAAACCATACATACGCCTCAAACTCTCATATCTTTGTGCTCTGGATGATCGGTTCATCAACAGTGCTAATGGGTATTGCGCTCTTATTCTTGCGCAATCAAATCAGACCAATTTTAAAACTCTCAGAAGCAGCTGAAAGTTTTGGTAAAGGCAGACCATTGCCAGAGAACTTCAGTCCAAGAGGGGCTAAAGAAGTGCGCCAAGCCTCATTAGCATTCATTGAAATGCGAGATCGTATCAACCGGCATGTTGAACAACGAACAACGATCCTCGCGGGCGTTAGTCATGACCTTCGCACCATCCTAACAAGAATGAAATTACAACTCGCATTTCTTGATGATGAAGACGAAATCAAAGCGTTGCAAAAAGATGTCGATGAAATGCAATCCATGCTTGAAGATTACATGGCCTTCGCAAAAGGTGATAATTCAGAAGAAACCAAATTCACTGATGTCGGTGAAATTTTAAATGAAATTCACACACACGCAAAATTATCAAAAGATGATATTAACCTGCGCGTATTACCAAAATCAATTATGCTCCCACTGCGTCGCAATAGTTTCAAAAGGGCAATTAATAACCTCGTCACTAACGCAATGCGTTATGCTGATACGATAAATATAAACGCCTCAAAGGGGCGCAAATGGTTGATCATCACAATTGATGATAACGGCCCAGGCATCCCAAAAGAAAAGCGCGAAGAGGTTTTTAATGCGTTTTTACGCTTAGATGATTCAAGAAATCAAAATGAAGGCAACACAGGCCTCGGCCTCTCAATCGCAAGAGACATAATCCGCAGTCATGGCGGTGATATCAGGTTAGAAGAAAGCACCCTTGGCGGTCTTCGAGCAAAAGTGCGCGTGCCTATCTAGAGCACCTTATATTTTTATAAATTCTTAAAACACACATTTTCAATTAGCATTACGAAGAAGGGAGTGCTCTTCTTCAGAGCATGGAGATGACGCTGCTTAGCACCCAGCAGCGCTTAGCGCCACACTTCGGAAGGCAACAGTGCGGATGTTGATGGGCATCTGAAGCACAACAAAAACAGTGCGGATGCTAGTGGGCATCTGAAGCACAACAAAAACAGCGCGGTTGCTAGTGGGCAACCTGAAGCGCAGTAAATAACACGTGAGACAAAAAAGATTAACCGCTCAATTCTTTCGAGCGCTTAGCCGCCGCTTCAATCGCAGCTTCTATAAGTGGAGCCAAGCCTTCATCACTCATTAAAACTTCAAGCGCAGCTGCCGTGGTACCTCCCTTAGAGGTCACATTCTCTCGAAGTTCAGAAGGCGGTGTCTCAAACAAACCCATCATAGACCCTGCGCCATCAATGGTAGCTTTTGCCAATGTCATCGCTAGTTCTGGCGAAAGCCCTTGGCCTTCACCCGCTTTTGCCAAACATTCCGCCAACCAAAAAATATAAGCCGGCCCAGAGCCAGAAACAGCGGTCACAGCATCCATTTGACTTTCGTCATCAAGCCACGCAACGGTACCCGTGCCAGCAACTAAACTATCAATCAAAGCACGTTGGCTTTCAGTAACAAATTCATTGGCGATCAACGCTGTCATGCCGCTTTGCACCATAACAGGGGTATTCGGCATCGCACGCACAATAGCTGTCCTATCAGGGAGATGCTTTGCTAAATCAGCTAAGGTTTTTCCAGCTGCAATCGAATAAACCAACGTCTCAGATGAAATGCGAGTGGATAAGTCTTGTAAAACGCCATCAATAACTTGCGGCTTCACTCCAACTATCACAAGTTGAGGTGGTTCAGGCAAATCTTGGCGCGCTTTAGGCACGACATCATATTTAGCTAGAAGGTCCAAAACATCTTCAGGAGAACCAGGGTCTTCAACATAAAGCGTCTCAGGATCAATTCCCTCACTGCCATCCTTCGGTTCTAACCAGGCACTTAAAATTGCCCCGGCCATCTTCCCAGCGCCCACCACAAGAATAGGCGAAAAGCTAGAAGTTCCTGTCAAATCTTCATCTAAAATCGACATCATGAATTAAGCATGACCTTTGGTGGCAAACATAGTCGAAGCCAATGCTTCTGGCGCTGATTTCCCAGCCCAAACCACATATTGAAACGCTTGATAATAGCTCTCGCTTGCTTCCAAACCAGAAGCGATCAACGCTTCACATTGCTCAACAGTAAGCTCAGCTTTATTCAACATTAAACCATGACGGAAAAGAAGAAGTCCATCTTGCGGCCAAATATCAAAATGGCCAAGCCATAGCTGCTCATTAACAAGCGCGATTAAGCGATACACTTCAGCAATACGTGCTTCAGGCACACGCATTTCAAAAGCGCAGGCTAAATGCAAAGCCTCTAGGTCATCTCTCCAGTTCAACGAAACATGATAATCAACCCATGACCCTTCAACATTAAGGGTCAGTTCATCATCAGTTGTGCGCTCAAACGGCCAATCATGAATTGCTGCTAACTTCTCAACCATATCTACAGGATTGGTGGTGCGATCAAAACTTGGTTCAATTGAAGCCATAAAATTTCCTTTAAATGCTGGTATGAGAAAGCCTCAAAATAAAGACCACATTGTCCGATACCGCTTACCTGAGAAAACTTTTTTCAAAAACATCCCAGTTAAACGATGCAAACTTAACCAGCGGTTCTGAGTGCTTAACTCGCTATCTGGGATTTAGCTAATCAATCCTTCCCCTGAGTCGCAAGGGCGAGAGTACTCTGTCCACGTTAAATATACTAAAATTACACAGAGAGAATGCGGCATGACCATGTCACTGATTTTCTTACTGTTAATAAGCTTGTCTTTCCACAAGTTGTGCTGTTGACAATAGAAGCAAATCACCGTTTTGAAACGAGATGAATCAAATACGGTAAAATATTACAAATCAAAGGAAAAACGAAACAGCGCTCAAAACTCACATGATCAAAGAGCGTAAATCTGCAGCGAAATACATAATAAGCATACCAGCAATGAAATAAATAACATCACCCAGCAGACCATACTTAAATCGGTAAGATAATGGCGGATAAAAGGCATGTTCTAAGCTTTTATGAATGCGAATGGACTTATACGTCGTATAGGAAAAACTGCAAATCATTTGAATGGCCTTCAAAACCAAAAACAACGCAGCAAACATCAAAATATTCGTTACCAAATCCATTTTAACCCTCATAAAAACGCATTAACTAATTAAAACCTTAACCTCTTTTTTAAAAGAGGCATGTCTCCCAAATAAGGCCATAGCCAAAAAAGACCAATTTTGCAGCTTTGCAAAGCAATTTCTCACTTGTATATTAACGCCCTAACTGCTACCCCGCTCAAATGACTAAAATAGACCCAATACATATCATAGGTGGTGGCCTAGCAGGCTCAGAAGCCGCTTGGCAAGCCGCTAACGCAGGTGTTCCAGTAATCTTGCATGAAATGCGCCCAACAGTGAAAACAGACGCTCACCAAACAGAAGGCTTGGCTGAGCTGGTTTGCTCTAACTCTTTTCGCTCAGATGATCATGAAAATAACGCCGTTGGCCTTCTTCATGAAGAAATGCGCCAGCTAAACTCCATCATCATGGCCAGCGGAGACAAACATAAACTCCCAGCCGGCGGCGCCTTAGCGGTTGATAGAGATCATTTTTCAGATGAAGTAACAAACGCTCTTGAAGCCCATGACCTCATCACTATTGAGCGCGGTGAGGTCGATACCATTCCTCCAGCGGAATGGGATAATGTCATCATCGCAACCGGGCCTTTAACCTCAGAGAATTTAAGCAAAGCCATAATGGATCTAAGCGGTGCCGATAGCCTTGCTTTCTTTGATGCCATCGCCCCGATCATCCATAAAGACAGCATCGACTTTGACAAAGTCTGGATGCAATCTCGCTATGACAAAGTCGGCCCTGGCGGCACAGGAGCTGATTACATCAATTGCGCTATGGATGAGCAAGAATATAACGCATTTATTGACGCACTGTTAGAGGGTGAAAAAACAGACTTCAAAGAGTGGGAAACCAACACCCCCTATTTTGATGGCTGCTTACCAATTGAAGTGATGGCCGAACGGGGCAGAGAAACATTACGCCACGGCCCAATGAAGCCCGTTGGCCTCACCAACCCTCACAAAGAAGAAAAGTCCCACGCCATTGTTCAACTTCGCCAGGATAATGCCCTCGGCACTTTGTGGAACATGGTTGGATTTCAAACAAAATTGAAATATGGTGAGCAAACCAAAATTTTCCAAATGATACCTGGGCTGGAAAATGCCGTCTTTGCCCGCCTTGGTGGCTTACATCGAAACACATTTCTAAACAGCCCCGAAGTACTCGACAATCAACTCCGCTTGAAAACAGACAAACGCCTGCGCTTTGCGGGCCAAATCACTGGCGTTGAAGGCTATGTTGAAAGCGCCGCCACAGGCCTTATTGCTGGCAGATTAGCCGCTGCTGAAAGATTAGGAATTGAACTTAGCTCCCCGTCAATAGAAACAGCTCATGGCGCGCTGATTAATCACATAACAGGCGGCCATCTCAGCTCACATTTCTCAGGTGGTTTAAAAAGCTTTCAGCCAATGAACATCAATTTCGGTCTGATCCCACCAGTAACAGACATCCCGAAAAAAGATGAAGAAGGAAGGCGCCTACGCGGCAAAGAAAAGTCCCGCCTTAAAAAACAACTCATGGCAAAACGCGCGCTCTCAACGCTTATTGAATGGAGCGAGAAAAACCCAGTTAAAACAGAATAGCTTACCCAAATAAAAAGACCTCTTAAAAGAGAGGTCTTTTTTAGCACTACTTACAGTCCTCATTCAAAAACTGTCTCTGCATCAGCCACAAACAGTGAGAATTTAATATATGTCGTAAACTCAAAATCAGATGTTTCTTTATCTTCAAAACAATTAAAATTCGATACGTAAAGCCTAAGCTTTTGAGCACTCCCCTCTAAACTATCAATAGGAAAAGCTTTCCAAATTTTACGCTTAGCTTTACCCTTATTTTCATTCATTTGGGCAGATGCAGCCCTATAAACATCATTGAGTGAAAATTGTCCCAAACTTTCAGCCTCTTGGCCGTGCCCTTTTAAAACAATGAGTTTTTGATCTTTAATTTGAAATGAAAGTTTAAGATCTGTCCCATTAAATGGAACAGTTAAAGCTCTTTTATAACTTATATCAGAGCGAGATTTCGACAAACTAAATGGACCAAACACACTGCCCTTAAAAGGAACCTGGAAAGAATAAGGACCAGAAGCATAAAACGTACGTTTAACAAACCCGCTTCCTTTTGCCACATTTTTCCTAAACCCAAGCTTTTCATCAATCTTCGCAATAATAGGGTTATTCCAAGATGGTTTACGTCGCTCTAAATAATTGAAATGAGCCCCTTGAGCAGGCCTGTCTTCCTCAACCAAAAGCACACGTAGATAGTCGGCCCGTTGTTCTTTTCTAAAAAAACGAAGCGCATTTCTTATTTTTCTTTTTGTTTTCCGCTCAGAAGCTGTCGTTGCTTGAAACGGCTTTTTAATCACCCCATTCTCTATGGACCCAACCTCTGTGAGCAAAGAAACAAGTTTGTGCTTTTGTGAATAAACGGAAACCGTCTCGGCCCCCCAAGGCCCAAAACTTGAAACCCCTAAAATGACTGTTGCTAAAAAGAGAATAACTCTCAAATCAAAGTCGCGGTTTTTATATTCCAGATATAAACCATAAAGAATGAGAGCAAGAGACCAGAAGAAAAAGGCAAATAGAAAATAGCGCTTCGGTGTCATCCCATATTCAGTCACGCGAATGGAATGAGCGGCAAACAACAATCCCATCGGGATGATTAAAAACAAAAACCAATATTTATGAAAAAACCGAACCAGCGCACCACCAACATTACGCGTTGGAAACGCCATCAAATAAGTCCCGATCCCTAAAATGATAACCGCCAAGCCATACCAACCAATTTGGCCACTTGGAAAAACACCTGACAAACCAACCTTTACAGCCAATCCATGAAAGAGCAAAACAAACATAAAGAAAAACGGCACAAACACATATTTTACAAAAAGTCCTGTAACCTTAGACATCAATTCAGTGGGAACAGTTTCTTCAACCTCAACGTCATACTCCTGTGGCAGCATTGAGAGCCAAAACACCGGCGTTATAAAAAACGTACAAATCTGAAAAATATATTTGTATAAATCGCCCGAAACCCGCGTGTTAAACAAGGCCCCATAAACTGCGAACAATAAAGAAAACAACCCCGCAATAATCATCCCGCCGATAATGGCTATAACCAGTGTAAACCAAAATTCATGATTAAAAAGCCAATAGGCCCGGTTGTTTTTAGGAGCAAAAAAGTAGGCAACTGAACTGGCACCAAGTAATGTCGCAACAGCCAACATCATGTGATGCAAACCAACAAAGTCCGCAAAATAAAAAAGCCCAACAACGACGGCACCAATCACAAGGGAAACAAAATAAACATACCAAGCAGCTTCTTTGCGGTGCTCAGCAACAAAAACAGATCCAACAAAAACAAAGAAAAGACTTATAAGCCCAAAATAAATTTCCTCAGTTAAATTTAAGGATTTATGGAAGAAGACCATAAGCACAGTAATGAGAGCAGCTGTAATAACAGCGAGAGGAAAGCGCCTAAACACCAAAAACACATTGGGTAAAATCGAGCCTGCAACTGAAGCTACACCAGACATAAAACACTCCCTCAAGCTTGAAACAAAGACACACCATGCGATTAAGTGGCCTCATTACTATCTTCTCACATCACATCAACCCAATAAAATCACTGACCATATTTCTTCAAAACAGAAGATGCAGCTTTCGTCAAAGCGTCAGCAATGCGCGCTTGCCCTTCTGCAGTTGGATGAAACGCTCCCGAATAGGTCCCAGCAACCAACACTTGCAGTGGTCGTAACTTCTTGAATTTCCTCATAATAGCCCCAGATAAATGCAGATGGCCAGTTAAATATGCATCATTTGGTGTACGAAACCACCGCTCACGTGTTGCATAAGGCACATAATCAGCCGGGTTATAATGGGTCCATTCTCCATTTTCCCAAAAAGGCAGCGCTAGCTTTTCTGCCACTTCTTCCTTGCGATCCTCATTTTGAGCGCATATTCCATGGCTGGTAAATGCATCACGGTGCTCTTCAACATAGGTCCATTTAAACCGCTTGGCTTCCCGCCTCATAGCCTTATTGAGACTTTCCGCAAACCCTTCGGCCTCACTAGCTTTTTTGCTCGAAAGAGAAAACAGCGGCGAAACATCCATGCCCAAAGCCCCATCATCACAAACCCGCTTGCCCTTGTCTCTAAAAGTCATATTCGGATAAGCAGTGAGAAGCACCCTATCTGGCTGCCCCCAGGAAATAAGAAGCACATTATGGATCGCCCGGCGTAACGCTTTATAACGAAGCTTCAATTCTTTAATGCGTTCTTGCGCTTGGTTATGATTAAGTATAGCCCCCATCCAGCCACCAACTGTTTTGAGTTGGATAGTATCATTCACAACAACATTCGCCACAAGGCTGGAAAAATTCACATCATTGCCACCAATAGAGACCATCAACAAATCAATCCGGCGTGCATTTTTTCGCGCACAGCGCTTAACAGGTAAATCATGTAAAACTTCTAATTTCCCATCAACCCCAAAAGCGCGGGCATATTGCTTGTTCTCAGCCCGCCTAGAGCCACATTGCGCTTCTGCAACCGCACTAATTTGAGAAAGTTTCGGTGGTGTTTCAGACCATTCATTTCCTTTAAATCTTAAAAACAACCCATGTGTAATCTGCGCTCCAGCACAAGCAAAGCCAGCAAAAGTCACTGCCCGTTTTGGATTTTCTAAAGCAAGCTGCAAACTTGCTCGCATCTGATGTGAGTATAAAGAACGATGACAAGACTGCCCCTGCCAGCGCGCTTTATATTTCATGAAATTACGATCAGCGAGTTCCCGCCATTTCCCAACCCGCGTAGGATAATTCTTTTTTGGAAAATGTTTTTTTGATTTTTCTTGATAAACAACAGATCTGGTTCGAGAAAAACGAACAGGCACATCTGGGTTTCCCTCACCAGAGGCAAAACTATCCCCAATCCCAACAACGAAAATATCTTTTACTTTTATTTTTTCTTTTAAAAACGTGCCATCAGACACTTTTACATCAACCGTCGCCCCCAATGGATAAGGAATATCAAACTCAACTTTTTGATCACAAAGCGCTTTAACCGTTTTGATGCTTTTTCTTTTGCGTTGAAAATAAGTCATCGACCAACGGCAATAAGGAAGAACACGCGCTTCACTCGTTTTGTCAGCTGACATTTTATATTTAAGCCAAATCCGATGGGATTTCGGGTGTAGATAATGTTTCGTTTTCCCTGCACATTTTTGATAACTCGCCTTTTTGCGAGACCAACACGTTTTATCATAAACGGTTCTCGCCCACCCCATCGGGTTTTCAGCTGCCAAGCGACGCTCAATACTTAAAATAGGTGTCTCACGTTCTTCATCGCTCAGTTGATCAAATTGAGTTCGATGAAGATTTGTGTGTTCAGGGCGGTGAAACAAACGAAATGGGTTTACAAGTTCCCACTCAATATACTGTTGATTGGGGGTATTCTTTGTCTCAGCCATCGCAAGAGAGCCAAAACACAAAAGCCCCAAAATAAAAGATGATACAGCAAACAAGCGAGTAAAAATTCGAGCAAAAACAAACATTCCGCATCCCTCAAATGATGGTTTTTAAGTTTTATGAAATTTTTAATCTGAAATTATGACAAGTAAAAGGAGAGGCATATTTTAAGATAATATTTTTCAAGAAAAACATAGCCCTTAACGCCTTACTTAAAGTAGAGCGTAAAAAAGGTCCTTAATGGATTAAGCTGAGTAAGTCCTACAAGACCTTTTTGGCGTTCTCGTTTCGAAGCAGTTAGTAGTGGCGGCACCAATAACCAACGACTTAAAAATGCTTTGTGTTTTGATGGCACAAGCTTCATCTGTGCCTTAATATCCCAACTAACAACCATCAAACCATCAGTCAAACCATCTAAAACTTTTTCTTTAGCTTTGGTCTTAAATTCATTATTTTCGGGCAGAAAATCTTCGTGAAACAAATTATGCTTGCTCATAATGTCCTGGGGCAAAATCATCAAATCACGATGCAAATATCCATCAAGCTCAGAAAGAACATTCGCAATCCCAATCGCCTTTCCAGCTTCAAAACAAATCAAATCTTGTGAAGTAAATTGAGCTTCTGTTAAAATCAAACCCGCTCTTAAAAAGCTGCCAAAACGTTTTTCTAAAAATTCATGAAACTCATCAATCGTTTTTATCGGCTCTTTTTGAATTTCAAATCGAAAACTATCAACAATGGCAATCAACTCTTTAAAGAGAGGATCACCAAATTTTTCAAAATATGGCGCTAAACCATCTGCAACCGGATGGCCAACAGCTTCCCCGCGAAGTAACTTTAACAACTGGTCACGCCACCACTGCAGGCGAATTTCACCAAGCAACGGTTCATTCACTTTAAGAGAAATTTGCTGAACATCCATCAAAAACCCAAAGAGCCAAATAAGCGGAGCTCTCTGTTCTATAGGAGCAAAACGAACACTTAAATAACCAGCATAGTCACGGCGCTTCAAACGCAGAGATATAGTCTCTAACTCTTCTAAAAAAGGTTCTTCTGTAGAAAACACGTTATCAAACGATCCTTTATTTTTGCGCTTTGTGTAGCCACTTGCGGATGCAACACAAAAAGCGGGCATCTGAAGCAACAAAAGAAATCCCGCTTAGTCAACTGCAATAAGCGCAGCCGCCACCTTACGCCCTTCAGAGATTAAAACATTATAAGTGCGAGCAGCAGCCCCTGTGTCCATCACTTCAAGACCAAGCCCAGCTTCAATAAAAGCTTCTTTTAAGTCCCTAGATGGAAAACGTTGCGTCTCACCCGTGCCAAAAATTAAAAATTCATGCGAAGAAGCATCATCAAAAAGCGCTTGAAAATTAATCGGGCGCACTTCTTCAAAATCAGAAACATCCCAACCATGAATACCACTTTGCAAAATCAACAAAGACCCTTTATGGCTCATTTCTCCAAAGCGAAAACCACCATTTCCATAAGCCTCTAGCTCAAGAGGTTCCGGATAATAAGCATCATGTGTCATTAGTCATTCCCAAAACTTTAATCCACTAACTTTTGCAAGAAATACCTTTAAAAAGGCGAGCCTGCTCTAATAACGAAATAACAATTGATTGACGTAAGCCATATTGTTTTTTGTCTGTTATATCAATATTTAAAGCAAAAAAGATAATCTTTTGAGAAGCTTTCGCCCAGCCAATCCACCAACCAATATGAGGAGAACCTTTTCGAAACGCCAACCCCGTTTTATCTCGAGTTTCAAAACATTTGTGCTTTGAAAGAGGCATTAGATCACGAACAAAAGCTTGCCCCTCTTGAGATGCATCTAACTCTCCCTTATATAGTTTTTCTAAAAAACGAACCTGCTCAATAGCTGAAATACGCAAGCCACCAGACAGCCAAAACTGATCAATGCCGCCTTCAATGCTTTTATTGCCATAATTCAAACGCTTCAGCCAATTGCCCATCTGCTTAGATCCAATAGATCTCGCCACTCTTTTATAAACAGGAACGGCAGAAACTTTGATCGCCTCTTTAAATGTCAAATCTTTCTCCCAAGCCTTCAACCATTGCGGCTTGCCATCCCATTTAAATAAATGATTTGCCCTCGTCACTACACCGGTCTCATAAGCAATCAAACTATGTATCACTTTAAATGTTGAGGCCGGAAGTTTACGATCTTGTGCCCTCGTTTCATTGAAAACATGAAGCTGGTCCTCATCCATAAATTTAAAAACAATAGTCCCTTTAACACTGGCTTTCTCAAAAATTTCACCCCAATCAGAGTGCGAAACGATCTTAGAAGTTTGAGAAAAAACAGGAGAGCTTACAAGTAAAAGAAAAATAGAAACGGATAGTCTTATGGCAATCTTCATTGAAAAGAACCTTTGAAATGAAACAACATGTAAAGACATATTACAAAACAAAGAGACAAATAAATGGCTCCTTGCCTTGTTAAAAACAAATAAAAAAGGCGCTGAAAACAGCGCCTTTTCATTAAATTATTTAAAACTTATTTAGCAGTGCCTGGCTCTTTATATTTTGCACCACCAAGACCACTCCAGTCTCGTTTCACACCAACAAGCAACAGAACAGGCGACGCAATGAAAATAGAAGAGTAAGTACCAACCAAAACACCCCAAATCATTGCAAAAACAAATCCACGGATCACTTCACCACCAAATACAAACAATGAAACCAATGCAATCAAAGTTGTAACAGAAGTTAGGATTGTCCGAGACAATGTTTCATTAATCGAAACATCGAGCAAATCAGCCAATGGCATTTTCTTGTATTTACGCAAATTCTCACGAACACGGTCATAAACAACCACAGTATCGTTGAGAGAATAACCAACAATCGTTAGCAACGCCGCGATGATAGAAAGTGTAAATTCAAGCTGTAGTAGCGAGAAGATACCAATAGTAAGCACAATATCATGCACCAACGCCACAACAGCACCCAAAGAGAATTGCCACTCAAACCGCAACCAAATATATATGAGCACAACAATAATCGCCGTGATCACAGCAATGATACCAGCTTGCGTTAATTCACCAGAAACCGTCGGCCCAATCACCTCAGTATTTCTAAACTCATAGGCATCACCCAAAACACCTTTAATTTTATCAAGGGCTTTTTGGTTCGCTTCTTCCCCCCCAGATTGCAGCTCAATCCGCACCAGAACATCACGCGGATCATTAAATTGCTGAATTTGTACATCACCAAAATTAAGTGCACTTACCTTTGAACGTACATCAGCAATATTGGCTGGCCCCGCTTTATGGCGAACTTCAATAGAAGTACCACCAATAAAGTCGATGCCATAGTTCAACCCCTTGGTTGAAAACAAAGCAATCGAGGCAATCATCGCAATCCCAGAAAGGATAAACGCAATATTGCGCATTGAAATAAACGGAATTTTTGTACCATGAGGGACAAAATCAACACCTTTAAACATTTTCAATCACTCCCTCTATATCGGCATTTCAACAGATTTCGAACTCTTCGAGCGCAACCACCAAGACACTAACCAACGGGTTAATACAAATGCTGTAAACACAGATGTAAAGATACCAATCGACAAGGTCACAGCAAAACCACTCACCGGCCCAGAACCAAGCCAGAAGAGAATGATCGCAGCTAAGAAGGTTGTGATATTCGCATCCAAAATGGTTGAAAGCGCACGAGAATACCCAGATTCAATCGCACTAATCGCCGTTTTTCCAGCACGCAATTCTTCACGTATCCGCTCGAAAATAAGCACGTTCGCATCAACCGCCATACCCATGGTCAGCACAATTCCCGCAATACCTGGCAGAGTTAACGTCGCTTGTAGCAAAGAAAGTGCACCAATAATCATGGCGATATTAATAAGAAGCGCGATATTCGCATAAATACCAAATGTGCCATAAGCCAAGAGGATAAATGCAACAACACCAACAAGACCAATAATGGCAGCAAGCTTGCCGGCAGCAATAGAGTCTGCTCCAAGGCTCGCATCAACTGTGCGTTCTTCTAAAATAGTAAGCGGGGCTTCCAATGAACCAGAGCGCAATAAAATCGCTAAATCATCAGCAGTAGAAACCGTAAAGTTTCCTGAAATCTGCCCTGAACCACCGGTTATCGCTTCTTGAATGGTCGGTGCTGAAATCACTTCACCATCAAGAACAATCGCAAATGGACGCCCAACATTCGCCGCTGTCACATCACCAAAGCGCACAGCACCGCGTGAGTTCAAACGAAACGACACAACCGGACGGCTTGTTTGCGGGCTAATTTCTTGCCGCGCATTAGCTAAGTCTGCCCCCGTGATAAGAGGCTCATCTTCCAAAATATAATGTGTAGAATACTGATCCTTTGAAGGGAAAATTGTTGTCCCAGGTTCAGTCAACCCGTCAGCAGCTTCTTCAGCCGTTGCAGGGCGAACAACCAAATGAAATGAAAGAACCGCCGCTTGTTTCACAACGGCTTTCAATTTTTCTGGGTCATCAAACCCAGGAACCTGGAGCAAAATTCTCGCTTCACCCTGGCGTTGAATAGAAGGCTCTGTAGTACCAAGCGCGTCAACCCGGCGACGAACAACTTCAATAGCAGAATCAACTGAGGTCGAAATCTTAGAAGTAATAGCTGGCTCAGTTGGTCTCACGACAATCCGGCCATCGGCCGTTTTCTCAACATCAATATTATTACCTGGCGTCGTTCCGAAAGAGGTGGACGGCAAAGGTTGAATAAGTGTGCGAACAGCTTGATAAGCTTTTTCCAAATCAGCCGGGTCAGAAGGTTTAAATTCAACCCGATCTTTCTTCGCGCTCAAATCACGATAGCGAATAGCCCCCGAACGCGTTGCTCCATCACGTTTACCACGTAATACAGTCCGCACATTACCGCGCAATACTTTAATTTGCTTTTCAATAAGAAGATCTTTGTCCATCTTAAGAAGCAAGTGAGAACCACCGCGCAAATCAAGTCCAAGATTCAATCTTAAATTCTGAACAAATTGCGGATAACTTGCCAAATCTTTTTCAGGGATTAGATTGGGAGCCGCACAAAGCACACCCAATAGAGCAAAGCCCCAAATAAAAAATGTTTTCCATCTAGAAAAATGCAGCATGGAAAATGCCTTTCACACCAAAAGCGCAAAGAGACACTGAAAATCCCCTGCGCAAAATCTATAATTACTTATCTTTTACAGGCTCAGTTTTCTCGCGAAGTTTTGCAACTGACCCGCGCGCAACTCTGACCTTAACACCTTCAGCAATCTCAACTTGCAATTCATCATCACCAACAACCTTGGTAATTTTGCCAATCAAGCCACCATTAGTCACAATATTGTCGCCGCGACGCAAATTATCAATCATCTCGCGGTGCTTTTTCATCTGAGTTTGCTGCGGTCTGATAATAAGGAAATACCAAATGGCGATGAGCGGCAAAAACAACATTACCGTCCCTAAAATATCGCCGGCACCACCACCACCCGTGGTTGACTGTGCGAATGCAGGAGTTATCAGCATAAAATTCTATTCCCTTTATTAATTCTTCGATGAACTCTAAACCAACCAAACCCCCATAATAAGAGGGGCTCTGGTCAGCAAAAACTGAATATAACCTCTTGAGCTTCCATTGCAAGGGAAGCCTAGGCTCAGGACCTATTAATTTCATATAATTCTGTTAGTTGGAGTGCAAAAAGAACTAGAAAAACAAGCGCAGCGAAGTGTTTATCCACTTTCAAGCTTGTTTGACGCAGTTATTTTTGCACTCCAACTAACCTTTTCAAGGCGCTGCAAATTTTGTTGTCTATTTGCAAAAGTCCCTTAAATCTAGCTCAAGCTATGCTTTACGGGCTTTTTACAAAAATCCACCTAAAATTTGACAAGCGCAGAATAGATGAAATTAATAGGTCCTGAGCCTAGAGTTCTATACTGCGAAATTAATGAAAAATCTCAAAAAAAATCTCCATATGATGAATACGGAACCAATTAATTAAGTAAATTGAGTAAATAGTCCATAAGATGAGCAAAACGGAATGACAAAACCTGAAAATATCTCCCCAAATATCGCAAAAGATCTCGCCAGAATTGCCGATGCGCTTGAACGTTTGAGCCCAAAACCAGCCCAAATTCCTGACTTTTCATATAAAAACAACAAAGCAAAGGGATATTTATGGGAAGGAGACACAAAGTCTTTCACCCCGGTTAAAGAAATTAACTATACGGAGTTAAATTTGCTCATTGGCATAGATGATCAAAAACAAAAACTTTTAAATAACACAAAAAGCTTTGCCAATGGGCTGCCTGCCAACAATGCTCTTCTTTGGGGTGCAAGAGGCATGGGTAAAAGCTCACTCATAAAATCAGTTCATGATGAACTCAGCAAAGAAGAAAATGACACTCCCCTAATCCTCATCGAAATCTTAAGGGAAGACATCAGCACTCTAAATGAATGTCTAAGAATTTTAAAAAAACAAGACGCCCAATTTATTCTTTTTTGCGATGACCTCTCTTTTGAGCCAAATGACGCGTCATACAAATCTTTAAAAGCCATGCTTGAAGGTGGAATATCCGGGCGCCCCTCTAACGTCATCTTTTATGCAACCTCAAATCAGCGCCATCTTTTGGCGCGCGATCAAAGCGAATATAATCAAAAAGATTACATTCATAATAACGACCTCTCAAATGAGAAAATCTCTCTCTCAGATCGCTTTGGCTTATGGCTAGGCTTTTATAATTGCGATAAAATCCACTATGACGAAATCGTCAAAACCTACGCCAAAAATCTAGATATAAAATTGGATACAGACGAACTTATAAAAAGAGCTCACCTCTGGACAATCGAACGCGGCAACCGCTCCGGCCGCGTCGCACGGCAATTCATTGAGCATCTATTGGGAGAGCTAGGGGCAAAATAAACATCACACTTTAAAACGTTAAGAAACTTACACAGCATTTATAAATCCAAGTCAAATAACCAACCTCACGACTTTTCACGACGAAGTGAAAAAATGTAAATCCGGAAACAGCAATATCTCATATATATTTATTTCCAAGAATTAAATGTTAGGGAACAATATTATGGAACGCAAAGCAGTTGATCTTATTCTTTATCGTTGGGCCGGATCATGGGGACCTTTTAAAGTTAAAATTCCTTGTGGCGAATGCGCTTTAACCGTCGATGTCATAAAAGACACCTTGGAAACAGAACTAGAAGGAATACCTGTCAATTTTATTATTCGCGAATGGTTGTCTGAATGGTGGAGACCATTAATGAAAGGTGGTTGGCACGCCCCAATTGTCATCGTTGGTGATAAGATTGTGAGCCAAGGGCATGCCCTTAATCGCGGTGTATTGACTGAAGCGATTATTGAAGAACACGTAAAATTAACCGCAATCAGCGGCAACCATATTTTCGGTAAAGAAACATGCCCCCATTGCGTAAGAGCAAAGGGATATCTAAAAGATGCGAACATTGATTTCAATTATCATGATGTCGTAAAAAATCCACGTGCACTATATGAAATGATCAGCAGAGTGAAACCAATCGTCGGCCCCAAAACTCCAATCACAGTGCCACAAATCTGGCTAAACGGTTCCTATGTGGGAGGTGCCGATCAACTTGGTGAACTCTTAAACCGCGAAGTTGAAGTAAACCCAGAACGCGGGCAAAATTCTCTAACAGCAGAACCCGCAATAGCTTAAGCGTAATAATATATACTGATCAGATTTATATCTGGGCGCAGCAATTGAATTATGCTAGTTACATAAACATGCTGCGCTCAGCTGATCTTTATTTAACCTTCGTTAAGTCGTCAAACAAAACAAATTGAAAATTATTAGGCGAAAACACCTACTTCTTCTTTTTCAATTTCTTCAAACAATCAGCCCCATCTTGCGGCAACATCATATCAAGGCATTTTTGGCGTTTGCTTTTCCGCGCACTATTAGCACGAGAAGCAGTTTCAAATTTTTCAATGGAGTGAAGGCCACTTGAATGTTTATTGATTTTAGACCCTGCCAGCGCAGACGCAGGAAGAGCTAAACCCAAAACCAATAGAGCAAATAATTTCTTATACATCGTGTATTCCTTTGAATTAAGTTACTCCCATTGGTCGCAACAGAACGATGCTTGGTTCATCTTAGAAATTATGGATGATTTTAAATTTTGAATTTAAATTTGAGAGGACGCATAAAAACTAAAGCGAGGGCGCTTCTTCTTGAGACGCGCTAACAACAACCTTTCGGTACATATGCCAGCTTGCATGACCAATAACAGGCAAAATCACCGGAAGAGTGATGAAAACACTGATAATGGAAACCAACATAAAGAGAGCGATAATAACAGCCCACATAAACATTGAAATCGGGTTCATCGCAACCGCTTTCACACTTGTTGTCATGGCAGTAACGAAATCAATTTCGCGGTCGAGCAACAAAGGAAATGAAATAACACCAACAGAAAAGACGATCGCGGCAAGAACAGCGCCAACAAAGTTACCGAGCAATAAGAAATATAGCCCCTTCGTTGTTGTCAGTGAGCTTATAAAATTCTCAAGCTGTAACTCTCTTAAGCCAAAGAAAAGTAAATAGACAATAGCCGCATAATTGACCCAAATGAAAAATGCAAAACCGGTTACCAGAGCCATCCAGCCCATATCACGATCTTGCTGCCGCCAAACGGTGCCAAGAATAGCCCCCCAAGAAAGCGGCTGGTCTTTCTCAAGCCGGCGACTGACCTCATAAATTCCAGTGGCGACAAAGGGAGCAACAAAAGCAAACCCAAGCGCAGCCGGATAAGCAAAGTAAGGCATGGAAACAACAAAGAGCAGCCAAACTAACAGCCAACCACTCAGGGCATAAACCCCACCAAAGAAAAGACCATATTTAGGAGCTTCTCTAAAGTCACGCAAACCAAGCATCAGGCATTCAAAACCAGTGTTAACATCAACGCTCCTAAGCTCAGGGATATCCATCACGCGCCGTTTAATGCCTTTTTGATCTGTCGTGTTGTTTTCTATCATTTTAGAATTATTACTTAGCTACCACACCGAGGCAAGTAAAAAGTGCCGCTCGCTAAAATAAAAAACTCCAAAACAACAAAACACCTCCCCATAAGTCAAGATATGGAGAAGCTATAAATTGGTAAGATGGAGTTAACTTAAGTTTTACAAGTTTTAGCTCTGATAAAAAAGTTCGCTCAAACAAATTAGCTTAACTAACAAAAGCAATCAAAAACATCCCTAAAGCAAGACCTTATCTAAGCGCCAAATATTTCATTGGGTTCACAGGCTTCGAGCCCTTGCGAAGTTCAAAGTGCAATTGCGGTTGAGTAACAGTGCCTGACTTGCCTGACTTTGCAATCACTTGACCACGTGAGACTTTGTCACCGCGTTTAACAAGCAATTTACTATTATGAGCATAAGCGCTCACCCAGTTGTTCTTGTGCCGCACCAAAATTAAATTGCCATAGCCTTTAAGTTCACTCCCCGCATAAGCAACAGTACCGCCCTCGGCGGCCTTCACTTTCGTTCCAACTGGCACAGAAAGGTTCACACCATCATTAATCGTCCCACTTTTTTGGCGGCCAAATTTCGATACAATGCGCCCACCAACCGGCCACATAAACCTATGCGATCCTGCAAGCGGTTTCGCTACACCAGTATCAACGGATTTAATCTTATTTTGAGAAACAACTTTCTTACGAACAGGAACTGGCGCTTTAGCTGATTTCTTATCCAAGTTGCTTAGCCCAGCTTTCCGGTCAATAGAAGCCACCCGAACAGGTCTTTTCTTCGCTTGTTTACCAGGAATAACCAACTCTTGACCAAGTTTCACTTGGCCAACATTGTCAAGTCCATTGGCGTCAGCAAGCTCTTGTGGTGAAACACCCGCACGGCGCGCAATATTATAAACCGTGTCACCACTTTTCACCCGGTAACTATCACCAGGTTTAAGCGAGGCAATCGCAGTCCTCTTTTCTACTGTTTTTTGAGAATATTGATCAACATTCTGCTGACTAGCTCCAGGAATACGCAACCGCTGGCCAAGCTTAATACCAGAACCATCAATGTTATTCTCGCGGCGAATGTCTTCCTGGTTCACGTTATAACGCTTTGAAATATTATATAGCGTGTCGCCTTTCACCACTCGGTGTTCAACAAACTTCTTAGAAGCCTGCTGCTGGCGGCGCGGCTGTTGATAATCACTTTCCTTGCGCGCATTTTGCGGCACATAACGATAAGTGGTTACCTTGCGAGTTGGCTGATCACGCCCCTCTTCACGGCGCTGAGATTGCTGAAGTTCAGGCAATTGCTCACGTTGGTAAGAGTTTTGCCCATAACCATCTCTATTTTGGAAACGATTATCATAAGCTCTGCGGTTATCAGGCGTGCTTTTCGTATCGTAAACATCCCGGTCAGAATATTCTTTATAAATCTTCTTAGGCTGATAGCCATCACGATTATTGTTAAATCTGTTCTGGCTATATTGATTTTCAGCATACTGCTTTTGAGTATATTGCTTACGATAATCCTCATAATTATTGCGTCCAGAATTATTGTACTGACCACGGTTAGAATTATAACGATTAGCTGAATTTTGATAATCAGATTGCTTGAAATCTCTGTTATATTGAGACTGGCGATAATCAGGCTTAGCGTAAGATCGATCAGAATATTGATCTTGCTGAGCATAATTACGCCCAGCATTTTCACGCTGCGCTCGGTTACCATTTATAGGGGTATCTTCAGAAATCCCGCTTTGCTTCATGCCCAAACTAGGCGGATCAAACCGGGTCATATTTGAACTACATGCAGGTAACACCACACACATAGCCACAATCATTGTTAAACGCGTTACTATACTCACAACAGGCCTCTATCACGCATACTAAATAAAAGTGGAACTGCCCACTTTAACATAGTTAAATTTAAGCCCGCGAAAGATTAACAAAACCTTAATAGTTACAATTTGAGCTATTAACCTCAATTGTTATAGTTAACATTTCCTTAACATCACGGCCTCAAAAACCTAGAAAAGATGCATAATTCAGCAATTGAAACCAATTGAACAACAATCAGCCTGCCCACCAACAAACTCCAAAGATGAAAAGAAATGTCTTGAAATTTGCACAATCACCCCATTTTATCCGTCCATCCCAAAGACCCTGATACAACAGCATCAAATCACGAGTTTAACCATGAATGTGATATAAAAGCGGCAGCAGAAGAACAAAAACAACAGTTCAGTTTAACTATCAGATATCATTGAACTTTTGCTCAAGCTCATGACAAGTCTCATGATGAGTTAAATTCAGATGCAACGGCGTAATTGAAATATAATCGTGATAAACCGCCCAAAGGTCAGTGCCTTTAGCCGGTGTTGAGAGCTTTCTTTCAAAGTCAAACCAGAAATAATCTCGTCCACGTGGGTCTTGCCGACTATCAATTTTGAGCAACCCCTGGTCCCTCTTTCCTTGCACAGTGATAAGCCTGCCCTTCACTTCGTCAGGGGCACAATCAGGAAAGTTAATATTCAATGGAATATCCGCATTAATCCCCCCCTCAAGTAAAGTAGAGATTAACGAAACCGCATGAGTTTGCGGCGTTTCCCATTGAACTGATTGAGGAGATTTAATACCTGTTGTTAAACTAAGAGCAATTGATGGAATGCCAAGGAGTGCTCCCTCAAAAGCCCCTGCAATCGTCCCTGAATAAGTCACATCATCAGCAATATTTTGCCCATGATTGATGCCAGATAAAACAAGATCAGGTGGCGTATCTCCTAAAAATTTACGCACCCCCATGATAACACAATCGGTCGGTGTTCCTTGAATGGAAAACACCTTTTCATCACGTTGCACATGGCGCAAAGGCTCATGCAAAGTCAATGAATGAGAAACACCGCTATTGTCGAGCGCTGGTGCAACAACCCACACATCATCAGAAAGTTCCCGTGCAATGTCTTCTAAAACTTTAATTCCTGTAGCATCAATACCATCATCATTCGTTACAAGAATTCTCATGAAAGAAAGCACTCCATTTAGTACAATTAAAATCGCTCAAAAAAATTAACAAAACTTGCTAGCAAGTTAATTCGCCTTAATCACGTCAATACCACCCATATAAGGTTTCAAAGCCTCCGGCACAACCACGCTGCCATCCGCTTGTTGATAATTCTCCAAAACAGCAACCATTGTGCGACCAATCGCTAGGCCAGAGCCATTTAGCGTATGCACAAAACGGCCGCCTTTTTCACCTTCAACTCGGTAGCGTGCATTCATCCGGCGTGCTTGAAAATCACCACAAACAGAACAACTTGAAATCTCACGGTACATATCCTGCCCCGGCAACCAAACTTCCAAATCATAAGTCCGGCGCGCTCCAAAGCCCATATCACCGGTGCAAAGCTTCATGACACGGTAAGAAAGCCCAAGCCGTTTCAACACTTCTTCAGCACACCCAGTCATGCGCTCTAGTTCAGCGTCAGAGTCTTCCGGCTTCGTAATCGAGACCATCTCAACTTTCATGAATTGATGTTGGCGGATCATCCCCCGCGTATCACGCCCAGCAGAGCCCGCCTCAGAGCGATAACATGGCGTGAAGGCAGTAAAACGGCGCGGTAAATAATCTTCATCAATAATGCTGTCGGCCACTATGTTCGTTAATGGTACTTCAGAAGTTGGAATAAGATAATGATCACCAGTTGTTTTAAAAAGGTCTTCTTCAAACTTTGGCAACTGTCCTGTTCCATATAGCGCATTATCTTTCACCAAAGTCGGTGGTGAAACTTCCGTATAACCATGTTCGCCCGTTTGCAAATCAAGCATAAATTGAGCAAGCGCCCGCTCTAAGCGAGCAAGAGCACCAGAGAGCAAAACAAACCGGCTACCAGACATTTTCGCTGCCGTTTCAAAGTCCATCAAGCCAAGCCCTTCGCCAATATCAAAATGCTCTTTCGGCTCAAAATCAAATGATGGCTTATCACCCACAGTCCGAACAAGCTCATTATCCTCTTCATCTGCACCTTCAGGCACATCATCATGTGGCAAATTCGGAATTGAAGATAAAAGTGCATTTAAGCGCTCATTAATCTCACGCTCAGTCTCTTCACCATTTTGAATAAAGTCTTTTATTTTAGCCACTTCATTAATGGCCGCCGCCGCTGCTGTTTCATCACCAGAAGCTTTCGCCTTACCGATTTCTTTAGATGCTGCATTTCTCTTTGCTTGCGCATCTTGCAAAGCTTTCAAATGATCCCGGCGCTCTTCATCAATCTTCAATATATCAGCAGAAAGAGGCGCAGCACCACGCTTAGCTAGCCCTGCATCAAAAGCTTCACTATTCTCACGGATCCATTTTAGATCAAACATAAATCACCCCTATAAATTGACGAAAGACGCCTTCAAACTTCATTGAAAAGAACAAAGAAAAATAACAAGAATGTTGATTTTGCGAATGCACAAATCAAACAATCCACTATCTATCACAAGGAAAACAAATAGAAAAGTTGAGAAAAACACCAACAGATGAGCAATGCACAAAACCAATCAGAAAAACTTTAGTTAATCAGCCTAACCAAGCTCTTCTTCTTTTTCTTCACGCTTCTTCTCAACAAACATCACCATCCATATAGAAAATTCATAAAGAAGGTATGTCGGAAGCGCCAACCCAAGCTGGCTCATCGGGTCTGGTGGGGTAAGTAAAGCGGCAGCTGCAAACACAGCCACGACAGCATAGCGCCGTTTTGACTTTAACCAATCAGAAGAAACAATCCCCGCCTTGCCAAGCAAAGTTAAAACCACAGGCAATTGGAAACAAAGACCAAAAGCCATAATCAACGCCATGATAAAGGAGAAATACTCACTCACCCGCGCCACAAGCTTAATCTGCACGCCTGTATCACCAGCCTGCTGGGTTGAGAGGAAAAAACCTAAAGCCAATGGCATCACGATGTAATAAACAATCGCCGCCCCGATTAAAAACAAAACGGGCGTTGCAATCAGATAAGGCAAAAACGCATTACGTTCATTTGCATATAATCCCGGTGCTATAAATCTATAAATCTGCATCGCGATAAGAGGAAAGGAGATCACAAAAGCGCCAAACAATGACATCTTCAACTGAGTGAAGAAAAATTCATGCGGTGCTGTAAATTGCATATCAATAATTTGATCTGGCCCCACAGCTCTTTCATAAGGGCCAAGCAAAAAATTATAAATGTTCGAAGCAAAATAAAAACAGAAAACAAAGGCAACCGCCATTGCGACAAGAGACCATAAAAGCCGCGTTCTCAACTCAATCAAATGAGCAATCAGAGGAGCCTTACTTTCCTCAACACTATCAATACTCATGAAACTTGTTTCTCCTGAGCTATGTCTTTAGCTTCATGAATGTCTTTGGTTTCATGAACATCTTGAGTTTCATAGATAGGGTCAGCCTCAACACTTAACTCTGCATCTGTAGAAGCACCAATAGCATCCGCCTCACCTATGGTAGCTTCCATCTCTTCTTTGGTGCGAATAGGGTTGTCTTTGCGTTTTTTCTCGTCTTCAAGAATTTGCTCGTTCCACTTGTCGATGTCAAAATCATCCATAGGCTCATCACCAACCATGTCCCCCATAATTTTATTAGGATCCAGGTCATCACGAATGCCTTTAACACTTGATTTTAACTCACCAAGCTCGCCTTCATCCATCGCATCTTCAAATTGGCGTTGAAAATTACTCGCAGTATGTTTGGCTTTGCGGATCATTTGCCCAATACGCTTCATCATGCCAGGCAGCTCTTTTGGCCCAACAACAATCAGCGCCACAAGCCCAACGACAAGTAATTCACTCCAGCCAATATCAAACATGGAAACATACTCCATCTACGATCAGGTAAACTGAACGGTTTTTCTGACATATCATTAGCGAGAAAGACGGATCAAACAATGAATAAATTCAAACCTTAAAAAATTCAATTTAAGGCGCATCAACCGCAAAACACAACTAATCTCATAACCATTGCAACAATCAAACTGAAAATTATTCAAGTTTTTCTGCAAAAGCTAAAACAGGTTAATCTAAAAACCATGGCCCACTCCCCAAATCCGCAAAACCACAACTTTTATAAATTTAACCATTAACTCCGCTTGAATAAAACAGCCCAATTACAATTAATGAAATGAGAAATTTAAGATAAATCAGCTTTTTCTTTATTTAATGAGCCAGACTTGTCTGCATCACCACCTTGTTCAATTGAATGAACATTAGAGGCAGTGTCTTCATTCTCGTCTTTCAGACCTTTTTTAAAGCTTGTGATGCCTTTAGCAACATCGCCCATCAAATCTGAAATTTTACCACGGCCGAACAAAAGCACGACAAGAAGCAAAACAATTAAAATCTGCCAAATACCTGGGTAACCCATACTTATTTTCTCCTAACGCTTTAGCGTATCACGCAACATGCGCATTTATTGTTCTTTATTCCAATATTGCAAAAACAAATGATTAGCGCAACCACTGCACCCTATATAAGGTTAAACTTAGCAAAGAAAAAGGTCTTAATCGTCTTTTGCCAACACCAACGGTCTATCAGTATCAACAAAAACGTAAGCTTCATCACCAACATTTGGCGCTGAATTCTCCTTCAAACGTATTTTTAAAGGTAAATCAAGCTGTTCAACCGCCATTTCAAGCAGTGCAGACCCACCTAAGAACTTTCGATCAATAACACGCCCAAGCACCTGCCCTGCCCTGCCTGTGCCCTCTTTAGAAACAGCTAAACCAAGAAAACGGGCGCCAAAAACAGCCTCTTGCCCCTCTTTCAAATCATTTGCAGGAAAACGCCCAAAAACCGTATCAACTTCGTTATTTTTAACCACACAAGGAATTTCATTCATTTCATCAAAAATTCGCGCCACAAAAAGAGAGCTTGGATTATTATATATCTCTTCGCTGGTATCAATCTGCACAATTTTCCCATCACGCATCACAGCAATCCGGTCCCCCATCCGCATTGCTTCTTCCGCTTGATGCGTAACAATAACTGAAGTCGCCCGCATTTCACGTAAAATAGCAAGCGTTTCCTCTCTAATTCGATCTCGCAAACGAGGGTCTAACCCAGAAAATGGCTCATCCATCAAAATAATGCTGGGTCTTGGGGCAATAGCACGAGCCAACGCAACCCGTTGTTGCTGACCACCAGAAAGAATATGCGGATAATCTTCAGCATAACGGGCAAGACCAACCCGCTCAAGCGTCGCTAAAGCCACACGTTCAGCATCCTTACTGTCTAAATTTTTAAGACCAAACATCACATTTTTAATGATTGTTAAGTGCGGAAAAAGAGCGAAATCTTGAAACATCAAACCAACACCACGTTTTTCAGGTGGTGTGAAGGTTTTAGGTCCAACGACCTCTTGATGGTTGAACAAAACACGTCCTGTATCAGGTCGTTCAATGCCAGCTGCTATTCGTAAAAGGGTTGTCTTTCCGCATCCAGAAGGCCCGAGCAAACAAACTGTTTCAGCTGGTTCAATATCAAGGCTAACACCCCGAAGCGCTTCATTACCATCAAAAGATCGCGCTAAATTTTCAAAAGTTAACCGAGCTGCAATGGTCGCAGCTGCCGACCCACGCCGTCCCCAACCTGGTGATGCTAAACTCAAAAATAAATCTTCCCTTAAATCACGAGGCAAAGAAGCTAATTCAAAGCCAAAAATTCCGTAACCAATCACTTATGACAAAAGAAACACCATCTGTATAGATGCAACTCAAGAAACTGGTTACTAGCAAAATTATAAAATTTGACCAAATCTAACTTTGCCTAGTGTCTTTTTATAGATAAAAAGCCTACTCTTCACCCTCATCTTCATCCTCTAATGACACTTCATCATCCATCAAAGTTTCAAGCTTTTGCGAAGAAGGCACTTCAAAAGAAGCTGGCACAGTCCCATCAAGCAGCCCAGCCCCTTTTAACTCATTTAATCCAGGCAAATCATCAATTTTGCTTAATCCAAACTGATCAAGAAATAAATCTGTCGTGCCATAAGTGATAGGCCGCCCCGGCGCCCGCCGGCGCCCCCGCATCTTAATCCAGCCGGTTTCCAGTAAAACATCCAGCGTCCCACTAGATGTTTGCACACCGCGCACATCCTCAATCTCAGCCCTCGTGACTGGTTGATGGTAGGCAATTATCGCCAATGTTTCCTGAGCCACCCTTGAAAGTTTCTTTTTTACGATTTTATATTTGGTCAAAAATGGTGCTAAATCAGCAGCTGTTCGAAACGCCCATTTGCCATCAATTGAAACGAGATGGATCCCTCGATTAGAATACTGTGTCGCTAATTCCTCTAGCAATGCTAAAACTTCAACACCTTCATCCAGCTCTTCTCTTAAAGCTTGCTCACTCAACGGCTCTGGAGAGGCAAAAATCAATGCTTCTATAATACGCAAATCATCAAGCCGCTCTAGGTCTAAAGGCATCTCCAAAGCGGACTCTAGTCGCTCCTCACTCATCGGCTGTCTCCTTAGAACCAGTCACAGAATTCACATCGGAAGACTTCATATTGGAAGATTTCACATATAAAGGTTGAAACGGCCCAGATTGTTTAATCTCAATCACACCATCTCGCGCCATTTCCAATGTCGCCCCAAAGGTGCTGGCAACAGTTGTTTTTTGCGCGGTCTCAGCTCCCATAAAAGACGCAATCAATTCATTTATAGGTGCCCATTCAATTGACATACCAAGCAATGAGCTTAAACGGTCTCTCGCCTTTTTAATGGACCAAACCTGCCGTTTTTTCACTTTATATCCTTGAGCAGATTGTCGTTGCTGTAGCAAAGAGTAAGCCTTTAACAAATCAAACAACTCAGCTTTATATTCAATCTTGGCAACCGTCTGCCGCCCCAAAGGAGAGCCTGCTGCAAAAAAATCTTCCCCTAATTGCGGTCGTGCCATCAATTCAGTGCCTTTAGCGCGCATAGCTTCCAAACGCTTCAAGCGAAAAGCAAGTTGCGCCGCTAATTGATCACCGCTTGGGCTTTCCGCCTCTTCATCTTCACTTGGTAAAATCAACTTAGATTTTAAAAACACCAACCAAGCCGCCATCACCAAATAATCAGCAGCAATTTCCAAACGATGTTTTTTCAAATCATTAATATAGTCAATATATTGTGTTGCCAAATCAGCAATAGAAATCTGAGAAATATCAAGTTTCTTCTCGCGCGCAAGGCCAAGCAACAAATCAAGCGGCCCTTCAAACCCATCCAGCTCCACAAGCAAGCGATCATCCTCAGTCATACCATCATTTTCAGATGATACCTCTTGGGTCCATTGATCATCAAACTGAGTTGGCAACTGGTTCGTCAAAGAAAAATCCTTTTAATATTTTAATGTATAGAGCCCTCAAACTTACCTTAGGCACTTAGGCACAAGCACACCAATCTTCAGCTAAAAATTCAAGCGCCATAGCTTCATCAATCTGTTCTGGCTGCGCAACAAACTCAAATGAGGCCTTAAAACGCTCCAAACTCCGCCCTTCTAAATAAGGACTATTCGCTGCAACCTGTTCCATTTCAGCAAATTTGCCATTGCAATGCAAAGCGCCATCACAACCAGCAGCTAAAACCGCTTCAGTTCTCTCCCCGATGGTACCATCAAGCGCCTCCATAGAAACATCATCACACATCAAAAATCCATCAAAGCCAATTTCATTGCGAATAATCTCTTCAATTGAGCGCTCTGAGGTACTTACAGGGCTTTTATCATCAATCGCTGAGTAAACAACATGTGCCGTCATAGCGACAGGCAGGCTATTTAATTGTTTAAATGGTTCAAAATCAATAGCACTTAATTCTTCATGAGACGCATCAATAAGTGGCAGGGCCAAATGACTATCCGCATTCGCCCGCCCATGCCCTGGAATGTGTTTTATCACCGGAAGCGAGCCCGCTGCAATATGCCCTTCCGCCTGAAAACGCCCTAATTTTACAATGGTCTCAACATCAAGACCAAAACTACGATCTCCAATAATGTCATGAGCATCTAGTTGCGCTGCATCCAGACAAGGCGCGCAATTCATGTTAATTCCAAGATCCAATAACCGTTTACCCATAAATTTACCAATTTGAAACGCGGCCAACTCTGCCTTTGTAGGATCTTTCTCAAAAAGCTCTGTATAGCGCCGTGCAGCTGGAAGTTCAGGAAATAACGGCGGACGTAATCTTTGAACACGTCCCCCCTCTTGGTCTATCAAAACCCAAAAGTCATCAGCGCCAACGGCCTCTCTTACATCACCTATAAGACGTTTAACTTGCGCCTCATTTTCAATATTGCGCGCAAATAAAATAAACCCAAGCGGACAAGTTGACGCAAAAAAATCTCTTTCATGCACTAGCAATGAAGGCCCTTCAACTCCTGTAATAAACGCAGCTCTCTTCATAAAACACATCCCTCAAAACTTAAGCAGTAAACTCAGCAACAACCATGTTCTTTAATCATGTCCCGATTGTTGAAGCTAACTTTAAAAACTCTATTCTCAATTACAAATCGTAAAAAAAGCCCCTTCATATAT
>JAEPQF010000120.1 GCA_017640685.1 Hyphomicrobiales bacterium
GTTGCTGTAAACGCGCATGTTGCGCTCCGTCATACGAAATGGAAAGGCGTGCACGGCAAATCGTTTTTGCCCACCTTTGTAGGCATTTGTTACAATTTCCCAAATTTCTTTCATCACTGGGTTTGTCATGGCATAGCAGCCAATTGATGAGCAGCCACCGTGAACCATTAAAAATGACCCTGTGCGCTGAAAGCTTTTATCAAAACTGTTTGGATAGCCTAAATTAAATGACCGATACCAACGACTGTTGGGATTGAGCTGATATTTATGGACATAATAAAAACCTTCAGGGCTTTGGCGATCGCCCTCTTTTAATTTTGGTCCTAGTCGTCCGGACCATCTGCAAATTGGGTATGTTGCAAAGAGTTTAAAACCATCTTTGCCTTTCATCCAAAGCTCGAGCTGACCTTCTAATTTAAAGACACGCATGAAAATAGGATCACCTAATTTCAATCCCTTTTCAGCTAATCGTTCTTTTTTTTGGGTAAGATCTGGTGTTCCTGGCAAAGGACGGCCGAGTTTAAAGGCCAACCAATTTTGGTTGGTTTGCATTCTATCTCGCCAGGCATCGAGAGATTGCTGGCCATTTTTTGTTAAATAGCTGAAAGTGGCAGCGCAAAGAATTGTGAAACAGATAAAGAAGAGTAAGCCTTTATTTTTCTTTTTCTTTGGCTTTGCAGACATTTAAAAATCTCCTCTATTAGAAATAACGCAAAATGAGTGGCACTAAATTTTGCTCTTTTTCAAGATTTGAAAATGCTATTTTTAATAAACGCCATTTCTAAGGCTACTTCCACCTAAATCTTCGCTAAACAAATCATCTGGCAAGCTTAGTTGGTCAAAGCCTCTGTCTCTCTCGGCCCTGTCGTCTGTTGTATCTCTTAAGACTTCTTGGATAGGGTCTCTTTTCGGCTCTTGCCCGGCAATGGTAAGTTTTGGAGTTCTGCGCATTGGTCTAAAGCCAGGACTTCCGGGGCACGGACCTGCAGGGTTAATTTGAAAATTCACATTCGCAAAAGCCGGGTTCACATGATAGCGCCGCTCACAAACACGAACGACAGGGGGAATTCTGGTTTGTTCGAATTCATCATATCCTGTTTTTAGAACCCGCCAGAATTTAATCCATCTTGAGCGTCTGTGTTTTTCCATATTTTTGGTGGTCATGCGAAATGGGTAAGCGTGAACATCAAAAGATTTTTGCCCCCCATCAAACGCTTCTCTGGCAATCGCGTAAATTTCTTCAACCAAAGCATCTGTCATGGCATAGCAACCGGCTGATTTACAATCTCCATGAACCATGAGATTGGCACCCGTTCTATTTAAAGACCTATCATATTGGTTTGGATAACCTAAATTAAAAGAGAGATGAAATTTACTATTTGGGTTCATCTGGCCGCGAGACACTCGATAGAAGCCTTCTGGGGCTTGCTTGTCTCCTTGTTTTAATTTGGGGCCCAATTTTCCAGACCAATTACAAATAGGGTATGATTTGAAGGGGTAAAAAAGCCCATCATCTTTTTGCTTCCAAATTTCTAGTTCTGATTCTTTTTTATAAATCCGAATAAAGATTGGCGCACTAATACGCATACCCTTTTTCAAAAGAAGTTCTTGGGTGGCTTTGGGAATGGGGTTTTTGGCAGCGTTTGAAGTTGGCTCGAAGGTTTGGCTACAGGCACTTAGAAAAAGGGCTGCAAAGACTATTGAAAGCTTCGCCTTTGGCATAAAAAACGGTTTAGGTGCAAGCAAGGCTTTAGCGGTTTTGGTATAAGTCTCCTTGTGTTTCTCTAATTTTGAGAGAACATTCAAAACAGATTTATCCAAAACTCTACTATTCTCGGTTGCTTTAAATTTACACGCTCTATTCGTTTGTTCTAACGAGCTTTTTCGCGGTAATCTGGCTTTGACCAACTGAAATCTCACCTTAAGTTAAACACAGCTCATTTAAGATTTATTCATTCTCATATTTAAAATTAATAAACACTGAATGGTTTCTTTTTTTAGATGCGATTTATTCTTTATTGTACCACACACAATAAGCAGTAAAACAGATTCTCAAGCCCTGTGGCATTGAAAACATGCTTTGATCACACTGAATTTATCTCTAGGCATTCTTTTAACGAAAAGACACAGCATTTTAGCGATTTTTTATATGGCAAAATAAAAGCCCTCAATAATTTTAATTGAGGGCTTTAAGAAAAGGCGATTTTTTAGGCAATTTCAAGACTGGTCGATAAAAAGCTCGAAAGTTATTGGAATTAATGTCTTTTGTTACTGAAGAGATTTGCCAATATCCAGGAATTTTTGCTGCCTTTGATGCCTAATTTCAGCTGGTTTCATCTCTTCTAAGCTGATCAGGCGTTTTTCCATTTCATTGGCTGCTCTTTCGATCATTTTTTCTGGATGTCTGTGAGCGCCGCCGACAGGTTCGCTGATAATGCCATCAATCACCCCTAGTTCATCCAGGTCTTGAGCTGTAATGCGCATATTTGTAGCGGCGTCTTTGGCCCTTGTTGAATCATGCCAAAGAATTGAAGCAGCCGCTTCTGGGGAGGCAACTGTGTAAATTGAGTGCTCTAGCATCAAAACTTTGTTAGCTGTTGCAATGGCTAAGGCGCCACCAGAGCCGCCTTCACCAATCACAAGTGTGATGATTGGCACTGTTAGCGATAAACATTTGTCAGTTGAGCGGGCAATGGCCTCAGCTTGGCCGCGTTCTTCAGCGCCAACGCCAGGAAACGCGCCTGCAGTATCTACAAATGTTAGAATTGGCATTTGAAAGCGTTCTGCCATTTCCATAAGGCGAACAGCTTTTCTATAGCCTTCTGGGCGTGCCATCCCGAAATTATGCTTAAGACGGCTTTCTGTGTCATGACCTTTTTCATGGCCAAGAACAACGACCGAGCGGCCTCTGAAACGACCAACACCACCAATTAAAGCGTCATCATCTGAATAATAACGATCACCTGATAAAGGAACGAAATCTGTGATCATGGCATCCACGTAGGCCATACAATGAGGGCGGTCTGGATGGCGTGCCACCTGACATTTTTGCCAGGGCGTTAGGTTATCATATGTATCACTTAAGGCTTTGCCTGCTTTTTCTTCTAATGTGCGAATTTCATCATCAATAGATACTGAGCTGGCTTCTTCTTCGTTCTGATCATCTGCTGCGATGCTTTTTAGTTCAGAAACTTTGCTCTCAAGCTCAGCAATCTTCTTTTCAAAATCCAAATATGTGCGCATTCAAAACCCTTTTAGCCCTCTTTTTTTCGCTTTAATAAAGCTTAGAGTGGCTTTTAAACTCTATTTCTGATGATTTCAGAATTCAAAAAATTATGCTTCTTTACAATTTAAGCACCCATAAGACGTGATAACTTTATGATATTACACATATAATTTTCACTTATAGGCATACCCAATTAAAGAGAATTGCTTGCACATCGGTTTGTGTCAAGCTTGTTTCACTTATCATATTTAATGGGTTAATTTTGCGTTTTAAAGGTTTTTTCTCGCTTTGCCAATGGGTGATGTGCTTCAACGAGTTTCTTTAGCCGTTCTTCAAGAACATGGGTGTAGATTTCAGTGGTTGAGATGTCTGCATGGCCTAATAATTGTTGCACGGCTCGCAGATCAGCGCCGCGCTCTAATAAATGGCTTGCAAAGGCATGTCTGAGGACATGAGGTGAGATTTTTTCAGCTCTTAACCCAGCTTTTATTGCTAATTCTTTGAGTTCTTGGCCAAATCTTTGCCGTGTTAAGTGGCCTTCTTTGCTGTTTGATGGGAAAAGCCACTTAGGTTGGCGTTTTGAAATTGATGGTGTTTCTTCTTCTAGGCCGTTCAAATAATCTATGAGTGCTTTTTTTGCGGAACTATTTAAAGGAACAAGCCTTTCTCTCCCCCCTTTACCCTTGATGGTGAATAACCTCTCATCGCCATTTAATACGGCATAGGGAAGGCTTACGAGCTCTGTGACCCGCATACCTGTAGCGTATAAGAGCTCAAGCAGGCAATTCAGGCGAATGGCCTGGAATTTTGAATAACCACTTTTTGCTTCACATTCTTTTTTAGCTGTTTTGAGAAGTGTTTCAACATCCTTTGCGCTCATTAGTTTAGGGAGGGGACGTTTTTGTTTGGGTGTATCTATTTGAGATGCCGGGTCTTCATTAATCAGACGTTCTGAGAGAAGAAATCTGTAAAATTGGCGCAAGGTCGACAATTGTCTTGCTCGTGATGAACTTGCAAGGCCATTTATTTTCAAATGGCTGAGATAGTCTTTAACGTCTTTTGAGCTTGCTTCTTGAAGTACTGACAGGTCAGTTTTACTCGAGCCTTTCTCTTCAAGGAACTCATAAAAACGATTTAGATCTCTTTCATAACTTTCAAGGGTGTTTTGGCTGGCACCTCGCTCTGCGCTTAGCATAGCCAGGAAGTCATCGATTAATTTAGATGATGATACTGGTTTTCTTTTCTGTGAGAGCATGGCCACGCCCTATTCCTTGTTTAATCTCTCAACAAGTTTAAAAGACAAAGACCAATAAATGGTGAAGTTTTATGAGTGCGATTTTGAATAATTTGCTGAAATCTATTCATCCGCGATTTTCAGTCCAAGGACTTCATGACGATATTCGCGCGATGCTGGTTCAAAAACTGTTGCCAAAACATAGAGGCTAACAAATGTTACCGATAAAATAATGGTAAGTTTGGTTAAAAACGCGACCAAGCTTGGCATAAGGCCCCCAAAAAAATATATGGTTTCAGCTTATATTACTTTTCGCACTGAGAATAACAAGTTTCTTAGTGCCTTTCATGAGAGATATTCGCTGTTTTTTTGGACATTTTCTTACATAAGCTTATAGTAATTTAAACAAAATAAGCTCTTTAGATTGTATCATGTACACCAGCTTGATAACAATAGTAGCTTAGTAAATTTTGTATTTTTAATGAAAGCGCTTTGTCATCAATGTCGCCGCTGATTTGAATTTTTGATTGAAGTATATTTTTATGAAACAGACGAACACCTATGCAACAAATCCCTCTTAAAAAACTCGATCAAAAAGTCAAAAATGAGCTCTCAAGAAAATCACTTATTCTTGTTGGACTAATGGGGGCTGGTAAATCTGCTATTGGGCGGCGTGTTGCGTCTCGGTTGCAAATGAAATTCCTTGATGCTGATACAGAGATTGAACTTGCTGCTGGGCAATCAATTTCTGATATTTTTGCCGAGCATGGAGAGGCTTATTTCAGAGACAGAGAAGAAAAAATCATCGAACGCTTGCTAGTGGATGGTCCGCTGATATTAGCAACGGGTGGTGGTGCTTTCATGAGTGAAGTTACTCGCCAAAATATTAAAGCCCATGGCATTTCGGTTTGGCTTCGCGCTGAACTTGATGTGCTTATGGAGCGGGTTGGTCGGCGCGATCATCGGCCCTTACTGCGCACAGAAGATCCCAGAGCTGTGATGCAAAAACTAATTGATGAACGTTACCCAATATATTCACAATCTGACATTACAGTTGAGAGCCGTGATGTTGCCCATGAAGTCATAGTTCAAGAAATCTTGAAAGCTATTGCCACTCAATCACAATAATAATTAGTTATGAAAGGTTCATAAGTTTATGAGCTCTCCCATCTCTCACTCAACAGAGACTAACCTTAAAGAACAAAACTCTACTACATCAGAGACACCTACTCTTATTAATGTCGGGCTTGGTGAGCGGTCTTATGACATTTTAATTGGCGGCGGTCTTCTTGATCAAGCCGGTGAGAGAATAGCTTCGCTTCGGCCACAAGCAAAATGCACCATCGTGACAGATGAAACTGTTGCTTCTTTTCATTTAAAGACTTTAGAAGCTTCTTTAACATCTGCTGGTATTTCTTTTAAAGCTGTTGTCTTGCCCGCAGGTGAAGCCACTAAATCATTTGATAAATTAAGTTACCTTCTCGATGAGTTACTTAGCCATGAAATTGAGCGCGGAGATCTTGTGATTGCTTTTGGCGGCGGCGTCATTGGTGACTTGGCTGGGTTTGCTGCAAGCATCTTACGGCGCGGTGTTGATTTTGTTCAAATCCCAACGAGCTTGCTTGCTCAAGTTGATAGTTCTGTTGGTGGGAAAACAGGGATCAATAGTTCTTATGGGAAAAACCTTATTGGCGCGTTCCACCAACCTTTGCTTGTTTTGTGTGATTTGGATGTTCTTAAAACGTTAGACCCTCGGCAATTTAAGGCTGGTTATGCTGAAGTGGTAAAATATGGTTTGATTAAAGATGCGGAATTTTTCAACTGGCTTTCCAACAATCGTGAACGGGTTTTTAATCTTGAGACAGAGGCTTTGGTGCATGCCATACAAACATCTTGTGCCATGAAAGCCTATGTTGTTAGTGCTGACGAAAAAGAGCATGGGGTTAGAGCCCTTCTTAATTTAGGCCACACATTTGGGCACGGCTTTGAAGCGCTTTGTGGTTATGGCGACCGGTTATTACACGGAGAAGCAATAGCCATTGGGATGGTGCTTGCTTTTGAATTTTCTGAAGGGTTAGGGCTTTGTGAAAAAGGGCTGCATGAAGAGGTTGAGGCCCATTTTAAAGCGGCTGGCTTGCCGACACGCATTCAAGATATTCCTGCCTATGAAGAGTTCAGCGTTGATATGTTGGTTGATAAAATGCGACAAGACAAAAAGGTTGAGCGTGGGAACCTTGTTTTCATTCTTGCAAAGGCGATTGGTGATGCTGTTGTTTATCGTGATGTTCGCGAAGAACAATTGCGTGAATTTTTGAACTTAAAACTTGATTGAACTTAATATCTTAGGACACCACTAGATGATTTGGCTTCTTATTTTTTGTATACTTGCCTTGTTACTTATTTCAGCGTTTTTCTCTAGCTCTGAAACGGCATTAACGGCAGCTTCAAAGGCTAGAATACTCGCCTTAGAGACAGATGGTGATCATAAAGCCAAGCTTGTGAATAAGCTTTTATCTAATCGCAAAAAATTAATTAGCTCGATCCTCATTGGCAATAATCTTGTTAACATTCTCGCATCGTCCTTAGCGACGAGTTTGTTCCTTTCGGAATTTGGTTCAGCCGGTGTTGCTTATGCGACGATTGCCATGACAATCCTCGTTGTTATTTTCGCTGAAGTTTTGCCAAAGACATATGCGATTACAAAACCAGATGAAACAGCCCTTACCTTCGCCCCTATATTGCGGCCGATTGTTTTGGCATTAACACCATTTACCCAAGCGATTGACTGGATCATTATTAAAATCTTTCATCTCTTTGGCAGTGATATGGCTGAAAAAGCTAGTCTAATTTCAGCTCATGATGAATTGCGCGGGGCTATTCAACTGCATCATGAAGAAGGTGGTGTGGTGAAAAATGACAAAGATATGCTTGGCGGCGTTCTAGACCTTAAAGAACTCGATGTTTCTGATGTTATGGTGCACCGAACGAAAATTGAATCTTTAAATGGTGATGATACCGCTGAAGAAATAGTTGATCAAATTCTCTCCAGTCCCTTTACACGATTGCCACTTTGGCAAGATGATAGTGACAATATTATTGGGGTGGTCCATGCAAAAGATTTACTGCGCGAACTTTCAAGCCTTGATTTTGATATTTCAAAACTCGATTTGCAGAAATTTGCTTCCAAGCCTTGGTTTGTTCCTGAGAGTACTGGTCTGCAAGACCAACTAAACGCCTTTTTACGACGCAAAGCGCATTTTGCTTTGGTTGTTGATGAATATGGTGAAGTGATGGGGCTTGTTACCCTTGAGGACATACTAGAAGAGATCGTTGGTGAAATAGCTGACGAACATGACCTGGAAGTTAGTGGTGTTCACCCACAGCCTGATGGCTCCGTGAATGTTGAAGGATCAGTCCCCATTAGAGACCTTAATCGCCATATGGATTGGTCATTACCAGATGATGAAGCAACGACCATTGCTGGGCTTGTTATTCATGAAGCACAAACAATTCCTGAACCTGGGCAGGCCTTTACTTTTTATGGTTTTAGATTTCATGTACTGCGCAAGCACCAAAATAAAATCACAAGTCTTAGCGTGCAACCGCTCGAAAATACAAACCTCTAATCATCCTTGCTCAAAGCTATAAAGCTGAAAGACATCTGACTAGAGGTTTAACTTGTTTTCACAAAATGCTTATTTTGTGCTTTTTTAATCTGCTGGTGTGCTATTTGTGGCCTGATTTAAAATCATATCAAAGTCAATTTTGCTGGCCTCAATCACGGCTTGAGTGCGGCTAACAACATTCATCTTACGCAGAATTTCAGAAACATGAGCTTTGACAGTCGTTTCACCAACACCAAGTTCATAAGCGATTTGCTTGTTTAACTTACCTTCGCGCAGCATTCTTAAAACAATCAATTGTTGGCGCGTTAGAGAAAATAAACGGCGTGCTAAATCTTCACGCTCTTGGTCAGTTTCATCTAAATTTTCATTATTGAAATCATCAGGGATATAAATATTGCCGGCTAGCACTTCTGAAATCGCGTGAGCAATTTCTTCACCGCTTGCAGTTTTGGCAATAAAGCCACTTGCACCATAATTGACAGCCTCTTTCACTAGGCGGCTATCTTCTTGCCCCGTGACAATCATAACCGGCAATTTTGGGAATTGTTTGCGCAATGTTAGCAGACCATCAAAACCGTTTGTGTCTGGCATAAATAAATCTAATAGGGCTAGTTTGAAGCGACCAATGTTCTTTAAAATTTGTACTGAGTCATCAATGGTTTCTGCTTCATGAATTTCCACACGCTGCATTATGCTTTTTATCGCATTATGCAATGCTTCACGAAAGAGCGGATGATCGTCAATAATGAGAATGCGTTTCATTTTTATATTCCCCAGGTCATACCATATGGCGTTCGCGCATATTAAACAGTACCACATTTCTGGTACTTAAGTAATGGATTTAAAATAATTGTGCTCTTAGGCTTAATTCTAAATGAAATGTAATATGTATGCAGAAGGTTTTTGCGCACACACCTTCATCGCTGAGCTTGCCTATGCGTTTTATTTTTTGGCTTTTGTATTCTTATCTTTATACCAAAACCCACACTTTTTTTAAAGGCAATGAATTAATAGTCTATAGGACCATATGCTAAAAAAAAGTCCCAGGCTTAACAAAAGCCCGGGACTGATCTTGATCGGTTAAGAAACTTGACTTATTTAGCAGCCATTTTCTTAGGAAGTTTAAAGAGCCAGAATGCGCCACCTTGGTTAAGGTATTTAACAGTCTTGGCTACTTCACCACCCCAAAGAGGAACAGCACCACCCCAACCGCTTGAAACACCGATAACTTGTTCGCCATCTTGTTCCCAAGTTGCAGGAGGAGCAACGATACCTGAACCAGTTTGGAACTTCCAAAGTACTTTACCAGTTTTTGCATCAAACGCTTTTAGGTAACCTTCTGGAGTACCTGTGAACACAAGGCCACCAGCTGTTGTTAGAACGCCGCCCCATAGAGGTGCTTTGTTTTTATATTCCCACACAACTTTACCAGTTAGTGGCTCAACAGCTTTCAAAGAACCGATGTGGCTTTTGAAAATTGGACGGATTGTGAAACCAGCACCTAGGTAAGCTGCACCTTTTTTGTATGATACAGGCTCGTTCCAGATGTCCATGCCCCATTCGTTTGAAGGGATGTAGAAAAGGCCAGTTTGTTGGCTATAAGCCATTGGCATTTGGTTTTTACCACCAAGGAAACTTGGGATAGCAAAGATTGCTTTACCTTTTTTACCATCTTTCGATGATTTTGGGTTACCTGGGTAGTTTTCTTTATTGAAAACAGGACGACCGTTTTTATCCAAACCTTTTGCCCATGTAATTTGCTTTACGAATGGGAAACCGTTGTGGAATTTACCGTTTGTGCGGTCAAGAACATAGAAGAAACCATTACGGTCAGCTGTTGCTGCTAATTTTTTACCGTCAGCGTCGAAAGCAATCACTTCGTTCACGCCGTCATAGTCCCAACCATCGTGAGGCGTTGTTTGGAAGCCCCAGTTGATTTCGCCTGTATCTGGGTCGATAGCAAGACGAGCACATGACCACTTGTTATCACCTGGACGTAGGTGAGAGTTCCATGGAGCTGGGTTACCTGCACCAATGAAGATTTGTTTTGTGTCAGGATCGTATGTGCCGCCAAGCCATGTAGCGCCACCGCCCCATTTCCACATATCACCAGGCCAAGATTCGTTTTTCTTACCTGTCATTGTAGATTTTTTACCTTTAAGAGTACCGTAGTGACCCTCAATGGTAGGACGTGACCAAACTAGCTCACCAGTTTCTACGTTGCGCGCATCAACACGGCCAACGATACCGAATTCACCACCAGACACACCAGTTACGATCAATGGACCACGTTTTGATGGAACGATCAATGGAGCTGCTGAGTATGAGAAACCAGCTTTAA
>JAEPQF010000121.1 GCA_017640685.1 Hyphomicrobiales bacterium
CTCCGCACAGTTAAAACTTGTGTTGGTAAAGACTGGTGCCGTTTCGGCACGCAAGATTCAACAGGTCTCGGTATCAAGCTTGAGAGACTTTTATGGGGTTCATGGACACCAGCGAAAGTAAAGCTCGCTGTTTCTGGCTGCCCAAGAAATTGTGCTGAGGCTACTTGTAAAGACGTAGGCATCATCTGCGTTGATAGTGGCTATGAAATCCATTACGCCGGCGCGGCTGGCCTGGATATAAAAGGCACGGAAATCCTCTGCAATGTACCAACTGAAGAAGACGTGATGGAATACACCACTGCTCTCATTCAAATGTATCGAGAGCAAGGGTTTTACCTAGAGCGGATTTATAAGTGGGCAAAACGAGTTGGGTACGATCACGTAAAAGAAGTGATCGTAGAAGATGAGCAGCAAAGAAAAGCCTATTCTGAGCGCTTCTATCATGCTCAAAAATTCTTACAAATTGATCCTTGGAAAGAATTTGTTGATGGCAAAGATGCGCATGAATTTGCCCCCATCAAACCAATTCCCCTTGAAGCGGCACAATAAGGAGGCTGCAAATATGACAAATGAAACGAATTGGGTAGAACTTTGCCAGCTAAACGAAATCCCTCAAAGAGGGTGCCGTGTTGTTGTGACTGAGGAAGTTAAAATTGCCATTTTCCGCACCCATACAGATGATGTGTACGCCATTGAAGATAAGTGCCCTCACTTAGGTGGTGCCTTAAGTGAAGGTATTGTCCATGGAAGTCAGGTCACATGCCCTTTGCATAATTTGGTGATTAATCTGGTAAATGGGGAAGCGCTTGGTCCGGAGCCTGGCTGTGTCAAACGCTTTGATGTCAAAAAGGAAGACGGTAAAGTCTATCTTGATCTTGTCCCTGTGAAAAAAGAGGCAGCATAACTCAAATGAATGAGGCAGTGGCGGACCACTTAACAGAGGAACTTTCAAAAGCAGTCAAGACAACATGTCCTTATTGCGGAGTTGGGTGCGGTGTCTTAGCCAAGCCCATGCCCGATGGTACGTTTGAAATTAAGGGGGATGAAAATCATCCCGCTAATTACGGCCGCCTCTGCTCAAAAGGGTCATCATTAGGAGAAACATTATCTCTGGATGATCGGTTGCTTGTTCCAAAAATAAAAGGTAAGACGGCCAGTTGGGATGAGGCCCTTACCACAATCGCAGACCAATTCTCGTCTTTTATCAAGGAAGAGGGACCAGGCTCTGTTGCTATGTATGTCTCAGGACAATTCCTAACTGAAGATTATTACGTTGCTAATAAATTCATGAAAGGCGCAATCGGCACTGCCAATATTGATACGAACTCTCGGCTTTGTATGTCATCATCAGTTGCCGGCCACAAGCGCGGCTTTGGCACGGACACTGTGCCAAATTCCTATGATGATCTTGAAAAAGCTGATGTAATCATATTGGTTGGCTCTAACCTCACTTGGTGCCACCCGATTCTTTTTCAGCGCATTGAAGCGGAGAAACAAAAAAGAGATCTAAAACTCATTTGCATTGACCCAAGACGAACAACAACGGCCAGCGCGAGTGATATTCATCTAGCATTAAACCCAGGAACTGACGTCGCACTATTTAATGGCCTTCTAGCCCACCTTTATAATGAAGCAATTGTCGACAAAGACTTTATTGAAAACCATTTAGAAGGTGAAGCAAAAGCAAAAGAGGCTGCATTTGCACTCAGTCTAGATGAAATAGCAAACATCACAGGGCTTACAAAATCTGAAATTAGTGAATTCTACGAAACGTTCGCTAAAACAGAAAAAGTCATGACCCTTTATAGCCAAGGGGTTAATCAATCGTCTAACGGCACTGACAAAGTCAATGCCATTTTAAACTGCCATTTAAGTACGGGGCGTATTGGCAAAGAAGGCTCGGGCCCCTTTTCATTAACCGGGCAGCCGAATGCCATGGGCGGGCGCGAAGTTGGCGGTCTTGCGAACCAACTTGCCGCTCATATGGAGTTAAAAAATGAAAAGCACAGAGATATCCTGCAAAGATTTTGGAATGTCGAAAAAGTCCCGTCTGAACCGGGCTTAAATGCAGTTGAACTATTTAATGCAGTGAAAGATGGTAAAGTTAAAGCCGTATGGATTATGGCAACAAATCCGGTTGATAGCTTGCCAGACGCAAACATCATTCGCGAAGCTTTAAAACTTTGCCCGCTCGTTATTGTATCTGATCTCACACAAAACACGGACACCGCTGAATGCGCTGATATCTTGCTCCCAACTCTTGGTTGGGGAGAAAAATCAGGAACAGTAACAAACTCAGAGAGACGCATTTCTCGCCAAAGAGCTTTCTTATCTGCACCAGGAGAGAGCAAAGCAGATTGGTGGCAAATTTGCGAAGTTGCTAAACGCATGGGGCACGAAGACCTCTTTCCTTTTGAAAGCGCAAGAGATGTCTTTTGTGAGCACGCTGCCCTTTCAGAATTTGAAAATGAGCAATCAAGAGATTTTAATATCGGTCCTTTGAAAGAAGTGAGCGTAGAAGAGTTTGATCAATTAGAGCCATTCCAGTGGCCGTGCACAAAAGATAAAAACGGTAAGATCGTTGGAACAAAACGTCTGTTTGCAGATGGCCAGTTTTTCACAGCGACTAAAAAAGCCAAATTAGTGCCAACACCATATAAAGAGGCAAGTTCAAAAGCTTCAAACGACTTACCCCTAATTTTAAATACAGGGCGTATTCGTGATCAGTGGCACACGATGACGAGAACAGCTAAAACTCCCAAATTGATGCGTCACATTGGTGAACCGTTTGTTGAGCTATGTCAGCAAGATGCAAATAAATATGGCATAGAAGATGCTGCGATTGTCGAGTTAAAAAGTGAACATGGTTCAGTCTTGCTCCGGGCACGTATTACAGAGGCACAAACACCAGGCACGATTTTCTCTCCCCTTCATTGGACAGATCAGTTTGCTTCAAATGCCCGGGTCGATGCACTTGTCGCACCAAATTTGGACCCTTACTCAGGCCAACCTGAAAGTAAGTTTACCCCCTGTGCAATAAAAGCTTTAAAACCCACTTCATATGGCTTGTTCATCTCAGAAGCAAAGCCAAACATTAAGAAATTAAGAGAACTCTCAGTCAATCCCGCAAGAGATTATTGGGCGCTTATGCCAATTGATGGAGGCTGGGCCATTGAATGCGCTGGGGATGATTTGATCAATGCTGATCAAGAGTTATTAAGCGCGTTATTAGGCTTTGACATTAAAGAAGAAGATGAACCCTTTGAGTTGGTTGATCCGCAAATGGGCCATGTGAAAAGGGCTTATTTTGAAGAAACGACCTTGAAAGGTGTTTTGTTCATCGGCCCAGAGCCAATTAGTGCCTCACGGGTTTACATGAAAGACCTTTTATCAAGAGAGTTCATAACACCATATGATAAGTTTGCTTGTCTTACAGGTAGGCCCGGCAAAGACGCGCCAGATAAAGGCGCCATCATTTGCAGTTGTTTTAATGTTGGTGTGAATGAAATTTGTGATGCTATAGAAAATCACAATTGCAGAACCGTCAAAGCCATTGGTGAAAAGCTCAATGCAGGAACGAATTGCGGTTCGTGCAGAACTGAACTTGCTAAACTAATCGAAGCAAGTCTTCAAAAGGTTGCGGCAGAATAGAGGATTTATGCGTTACTTCCCCATTTATTATGATATGCAAAATACAAACGTCGCAATTGTCGGGGGAGACGAAGAAGCGGCACAGAAATTAAGATTGCTGAAAAAGACACCTGCAGAAATCACGGTCTTTGCACCTAGTTTAAATGCAGAGCTCGAAGATAGCTTTAAAAACAATCTAATTGATTGGCAAAGAGAAGAACCAAGTGAAGAAAACTTGTCCGCCTTCAGTTTGATTTATGCAGCAGCAGATGATGAAACAAATGAGAAAATCGCCCAAATAGCATATCGTTTAAAAACACCCTTAAATGTTGTCGATGCACCTGATCTTTGCAATTTCATCACACCAGCCATTGTAGATCGTGCCCCAATTACTGTTGCAATTGGCTCAGAAGGGGCAGCGCCCGTTTTGGCGCGCATGATTAAGACAAAAATTGAAGCGCTACTCTCAACGGATATTGGCAATATCGCCAAAAAAGCGCAAAGCTTGCGGCATTTGGTGGCAAAGAAATATAAAAGCTTCGAACAGCGCCGTAATTTTTGGGATCATTTATTCAAAGATGTATTCGCAGGCGCCACTTCTGCAACCATTTATCAAAATGCCTTAGATGATCTAAACAATTTAAATGAAAATGATAGTCTTCAGGAGAGCAATCAAGAAAGCTCAGGTCAAAAAACTTCAAAAGGGTTTGTCTCTCTTGTAGGCGCTGGGCCTGGCCCAAGTGATTTGCTCACTTTCAGAGCCGCAAGAGCTCTGCAAACAGCGGATGTCGTCATTTATGACCGCTTAGTAGATCAAACTGTGTTAGAAATCATCAGACGTGATGCAAAACGAATATTCGTTGGAAAAGCCCCAGGAGAAAAATGCGTTTCTCAAGATGAAATCAACAAACATATTTTAGAGCAAGCCAATAAAGGCCTTCGAGTTGTTAGATTAAAATGCGGTGATCCTCTCATTTTTGGCAGAGCCGGAGAAGAGATGGAGGCAATGAAGGAAGCTGGAATTGAGTTTGAAATTATCCCCGGTATTACTGCAGCCAATGCGTGCGCCGCAGAGGCCAACCTACCGCTTACCATACGTGAAGACACCAGAGCCTTAATTTATTTAACAGGTCACAGTGCTGATGGGCTAACACCTTATAAATGGGCGTCTTTTGCAACGAAAGGCGTGATGCTTGTGCTTTATATGGGGGTAAAGATGGCTCCCAAGATTCAAGCCAATCTTTTAGCTGTAGGTGCAAGTCCAAAGTCAAAAATATCGATTATTGAAAATGGCTGTAAAGAAAATAGCAGAACATTTTCAAGCTCACTGGGCAGACTAAGCCAAGAAATAAAACATAACCAAATTACCAATCCGGCAATTATTCTCATTTCAATAGAGAAACAAGCGGTCTCAATTGAAGAAACCAATGAAGCTGTTATGAATGAGAGTGAATAAGGCTTAAAGAATTTAAAACTGCTGTTAAAAGTGTAAAGAAATCAAAGACGCTTTTTTGGAGCTTTTAAATGAAAAGCCCGCTTGCTCAATAGGGAAGAGGTTATTGAGCAAACGGGTATAGGAGAGTGTTTAAGTTTAAGCAGCTTTTCCTGAATTATCAAGAGGCGCAAGTTGCGTCACATTGTCAGAAGCTGTGTCAGGTGAAGTGGTCGTTTCAGCCGGTGCTTCAGCTGTTTCTTCAACGGTTTCAGCAGTTTCCTCACTCGTTTGTTTACTCGTCGGTGATGAATTCTCTTCAGACTTGCCTTTTTCTGAGAGAGGGTTTGCTTGGCGCTCATAAAGGAAACTGAGCACTTCTTGACGATAGTGATTATAAGTTGGGTTATTTGCCAAACGCACCCTGTTTCTAGGCCGAGGAAGGTCAATTTCAAGAACTTGACCAATATCAGCAGCAGGACCATTACTCATCATAATGATTTTATCTGAAAGCAATACAGCTTCATCCACATCATGAGTAATCATAACAATGGTATTATTCAGTTTTTCCTGAATTTCCATGAGGCTCTCTTGCATATGAGAACGAGTAAGCGCATCAAGAGCACCAAAAGGTTCATCCATCAAAAGAACTTTTGGCTCCATCGCAAGAGCTCTGGCAATACCAACCCGCTGTTTCATACCACCAGAAATCTCGGATGGGAGTTTATCTAATGCATGATCCATATGAACAAGTGTAAGATTATGCAAAATCCATTCATGCATTTCCTTTTTTGTTTTCTTACCCTTGAAAACCCGTCGCACAGCAATCGCTACATTTTCATAAACAGAAAGCCAAGGCATTAGTGAATGGTTCTGAAAAACAACGGCGCGTTCTGGGCCTGGTCCGTTAATCTCTTTGTTTTCTAGAATAATACCACCTTGGCTGGCTTCAAGTAGCCCAGCGATAATATTCAAAACTGTTGATTTACCGCAACCAGAATGGCCAATAATGGAAATATATTCGCCTTTATTAATGACAAAATTAACATCATTCAAGGCGCAGAATTCACCCGACGGTGTCGGGAAATTCATTGTGACATGATCAATATGTAAATAGGGAGAGGTCATTTTAAATCTCTTTCAAATATTAATTTTGTTATTAGCGAAGCACGGCCGTTTTATCCCAAGAGATAAAGCGTTGCAGGGTTAGCATTAGGAAATCGAGGATAAATCCAATGATGCCAATTGCGAGCACAGCTACCATGATGCGACCGAGTGAGTTCGAGCTACCATTTTGAAATTCATCCCAAACAAATTTACCAAGGCCAGGATTTTGCGCGAGCATTTCAGCTGCAATGAGCACCATCCAACCAATACCAATTGAAAGGCGAAGGCCTGTGAAAATCATTGGGATTGCAGATGGAAGCACAATTTTCCAAACCTTCGTAAAGCTTGAAAGTTGCAACACCTTAGAAACGTTGATGAGGTCCTTATCAACGCTGGCTACCCCAACAGCCGTGTTGATCAATGTTGGCCACATGCAGCATAGAGTAACCGTAAGTGCTGAAATGATAAATGATTTGGAAAAAGTTGGATCACTACTGACATAAACCGCACTTACAATAATCGTTACAATCGGCAACCATGCCAAAGGAGAAATAGGTTTGAAAATTTGAATAATCGGATTAATGGCAGTGTAAAAATTTTGCGAAAGACCAGAAATTATACCGATTGGCACAGCAATGATGGTGGCGATTAAAAAGCCACTAAAAACAGTAACGAGACTGGTTAAGATCTGATCAAAAAATGTCGGTTTGCCAGTGTAATTACGAATTTTAACTTTAGCATCTGGATTTTTCGCGAGTTTTCTGGCATTGCGTTTTTCTTGCCGTTCATAAAAGGCGGCAGCTTTATCACGTTCTTCAGCATGCTCAGTTACTAAATTACTAAATTGTTTACTAACCTCAATGGGGCCAGGTACAAGACCAAGAGACGTTTTAATTTGAGAGGCACTGAGTTCCCAAGCGAATAAAAACAAAACCATCGCAGCGACGGGAACCATGATCTGCTTGAAACTTTCTTGAAAGTTAATTTTTGCACCCTGTTGTGTAAAGGGAATTGAGAGAAGAGCCATTTTCGTTTTCCAATTTGTTTCACATATTTGCTAAGGTAAACACAAAAAATTTCATCTCCCGGTCACGGGCTGTATGGTGACCGGGAGATGTTTGAAGTGAGGATTATTTATCCATCACTTTGCCACCCGTCACGGTTTGCTTTTCCTTCAAGCCAATTTTAAATTGCTTGAGATAGTCATTTGGTTTACGGCCATCAAACGTGATTTCATCAATAAACTCAGTTTGAGGCTTCTTATAACCATCTGTACCAGTTGGGATTTCTTCAGCCTTGATTTTACCCTCTTTAATCAAAAGGTTAGCGGCTTTCATATAGAGGTCAGGTTTATATACCTTCTTGGCAATTTCATCATACCAGCTATCAGGTTTATGGTCCGTAATCTGCCCCCAACGACGCATTTGTGTAAGATACCAAATCGCATCTGAGTAGTAAGGGTAAGTCGCGAAATAACGATAGAACACGTTAAAGTCAGGGATCTCGCGCTTGTCACCTTTTTCATATTCAAAGGTACCAGTCATTGAGTTCGCAATCACGGCTTCGTCCGCACCAACATAAGCAGGTTTCGCCAAGATTTTCACAGCTTCAACACGGTTCGCGTTGTTGTTCTCATCAAGCCATTTAGCAGCGCGAATAAGAGCCTTTACAAGAGCTGTCGTTGTGTTTGGATATTTTTTAGCAAAGTCAGCTCTGATTCCAAAAACCTTCTCTGGGTTATTTTTCCAGATCTCATAGTCAGTGATAACCGGCACACCAATGCCTTTGAACACAGCTTGTTGGTTCCAAGGTTCACCAACGCAATAGCCATAAATTGTTCCAGCTTCCATTGTTGCAGGCATCTGTGGGGGAGGGGTTACAGAAAGAAATGCATCAGCTAGAATTTGACCACTTGTGTCAGTTTTAGAATAATACCCTGGGTGGATACCACCAGCAGCAAGCCAGTATCTTAGCTCATAATTGTGAGTAGAAACTGGGAAAACCATACCCATTTTAAAAGGTTTGCCATCAGCTTTATATTTATCAACCACAGGCTTTAAATAATCAGCTTTAATTGGGTGAACCGGCTTACCGTCTTTATGAGGAATGTGTTTTTTCATCTCCGCCCAAACAGCATTAGATACCGTAATACCATTACCATTTAGGTCCATTGAAAAAGGTGTGATGATGTGAGCTTTGGTACCAAAACCAATGGTTGCTGCAAGAGGTTGCCCAGCAAGCATGTGAGCACCATCTAATTGGCCATCAATCACGCGGTCAAGGAGAACTTTCCAGTTAGCCTGAGGTTCTAGAGTGACGAATAAACCTTCATCTTCAAAGAAGCCTTTTTCATAGGCTATGGCTAATGGTGCCATATCAGTAAGCTTGATGAAGCCAAATTTGAGTTCATCTTTTTCTAATTCAAGTTCTTCAGCATGAAGGCCTGAGAGTGAAAGAGAAGTCACAGTTAAAGCGGCCGTAAGACCGATGGTCGTTCGCTTAATAACCTTTTTTATCAACTCAGAAAATTTCATAAAAATTGGTCCTTTTTAAAAAATATTTTGTCACTCGTGAGTGTTTTTGATTAAGAGCGAGCCGGTTAGCAAAATGAAAAAAAAGTCTCCAGAACAATTTGCCAAGGTGCGCTCTTAAGATCATGCGTTTGGATAATCAAATTTTGTGCCAAATAAATAAGATGTTAAAAAACAGTTACTTAGCGGTGTTTTCTAAAAAGGAGTGCTGATAAAATGCATAAAATATACGCATTTGCACGGGGCGATTAATTAATGTGCAGGCAACTGTGCTCAAGTTTTGATCAGCAGTTTCTAGAGTAAGGAAGATGAAAAAATATTGCTTAATAAGTCAGCAAACCTATTAGAAAAGGGGTATAGAGAAAGGAAATAAAGAAGTAAGGCGTGATGAGCAAAAGCTTGAGGAAACAACCAAATCATCATTTGTCAAACTGAACAGAGATTTGATAAAACCTCTCTGTAAATGAGTTAAAAAACTGCAGTTCTGCCTAAAAAAGAGATTGAGGCTCGATTATGTTGAGAAAGTTTATCTGTATTTTTGTTCTACTTTTACCTCTATCTGCCTGTCTTTCAGGCAAAAAAAACAGCTCGGAAGTTATTAGCACTGTCCCTGAAAATACCAAATTAATCATCCTAACTGCAGGTCAAGAACGCATTTATCAAGATGCCATCCAGTCCATTCTCCCAACAAAGTCATCAGTAAAATTCGAAGCTGTAAAGACATTAAAATTCGAAACCCAAGAAGGTTACCATACCTGCGGTTACGCGAATTACAAAAATGAAGCTGGACAAAAAAGCGAGACACCTTTTTATATCGAGTTACGCAAAACCAATGAGCAATATGCTGTTCATCGCGGGCAAGTCGGCACAGATGATGGCAAAAAAGCAAAAGTAAAATTTGTTTGCCGTCATCATCAAATATAAAAAGACTGTGATTTGATTTTAAAAGAAAACAATCTCAAATCACAGTCAAGGTGCGGAGTAAGGTAGACCTAATTTTTATTTATGCTGAAGCTTTATAGTCCACTTCTTCAACTTGTAGTGCTTTTTGAAAAGAAGGCCGGCTACTAATGTTGGTGATCATTTTTTTAACATTCTCGCCAAGTTGAATTTGCATCGGGAAAAACGCCCCCCAATTGGCATATGTTGTCAGCAGAAAATCAGCTGCCGTCGGCTTATCGCCTGCCACATAATCTGAATTTTTCAAATGCTCATCAATAGATTTCCACAAGCCTTCAATGACCTTTGCTTGCTTGTTAAAAAGAGAGAGTTTTAAGTCTTCATCTTCTATATTTTTAGCAACAAAAAATAATTTGGAATAAGCCACATGAATTGTTGCATTCGCAATCATCAGCCATTCAATAACTTTTGTACGTGCCTCTGAAGATTTAGGAAGCATTTCACTGTTATGCTTTTCAAGAATGTGCAGAATGATAGCAGCGCCTTCTCGAATAATCAGGCCATCATCATCAAGAACAGGTACCGTTTTAGGTGGGCTGAGGGTTTCAAAGTTAGGGGTATCAGCCGCTTTGATAAGCTCAACAGGTAAGTTGAGTTCATTTAAAACAGCATGAACTCCCATAGAACAGGCACCAGGGGAATAATATAATTTGTAAGTCATGTTT
>JAEPQF010000122.1 GCA_017640685.1 Hyphomicrobiales bacterium
ACTAGCAACCGGCGCGGTATCTTTTTTTGCGCCTTCAGTTGCCCACTAACAACCGGCGCTGTATCTTTTTTGTACTTCAGGTATTAACCGCTACGTTATAGAGTTTGTCCCCTACTGCTGTTAGTCGAGCTGCACTCTCTTTATCTAAGCGATAAAATTAGTTTTTCTTGAGGCTATTTCTTTTTTGAATGGCTTATTTTTTCTTCTTGGTTCTTTTTTTGCGTGCCTTCATGCTTGCATCAATTCGGTTTTTCATAATTGCACTTGGTCTAAAAACCAATACGCGCCGCGGTGTGATTGGCACCTCTTCACCCGTTTTCGGATTACGACCAATGCGCTGCTTTTTTTCACGAACACCGAATGAGCCAAAAGATGATAGCTTAACTTGTTGGCCTTCTTCCAAGCTATTGCTAATTTCTGCAAGCACGAGTTCCACCAAGTCTGCGGATTCATTGCGCGGCAAACCTATGCGTTTTACAACTGCCTCTGCCAGGTCTGCGCGAGTTAATGTTTTCTCGCTCATCGCTTGTCCCTCTCAATGATTTGACTTTATGGTTGAAATGCTAATCTAAGGTTGATGAATTGGTCAATGGGCAATTGCAATTTTTGTTGTAAATTTCGGGATTTAGCTGTCTTTTGTGGCATTTTTCTTGTTCTGAAGCAGCAATTAAGACATTTCTCAGTATTCTAAGCTTGTTCGATGAAAGTCAGGCGACAAACGTGATGATTTTAAGGGTGTGCTGATCACCAACGAACAAGTACGGCACCCCAGGTAAATCCACCGCCCATTGCTTCTAGTAAGACCATATCACCTTTTTTAATTTTACCCGTTTCTACACCATGGTTGAGGGCAAGCGGTATTGAGGCAGCCGATGTGTTGCCATGCTCAGCAACGGTCATTATGACCTTCTCGAAGGGGAGACCAATTTTCTTGGCCGTTCCATTTAATATACGTTCATTTGCTTGATGAGGGACAAACCAATCAATATCAGCAATCTCTAGATTTGCATTTTCAAGTGTCTCTTCGATCACATCCGAAATATTGGTAACAGCATGACGAAAAACTTCGCGGCCATTCATTCGAAGGTAACCTGTTGTCTTGGTGCTTGAGGGCCCACCATCCACAAATAGCTTGTCTCTATAGCGGCCGTCAGAGCGAAGTTTAGAATTTAAGATACCGTGTTGCTTATCATCACCAACTGGTTCTGCTGAGACAATAACTGCACCGGCTCCATCACCGAATAAAACGCACGTTGTTCTGTCTTCCCAATCAAGAATACGGGAAAATGTCTCAGCGCCGATCACCAAAATATTTTTAGCTTGGCCTGATTTGATATATTGATCAGCTGTTGTTAGTGCGAAAACAAATCCGGAGCAAACTGCTTGCATATCAAATGCAGCGCCATGCGTAATGCCAAGCTCGGCCTGGATTGTCACGGCTGTTGCAGGGAAGGTTTGATCTGGTGTTGAGGTTGCCAGGATAATCAGGTCAATTTCTTGCGGCTGCATGCCAGCGTTTGAAAGAGCATTTTTTGCAGCTTTAATGGCAAGATCTGATGTTACTTCATTTTCAGCTGCAATATGACGCGCTTTAATGCCGGTTCTTTCTGTAATCCATTCATCAGATGTATCGACCATCTTTGATAAATCGTCATTTGAAAGTTTGTTTTCTGGTAGGTAAGCCCCAACAGAGCGGATAACGGATTGAAACTGAGACAATTTACTCAACCTTTGATTTTTAATTATTCTTGTTGGGGGCTCACCCCATCTATATTTGGCAGCAACATTCAAGAATTATTTTTATAATTTTGCACTTTCACCTTCTTTTGTACTTTCATTCTTTAGTGAAAGTGCTTTCTCATCATTAGCTAAATCGTTTGCGAGCAGCTGATGAGACTTTTCAATGTCTTTAGAAAGTCGTTCTACCAATTTATTTGATGCCATGTCATACCCAAGATCAATGGCGCTTGCAAAGCCTTTTGCATCTGTTCCGCCATGACTTTTGATAACAAGGCCATTTAAGCCAAGAAAAACGCCGCCATTCATGCCGCGTGGGTCCATCTTACGCTTTAAAGCGCTAAACCCGTTTGAAGCAATCAGAGCCCCTAATTTTGTCACTAATGTTCTGGTCATGGCATCTTTGATGTAGGTACCAATTTGCTTTGCCGTGCCTTCAGCCGTTTTTAACGCGATATTGCCTGTAAAACCTTCAGTCACAACCACATCAACAATACCGCGGCCAAGGTCATCTCCTTCGACAAAGCCATGATAATCGAAGGGTAAATCGGAATTGCGTAAGATGTTTGCGGCTTTTTTAATTTCATCCAAGCCTTTGATTTCTTCCACGCCTACATTCAATAGTCCTATTAAGGGGCGTTCTTTTGCAAACAGAGCTGTTGCCATGGCTGAGCCCATAACGGCATTATCAACCAGCTGCTGGGCGTCTGCGCCAACATTTGCACCAACGTCTAGCACAATACTTTCCCTGCGAACGGTTGGCCAAAGTGCAGCGATTGCTGGGCGTTCAACATCAGCTACTGTGCGAAGGCAAATTTTTGCCATAGCCATTAACGCGCCAGTATTACCCGCTGAAATGCATACGTCAGCTTCGCCTTTTTTAACAGCTTCGATGGATTTCCACATACTGGAATTTCGCTTACCACGCCTCAAAGCTTGGCTTGGTTTTTCACCCATCTCAACGGAAACGTCTGTGTGAATGATCTTTGAGCATTTTAAAAGATTTGGGAATTTATTTAATTCAGGTTGCACTTTGGCTTCGTCACCAAACAGCAAATATTCCGTATTTGGATGATGGGTTAGAGATCTATCTGCGCCAGCTATAACCATTTCTGGCCCGGCATCCCCCCCCATGGCGTCCAAAGATATACGTAATGGCGCAGTCATTCATTCTCACCTTAATTTAGCTCGATCATCTTATTTTGATCATTTGAGGCTCCCGAACTTATTGCCTCAAAACGCCAAATTTTCACTCTCAAATTATCCTAAACTCAGGACTTCACTCGACCTTTTTGGCTTTGAGCGATAAGCCTTAGCTTTAGCTGCTTTTCATGAAGGTAGATTGAACAAATAACACTTTAATTCAGCTTCTTAGCTCAATTCCCCTCAGTTGGCTAAATTCTTATAATCTTTTTTATGAACTGGCCAACATAAAGGTTCTAGGCTGAGAGACAAGCCCCTTTTACAGATTTGAGGGGCAAAAGTGGGTGATTTTATTCGTTTTTGAGAAAAGACACCCTTTAAACTTTATCTCGTCAGTCTTCCTTTTTAAGAACTTTTAATGCTGCAAAAGGGTTAGGCTTTTCTATTTCAGCGGTTTCTTGACCTTCCCATTCAAACACTTCTCCCTCATTTTTAGGGAATTGCTCGATGGCTATGATGAAATTTTCATAAATGATTTGGCCGACATCAAACGCTTCTTCTTCATAAAACTCAATAATTTCATCAACATAATCTATCTCTAGTTCTGGAGATTTCTCTGGATCATTTTGATCTATTGGCCAAAATTCCGTTTTGAAACTTTCCTCAATTGAACATTTTACCGGCTCAAGGCTCAAGGCGCTTAATTGTGTAATCTCAGCTTTAATTACCGCATTGAGACAAAACCGCCCTTTATGAAGAGGTTTTAATTGCCACTTGCATTCAAATGCGTCAAAAGCACTCAATTCAAGTTCTTTTATGAAAAATGATTTTTGCTCATCATTTAAATTAAGAGTTTTTTCTAGCCCGCTTTCTCCAATTTCTACTATTGGAACAAGGAGTTGTATGGGTTGGGAAAATTCCTCAGGAAATGACATTTTCTTCTCACTATTTCAGATCATTTATCAGCTTGTGGATGGTTTTACGCTATTAGCTTAAGGCTCTACGAAGGTGAAGTTTGCCGTTTCTATATCATGAAACGGTATGGAGTTCAGATAATTATAAACTGCAATCATGTAGTTTGCTAAATCATTTGAGCGTTCATCTCCGCTCGTCACACTTTGAAATATATGAACACTTACTGCTGACATTAATTTTTGTTTTTTGCCCGTTCGTAAGCCTTTTTGATAGTTGGCTGAACGTTCATAAAACCCAGCTATGAGCTTGTTTATTTTTTCTGTCTCACTGGCATCTTTGGGCATTGCTCCCTTATAATTTAACTCAAGTTCATTTACCAGTATTTCAGTTAATAGTTCGCTGATTTGTTTTTCTGGGTCCTCATGGCGCAAACGTTCTAACATCAAGCAAATGTGAAGGCAAAGCATCTCATATCGCCCCTGAATAGAATCAGAAACCTGATATGCATGGTAAAAATGAGGGTGCAGGGACTGCTCAGCTGCTAATAAATAGAGATTTTTAGCATTCTGCCTTTTCTCTGCCCGATTTTTCAGCCATTTGAACATGATGCTATTTGTTGTTCCGCTTCATTTTAAGTTTATATAGGCATAGCTAACTTGCATTTAAGGCCAACTCAAGGTAACAGTTTGATTGGTGGTTGCTTTTCTTTAATTAGGGATAACACCGCGAACTTGGGTAATAAATATTATGTCTGCAGAGACCATAAAAAACAATAAGCTGCACTCTAATCTGGGAGCTACTCGCGTGAAAAAATCACCAAAGACAGACCTTATTCATCAAAATAATACTCATGTTACAGGTGAAAGCCAAAATCAAGCTGCTCGAGGCCTTAATCGCAGAGATGTGTTGAACCTTTTTGGTAAAAGTGCTGTTGCAGCCCTTGCTATTGGCCCTCTTGCAGCCTGTTCTTCCCAGATCTCACAACATGGCCATTTGCTCACAGAAGCTGATCTTGCTCAGGTGCAGGTTGGTATGTCCAAACAGCAAGTGAGTTTCTTGCTTGGAACGCCAGACACCACGGCGACCTATACAGGCGATGTTTATTATTATATTTCCTCAAAGATGGAAACGAAATCATTCCTACCACCTAAAGAAATTGATCGCCGGGTTGTTGCTGTTTATTTTGCGCCGCAAATTGATACGGTGAAACGGGTTGCTCATTACGGCTTGCAAGATGGTAAAGTGATTGACTTTATCACCCGCGAAACTCCGTCACACGGCCAAGAAGCTGGTCTTATTAATCAACTATTCCGCGGCCTTGGTGCGAAAACGAACGTGTTTGGCAATTAAAAACTAAGTTTTTTTATAACTCTGTTTTCTCTCTCTCACGGCTATTCCATGAGCTGAAGCTCACGGGCCTGCATTCTTGATGTGCTTCAGGTTGCCCACACGCAACCGAGCTACGCCGGACTGCGCCATGTCCTACTGCCTTAGCCCGGTTGCTGGTGGGCAACTGAAGGACAAAAAAGACTGAGCTTCTTCATTAGTTTTTTTCTCTCGCGGCTATTCCTCGTTGCGCTCGGGTCTACGAGGTGCGGCGCTAGGCGCCGGGCTGCGCCATGTCCCTCAGCCCGAAGTGGGCTGAGCTCCTTCTTCGTGTAGTTAGATTATATTTTGGAGGATGCTTTAATCATAAAAAAAGGGGCCCTGTCACTCCACAACGGTTAGGAGGAAGCCGTCATAGCCTTTTTCGCCGACGGTTTGGATGGTCGTTGATGAGACACCAGATTGTTTTGAGATGAATTCATTGCCTTTTTGCACGCCTTTTACCATCTCATCTTCAGAATTCATATCAATCACTTCTCCATCGCGAACGACATTATCAGTGATGATAATAGTACCCTTGCGGGAAAGTTTGAGTGAAAGCTCCAAATAATTGGCAATATTTTCTTTATCAGCATCAATAAAGACGAAATCAAAAGGTTCAGGATTTTCTGCTATTAAGTCTTTTAAGCTCTCTAAGGCTGCACCTTGGCGTAATTCTATTTTATCTTCCAGCCCAGCTTGTTTGAAATTTGCTCGAGAAACGCCAGCATTTTTTTGTTCATATTCCATGGTGATTAGTTTGCCATCTTCAGGCAGAGCTCTGGCCATGCAAATTGTACTAAAACCAGCTAAAGTGCCGATTTCTAAAATGCGCTTGGCTCCTGAGATTTTGACCATCATTTCCAGATATTTGCCAAACGCATCTGAAACAGCAATGGGAGGAAGCTCAGCATCAATTGCAGATTGTCTCACATGTTCCAAAATTTCGTCTTCGGGAAGTAGCAAATTGTTATAATAGTTATCTACTGCAGTCCATTGTGAGAGGCTCATTTTAGGCTCCTTCGGTTGAAAATCTTTTAACGCTGCTTTAGGTTGCCTTTTCTGTGCTTCAGATGCCCACGGAGCATCCGCAAAAAGCAACCGTCACTGAACACATGACATTTTGGGTGTATTTTTTAGGCTGGCTAATACCAGTCATATGCCCCATATGCTGTATTTAAAATTAAAAAGCCAAACAACTATATGTTACGAGTATTTTCACTTGAGGAAGTGCCGTAAATTGCCACACCAAATCCAACAGTACTTTTACACTGCCCCTTCAGCTTGCCCACCATGAGCTGAGCTTTTTTAATCTCCCCTTCTGATCTGCTCACATGCAGCTGGGGTTTATAAGAACTAAGTGAAGAGCTTATGAATTATTCTTTGAGAAATAATCTTCTCTTTCGGCTTTCGACATACCTACAGTGTCATCAACAAATTTATTTCTCTCAGCTCTTGTTTTAAAGACCCATATGCAAACCGTATCTTTGCTGTGATAAATCGCTTTCAATTCATCATCAATGTCACATAGTTCCTGAGGTATATCTATTTGAAAACAATACATTTAGATCACTCCCACTCAATGGTTCCTGGAGGTTTTGAGGTGATGTCATAAACCACTCTGTTTACACCGCGGACTTCGTTGATAATGCGTGTCGAGACACGGCCCAAAAAGTCGTGCTCGAAAGGATAGTAGTCTGCTGTCATGCCATCTGTTGATGTCACAGCTCGTAGCGCTAGAACATAATCGTACGTTCTCGCATCGCCCATCACACCAACTGTGCGCACCGGCAAGAGCACAGCAAACGCTTGCCAGATTTCATCATAGAGCCCTGCTTTTTTAATCTCATCCAAATAGATGAAATCTGCTTTGCGCAAGATATCTGCTTTTTCTTCCGTGATGTCACCGGGAATTCGAATGGCAAGGCCTGGCCCTGGGAACGGGTGACGGCCAATAAAGGCATCTGGCAATCCCAGTTCACGGCCAAGGTCACGCACTTCATCCTTGAACAATTCACGTAACGGCTCGACCAGTTTCATGTTCATGCGTTCTGGTAGACCGCCAACATTATGGTGAGATTTAATCGTCACCGATGGGCCGCCTGTGAAGGAGACGCTTTCAATCACGTCGGGATAAAGCGTGCCTTGCGCTAAGAAGTCAGCGCCGCCGAGTTTGTTTGCTTCTTCCTCAAACACATCAATGAAAAGCTTGCCGATGATTTTGCGTTTTTTCTCCGGGTCTGACACGCCGGATAGTTCGCCTAGGAATTTTTCTTTAGCATTCACGTGAACAAGCGGGATGTTATAATGATCCTTAAACAAGCTCACCACTTGTTCAGCCTCATTCATACGCAACAATCCATGATCTACAAAGATACAATTCAGTTGATCACCAATGGCTTCATGCAATAGAACCGCAGCTACAGAACTATCAACACCGCCTGACAGACCACAGATAACTCTTTTGTCACCAACTTGCGCGCGGATTTTGGCTATTTCGCTTTCTCTAAACGCTGCCATTGTCCAATCGCCAGCGCAACCAGCAATCTTGTGTATGAAGTTTTGGATAATCTTTGCGCCGCCAACTGTGTGCATCACTTCTGGGTGGAACTGCACCGCGTAGAATTTGCGCGCTTCATCACTGATCGCCGCATAGGGCGCACCTTCAGATTTCGCGATGATGTTAAAGCCCTCAGGCAATGCCGTCACCCGATCCCCATGGCTCATCCACACGCGAAGCGTGTTTGTAATCTGCACACTAGGTGTGTTTGTAATTTGCGCGCTTGTGGTGTTTTTGGTTGGATCTCGGTTTTCTGAGGCATCTGGAGTGTTGCTATTTGAGAATTCTTCTATTCCTTCAAATAGAGGAGAAGAGGCGACGATTTCTATATCGGCGCGGCCAAATTCTTGGTGATCATGTGTCTCTACTTTGCCGCCTAATTGCGCCACCATGGTTTGCTGGCCATAGCAAATGCCAAGCACCGGAATGCCTGCTTTAAATACTGCCTCTGGTGCTCTTGGTGTATCGCTATGAGTAACACTGGCTGGCCCACCTGAGAGGATGACGGCTTTGGGGTTGAGCTTCTCAAACGCGGCGTCTGCTGCGTTAAAAGGGACGATTTCTGAGTAAACACCGGCCTCACGTACCCGCCGCGCAATGAGCTGGGTGACCTGGGAGCCAAAATCAATAATTAGGATATTCTCTGTCATGAAAGGGTGTTACGGCAAATTGAGGAAATTTTCAATAGGATTAGTGCTAGATTTTAGTCTTTTATCATCATTTCACATCTTGAGATTTTCTTACAAGAAAAGCCCTTTTGGAAAATTCCAAAAGGACTTCGCAGGTGTTTTTTATTTTTGGAAAAGACTATATTTAAGCCGGTGCACGACCAAATAGAATTTTTAATGCCCCAATAATACCAAGGAAAAACAAACCAAAAACGACCACAAAAGAGATGAGGCGATTGATTAATTTGTCTTGAGCAAATTGGGCTGAAATATTTGTTGGATTTGATTTATCTTCAATGACACGAACAGAATAATCTCCACCACCGAAATCAACAAAGAAATAATATCCCGTTTTTGATACCGTCTCTGTTGGTAATTGGCTTTCAATGGAAATATCACACAAAACGAATAAACCATACTTCACTTTACAACTACCATCACCCAAACGACCAGCTTGAGCGACCTGATAATTATCTTTCATTTGCCAATCCGACAATAATGGTTTGCCAACAAAATAAGTTAACGCTGCCAATAAAATGCCCACAACGATTAACGTAAATAATCCTTTTAAAATCTTCACAATACACATTCCCTCATAGATTTTTACTTAAGATTTCTATGGGGTCATATGTGGGTGATATATGGTTTTTCTTTGTCGGAATTTTGTCTTAATAATGTTTTTATATTATTTGCTAAGTTATTTATAAATATAGATTTATTCTAATTAGAAAAAGATGATTGAGCTTTACATTTAATGGATCATTAAACGATTATATTCGATTTTGGGGCATTTATTCATCACAACATTTACCCCTCTTGCTTCTGCTTTTTTGGCCGATTTTTCATCTCTTACGTCTAGCTGCATCCAAATAACTTTGGGCTTGGGAGATAGCTCTAAAGCTTCATCTACAATTGCTTCCACGGCTTCGCTTTTTCGAAATATGTCGACCATATCGATTAAATGAGGAATTTCACTCAGCGATCCATAGACCGTTTGCCCGGCGATTTCTTGCCCTCTAAGACCTGGGTTGATGGGAAAAACCGTATAGCCTTTGTCAATAAGATATTTTAAGACCTGATTTGACGGTCGTTCTGATTTATTGCTCGCGCCAACCAGGGCGATGGTTTTAACGTCTTTTAAAATTTGACGTAAGTAAGCATCATCATAATTTTCATGATCGATGCTGACTTTTTTGATTGTTAGTGGTTGCTTGACAGAATGAGTTTTCTTGAAAGCGCGTTCGCGTTTTTTTCTTAACTTTGTTTTTCTACTGGCTCTCACAATATGACATGCCCACTATTTATGAGTTGATGGCCTAGTTTTCAGATGGCCAAACCGGTTTTTTCTTTTCTATAAACGCTTCCATACCACACGCAGCATCTGGCATCATTAAATTATCTACGATGGTTTCTCCCATCACTTTATAGGCTTGCTCAAGGGAGAGTTCCACTTGCTTATAAAAAGCTTGCTTACCCAGAGCAATAACTGTGCGAGAACGTTCAGCCGCCTTTTTTGCAAAGCTTTCAGCAGTATCTGCTAGATTTTCTTTAGTTACAACGCGGTTTAATAAACCTAGCTGTAAGGCTCTTTCAGCATCAATGCGCTCACCAAGCATCAACATTTCCAAAGCCGCTTTTCTTGGAATGTTTCGCGACAACGCCACCTGAGGTGTTGAACAGAACAAGCCTGCATCAATGCCGTTGACTGCGAAGATTGTTTTATCTTCAGCAACTGCCAAATCGCAGCTGGCTACCAATTGGCAACCAGCTGCTGCGGCCACGCCGTGGATTTCTGCGATCACAGGCACAGGTAGTTTGGCTAGTGTCAGCATCATTTTGGTGCACGTATCAAAAAGCTCGTCAAAATAGGCTTTGCCTTTGTCTGCATCTCTTCTGTGGCTTTGCAT
>JAEPQF010000123.1 GCA_017640685.1 Hyphomicrobiales bacterium
GCATCTATTTCCTCACTCAAGTTGGTGTAGTATACTTTTACTACCCACTGGACATAGTACCTTAGTACCGTATTATAGAATAATTCTATTAAATTTTAAGCTGCAATAATAAAAATCAAAAAAGATGTTTGTAGGGGAGTGAGGTTAAATGATTGATATTATTTCAAAAAAAGATGGTCCTCGTGAAGAAGATGTCAGATTAAAAACTCTTATTAAAAATAATCAACGGACTATAACTGCGCTTGCTGACCGGCTTAGTCAGGGAAATTATTCTCGATCTCGGCAGCCAGTTGCACCAAAACCTGCCCCTGAAACTTCCTCTAAATTTTACTATAGATTAAGTACGCCTTCGCAAGAAACCACAAAACCGTATATACGTATTAGTATAAATGGTAAGGTTACGATTGTTGATGAAAATTCAAGAAAACAATTGCATCATATTGGTGACATAAGAAGATATGTATTGAATGAAAAATTTATTCTTGCCACAAAAGAAAATAATTTTTTTAAACCGTTAGCTGATGACATTGCTGATGAATTATTACAATTCGATCAAATAGAGCTAACTGCCGACTATACTGAAGACCAACTCAAAGAAGATATTAGTAAAAAACTCGGATTTGAGTAAGGCCCTAAATTTATCACATCTTTCAGTCAAATTAGGTAAAGAGAAGTGAAAATATAGATATTAATTTTTTAAAGTTTCCTGGGAATAAATTATGGTTACTAGCCCAAGACATTTAGGCTCTTCTAAAAGAGTTCGCCTCACAGACACTCCGAATGATACACTTTTAGAATCCGGGCTTGATTATAATGAGCACACAGTCATGGATGCTTGGGAAAAGTACTTGGATGGTGACCAGAAGAAAGCCGAGATTAGTAATGTTAGATCTGTTATTCAAGAATCTTGGCAACGCAGCCTTTCCAAAGGAATTAATGCTCAAAATGAAAGATCTAATTATAATTTAGACATTGATCAAATAGAGTTTCGTAAGGAAAATTGTAACAATCTCCTAAACGCGTCTCGCTCAATTTTTTCTAATATTGGCGCTCGATTACATGGCACCAAAGCCATGCTATTATTAACTGATCAGGAAGGTGCCATCATCGATGCTATTGGTGATAAAAGCACCTTAAATGCCGGCCGAGACATTAGCCTTGAAATTGGCAGCGTTTGGAATGAAAATGTTGTTGGCACAAATGGTATTGGAACTGCAATAAGCACTGGCAAACCTGTTTTCGTTCATGCTGCAGAACATTTTTGCTTGGGTATAAAGGCGTGGACCTGTGCAGGTGCTCCTATCCATGACCCGGTTGATGGGAATGTTATTGGTGTGATTGACCTTTCTGGACCTTCTGAGATTTTTCAACCTCATACAGCTGCTCTCATTGCTGGTGCTGCTAGAGAAATAGAAGAAGCCCTTGCTGAATTTAGCTATAAAAAACGGCTTAAATTGTTGGAAGCATTTTTTTCAAATATGAAAAGAATTGAAGACAATGACGGACTTATATTGCTAGATGAAAAAGGTCGAATTGCCTTTTCCCAACATAATTCTAGCACACAAAATAACATTCTCTCTCAACAAGACATTCATCGAGGCAGGCAATTAATTGATGTTAACAAAAATATGAGCAGTAGTGACATTTATCTCGCTTTGCCTAAAGAACTACGTCACTGTTCAATTAACATCATAAATAAAGATGGCTTGCAGGGGGCTATGCTTGTCTATGAAAGACAGTTAAAAAAATCTTCTATAAGAAAAACAGAAATCAATAATAAAAAGACTGTCTCGAAAAATTCAGCACCTGAGATAATAGGGAATAGCCAGGCCCTCATTGAGGCAATTGATAAAATTCAAAAATTAGCAAATTACTCTGCGAATACAGCGCTTCTTATTGAAGGAGAGACCGGAGTTGGCAAAGAACTATTTGCAAAATTAGTTCATGCTGAAATTAGTAAATCTAAGAAAGCTCCTTTCGTTGTTCTAAATTGTGGAGCAGTGTCTAAAGAACTTTTTGGTGGTGAATTATTTGGGCATGTTTCAGGATCTTTCACCGGCGCGTTAAAAGAAGGCAAAGCAGGTAAATTTGAACTCGCCGATGGTGGGGTTTTATGTCTGGATGAAATTGGTGAAATGCCTTTGGATATTCAACCTTATTTATTGCGAGTTCTTGAGGATAGAACCGTTCATCGTATTGGCTCTGAGAAGGGTAAGAAAATAGATGTTAAACTTGTAGCCTCAACAAACAGGACTTTAAAATCAGAAGTTGAAAAGGGCACTTTTAGGCAAGACCTTTATTATCGTATTAGCTCTGTTACCATTAAAATACCAGCTCTACGGGAACGGGGAGAAGATATCATTTTATTGGCAGAGCATTTTAATCAGAAAATGTCTGATGAAACTGGTTATACCCCTTTAATATTCACTGCAGATGTTCAAAAAGTGATGCTTGAGTATCAATGGCCGGGCAATGTGAGAGAGTTGAAAAACTTTGTCGAAAACCTTCACATTTTATTGTCTCATAGGGAAGTCTGTTTAGATGACCTTCCTGATGAAATGGTGAGCCGCCCAATTACAGTTACTAAATATTCTATGATGCAGGAAGAAAACATCCCAGTGCATTTCTCTGAAGACACGGCTCAGGAGCTTAGAGGAAATCCTCTTGAGCAGATGGAAAGAGAAACAATTACACGAGTGATCAGAGAAGAAAACGGGAATTTGACTAAAGCTGCTAGAATTTTAGGTATTTCAAGACCGACACTTTATAGAAAATTAGAAATCCATAATATCAAAAGAAAATTTTCTTAAAAAAAATAGCCCGATCATATTAATCATCGGGCTATTTTCATTTAAATGTATGTAATGCGTTTAAGTATTCATTTTATTTTATGCGCGCCCTAATTTCTCTGAGCCACCGCCTCGGCAATAACCTTCTGTTGGGTCTTCATCTTCAGCTAAATCCCCCACAAGAGTTTCTGTGCTTAAAATTAATCTTGCAACAGAGGCTGCGTTTTGAATCGCGCTTGTTGTAACTAATAATGGATCAACAATTCCTGCATCAAACATGTTTACACATTCTTTCATTTGCCCACCTAAAGAGGCGTCAAAGCCATCTCCATCTTTACTTTCAAGCACTTTTTTGACGATCTCATTTGGTTCTGCACCAGCATTTAATGCAATTCTAGATAAAGGCTTTGTTAGAACTGCTTTTACCAGTTCAACACCTTTAGCTACATCACCTTCATACTCATCAATTATTTTATCGAATTTTGATGATAGTTGAGCAAGGGCAACACCGCCACCTGGAACAATTCCATGTTCTGCGGCTACTCGTACTGCATTCATTGAATCTTCAATTAATTGAATGGTTCTCTTTTGTTCAACCGGAGTTACGCCGCCTGCAAAAATAATCGCGGTGCCACCAGTAAATTTAGAAAGTCGTTCTCTTAATTTATCCTGCTCAATATTGGGTGGTGCAACATCAGCCCTTCGTTGAATTTGCGCCTTTCTTGCAGCTATTAGATCGGCATTACCTTCACCATTTATAATTGTTGTGTAAGATGCAGAGGTAACTACTTTTTCTGCTGAGCCTAATTCTTCGCGTGTGATCGATTTTAAATCACCACCAAGATCACGAGCAATAACTTTACCACCTGTGATAATAGCAAGATCTTCCATCATATCTTTACGCCAATTGCCATACTCAGGAGGATGAACAATTAAATATTTGCCGGCTGCACCATCTCCTAGTAAAGAGACAACAACTTCAGGAGCTACTTCTTCAGCTACAATTAAGAGTGGACGATTGTCTTCGTCAGCTATTTTGCGAGCTGCTTTTAAATCATCTTCGCTCAATATCTTTTTATCAGTCATGACAATGTAAGGCTGTTTTAAAACAGCTTCCATTGTTTCTGTATCCGTTACCATGTGATGAGAAAGATAGCCGCGATCAAATGACATCCCTTCAACAACTTCTATTGTTGTCTCAGTCGTTACTGAATAATCGGTTGTGACGATACCATCAATACCGACTTTGTCGAAAACATCAGCAACCAAAGCGCCCAAGTCCGGCTTGGTGGCCGCAATGTTTGCAACATGGTTGATTATTTTTTTCTTTTTTGCTGGCTTTGCTGCTTTTTTTAGCAACTCAACAGCTTTGTTGACACCGATTTCAATTCCTTCGCACATATCAACGGCTTTCACGCCTTTATTACATGCATCAACACCAAGTTGGATTAGCGCATTCGCCAACACTATTGATGTTGTTGTCCCGTCGCCTGCGGTTTCATTGGTTTGCATTGAAACTTCTCGAACGACTTGAGCGCCCATATTTTCAAATCTGTCAAATAGCTCAATTTCTTCTGAAATACTAACACCGTCACGGGTTACTACTGGTGTGCCAATAGGTCTATCGATGATTGTGTTCATACCTTTTGGTCCAAGTGTTGGCTCTATTGCTTCTGCCAATTTCTGGACACCGGTTGCCAAAGTTTTCCTCGCGTCATTTCCATGTAATAACAATTTTGGCATATAACTTTCCTCCCAGTTCAATAGTTTTTATTATTATGCTTTCTTGCCAGACGGCCTCGTTAAATTCTAAAGACCATCTGACAATTTGTACTAGATAGAAATATCCTTAGATATATTCCATCATCTCATCCATATCACCAAAGAGGATCACAGTATTATCATCGATACGTACCATACGGCCATAGTGTGTTGATGTATTCACCTCAAAAGTTTCTGCATTCATTTCACGACCTAAAATGTCGCTAATTTCATCCATTTTAAAAATGAGTTTTCCAACTCCATCAATACGGATGATTGCAGGGTTATAAGTAACCGTTACATCTGGTTTCGTGGCCATAAATTCTGCAATAGCACGAGCTTCTACTGACTCGTTCATTGTCACACCACATTGATGAGAAATTGTTTGCTTAAATTCAAGGTCATTCATTGACTTGAAAATATTATCATGGGCTTCGCCACGACTTACGTCTGACATAGAGACACTCCTTCTATTATAATTTGTCGATTGATTTGGTTTCTCCGACGTATGACGTTGGAAAAACCGAAAAAAATTTCCGTTAAATAATGCCGTTAAGAACATCACCAATACCCAACTCACCAAGTATATGCTTTACCCGCTCATGTGATTGAGCACGCACATCATCAAATGAAACTGGTTTGGTGTGTGGTTCTGACCAAATTGGCTGCAAGCCTAAAGCTGCTTTATTTGCTAGAGCTCCATGTTTCTTAGCCCACTCTGAGAATAGTGCTTTGTTTGCATTTCCGTGTTGAGGGTCATTAATCAATGTGTACATGAGATCAATGGTATTCGCGAGATTACGCTCAAAGTCAGCTTCAGCAGCCGAGATAACAGGCGGAGTAATTGGATCACCATTAGCCGCTGCAACTCTCATAAAGAAGCCTGAACGTATAAGCTCGGCAACCATTGGTTCAAAGATAATATTACTTGCGAAGTATTGTTCTAAGTAATCTTCTGCACCCATGATTGATTCAATTGCTTCACGCGTACCTTGCCAGATTGGATCATTCAACCAAGTCTCTTTACCTAATTCATCATTCCAACCGTCTAACCCCATACCAACTTCGGCAAGGAAGAGAGTTATGTCTTGAGATAATCTGAGTTTATATGATGAATTGGTTAGCGTTGCGTTATTGATCATTTGAGTGTAACCAAAACGTTGAGCACGCATTAGTGATGTGCCAAGCCCAAATTCAGCATGCTTCCATGCACCTAGGTGTTTTTGTAGAATTTTGCGCCAAACACCATCATAACCTTCAGGTAAATTGTTTGCACGTGCATTGCTAATTACACTTTGCACCATGGTAACAATTTTAGACTGACGTTGATAATGAGTTCTTTCCCATTCTTCATCTGGTGCGCGAAAGGCATGCCAGTTTGATGACCTGGCAGCGGTCGCATCTTTTTCATAGGCCCCCTTACCATTTGCGAAATTGATAATCCAATCTTGAATTAGATATCTTTCTGGATCTGGTTGCACATCAACTGTCACATCTTCATAATGTGATTGTCTCTTGCCTTTCGGATCAAAATAGCGATATTTACGACTATCCGAATCCGAAAATTTTGCAGCACCTGCTGCTCCTGATCCGACTGAGCTTGATAAAACTCCCATGTTTTCCTCCATCCTTTTTATTTAAAAGTTTTAGTTAGTTTTAGTTTTTAAGTTCACCAACCCAACTGACTTACTCAATTGGTGTTGACGGTGTAAAAGCATCATAGAAAATACGCTCTGGTTCAAAGCCGTTCATGAATAGAACAGGAGACAACGCATCGATCATAGGAGGTGGTCCACAGGCATATACATCCCCTTCACCATCAATTCCTAATTCTCTCAATTTACTACCTACTACTTCATGAACAAACCCTCGTTCACCTTTCCAATCATTATCATCTTCTGCATCAGACAAAACTGGTATAAAATTGATATTTTTATTTGAATTTGTCAGATCTGAAATTTGATCTAAATAGAACAGGTCTTCCTGAGTTCTTGCGCCATAGAAAAAATAAACAGGCCGCTCTTCATCACTTGCAATGTGGTCGTGCAATATTGACCAAATAGGTGACATACCCGAGCCAGCACCAACAAGAACAACGGCACCTTCTCTATCTTCTCTGCGGAAACAATCTCCGTAAGGTCCGACAATTTTAACTTTTTGCCCGATCTTAATTCCACCGGAATCCAGCAAACCAGAAAAACGTCCTTCAGGATATTTCTTTATTATAAAGGAAAGTTCATCAGCTTTTGTTGGAACGTTCGCCATTGAAAATGAGCGTTTTATTGTATCCCCTTCAGGTGTTTCTACAATAATATCAACATATTGCCCTGCCCAGAATTTAATATTTTCATTTAGTTTAATCTGAACACTGCGGATATCATGAGTTAGTTTGTCGAAGGTAACAATCTCTCCTTCATACTCTTGAACCGCGATTGACTTTGATAAAGCTTCCTCATCATAATTAAGAAGTTCGACTTCAATATCGTCCAAACATACAGCTCGGCATAATAGGATATGGTCCGTATCGCGTTCCATTTCACTTAAAGCAAATGTTGAATATTTGAGAAGATCAACTTCACCATCTGTTAGAACACATTTACAAGCAGAGCATTGGCCTTCTTTACAACCATGTGGCAGTGCAATTCCCTGACGAAAAGCTGCATCTAGAACAGTTTCGTCTTCTTCTACACTAAATTCCACACCAACAGGCTCTAGACGTACATTATAAGTATCACCCATAATTTACTTCATCTCCCAAAATATTTAGAGTACCCGGTGAAGATCGCTCTTCACCGGAGGCTCGTTTTTTTATTAGTTACAAGGATTAATTGTAAAGCCAGCGCGATACTCAGCTAGGTGAGTTTCACGTTCTTGCTCAGACATACCTCTGATCATTTTCAGTGGTGACGCTAATGTGTGACCTCTAACATCATCAAGAGTCCACATATCTTTGTCATCAAAACGCATATGAGGCTGAGGAATAAGAGTTTTACCATCCTGGCGAACAAAGTTTAGATCTTTGATTGCGTCAGCAAGGTCCCACCCATCATAGAGAGTTTCCCATTCACGTTTACCGCCGAATTTACCCATCGCAGGCGTTGGACGACCTTGATATTCGTCAGCAAATGCTTCCACAGCAGTCCAACGATCGATTTCGTGAGCAAAGGTGTGAAGTTCTCCATCAATATAGTCTGTGACAATATCTTCACGGACTAAACATGGAACTAGACAGCTCCAACAACGGTGCGGATAAACGTAACCAACGTCTTCATTGAAGGTAACAACCTTCTGGCCAGGTGTGCTTAATTTTGCATACCATTTCCAGAAATCACCGAATTTAGCGTACCAGCCAGGATATTTATGCTCAAACCATTCAAAGTCTTTTTCAGTTTGGGCTTCAATTCTCCAGAAGTTAACTGGCCAACCAACAGCAAAGAACTGAGCTGTGTTGTGGACATACATTTTTTCAGTGATACGTTTCCATGCTGTTTGCACATCATCGTGATGCACCTTGATGCCATATTTCTCAAGTGGCAACATGTACGTTCTGTAGTAATCTTCAAAGATCCAGCGGTGCCACATTTCAGCATATGACTCTTTTTCTTTGTCGCGATTTGTTGTGCCATATTCAATAAAGGTACCAATTGCAGCATCAACAATTGCGTGATTTTGCCAGAAGGAATAACGAAGATCACGCTCTAGAAGCAAATGATTTTCAGGTTCTTTTAGAGCTGCCATTAATAATGAGTGACCATTACCAATGTGACGACTTTCATCTGATTGCACGGAAAGGAAAACTGTTGGCAATGCATAGTCACCATTTCGTGCTGCTTCAGAAGGCATCGCCACGAATAAAGTGTTCGTAAATGCTGTTTCAGCCACAACAGTTAGATACATACAAGCTGCTGTCATTGTGTCACCAGTAATGAAGCCTTCACCAAATTGGCGACCAATCGTGGTTGCGTAACATTTACCAAACGCTTCTTCGGTAATGTCAAAACCAGCCGGATCAATGTAGTTTTCCATGTACCACTTTTTCAGATTCATTTGAATTGTGGAATGACGGAACTCATCAACCATCTGCATGGTAAAACCTGTTCTTAACTCTTCACCAGGAGCAAGACGGGCAACCATAGCCATTGAACGTGCTGCAGAAATTTCTGGAAAAGGAATGATTGCCAGGAACAACTTCATCCACTCCACCCAGCGTGGTTCTACATTGCGGAACATATCACCACGCAATGCTGCATCAAGAGCACCATATACACGGTTATCTTTTTCTTCTTCCATTGGAAAATAAGACCGCAAAACTTGCTTCATTGGGTCACGCGGTTCTTTATTGATTTTATAATCTGACGGATGCACAGCTGCTTCCTGCACATACGAAGGGTTCCAACCAAGATCAGCAATCTTCTTTGCTGCTTCACCAACAGGTATTCCCCGCTGTGATGTGATCTTGTTCAAAGTTAAAGATGTCATTTAACAAAAACCTCCTATTTAAGAGAGAACTTTTAAAGCTCTCTATGTTATTTAACAGGCACTATTGGAGGTGCACTGTCATAGCTATTCGGCGAACAATCAGAACTTCACCTCAACCTGAAAAATCGACTCCAGGTTGGTTAAGGCCATCATTCAGACCTGCCAAAATTTTCTTTTTTCAAAAGGTAGTTTGTCTCAAAATAAGGAATGAAATACTTCTTCAAACACTCCCCTTAGCTGCACTAAGGTGCCGTGTAAAATAAGTCCTCCCCCAAGAAACTCCCCAAAAACCTTTATTAGTGCTAAGCGAGACTTTACATCCCTTACTCATCACTCTTGCCCTACATCAGCAATCATCATGCCAACATTTTTTATCGAGCAAAAACAGTTACTTATGATTTTTCGGAAATTTCTAAGAGTTACTTTTTCACATAAATTGTAAAATTATTTTACGGTTAACTTTACAATTGTAACGAATACTATCTTTTTACTTCAATCATACATTTGCATTATTATTTTTTATTTAAATTTTGTTGAATTTCGTTTATTTTTTTGCTCTATTAACAAGACTTCGTTCCCATTTGTTACTTTGTTTAAAAGGGACTGAAATTTTCAAAAAATGATTGGATGAATTAGGTGACTGAAAGAAAAAAAAGCTCCTTAAATTTTCAAGTCGATAAAGGAAAAATCACGAACGCTCTCTTAGATCGTGCGAAAGAAGACCTTGTCTTCAAGATGGATTTTTTAGGTGAGAGTCAGCATTTACTTTTCAATCATTTTCGCGAACTCATATTACAAGAATTAAAGTCGCAAGGATTGAAACCTGATGAAGATCCTCTTTTAGGATTGTTTGCAGAAGCGCACGCGGCTGAGTTGAGAGATTTTGTTTTTACAGGTGTTTCTCTGCAAAAACTTTTACGGTTTAAGCAAATTGAGGAGCTTATTGGAGTGTCTTCTTCTCTCATGCTTGTTGATATATGGGATACGCTTGAAGACTTAATTGATATGGCAGAGAAGAAATTTGCAGAACAAGCACAAGACCTACCTGATTTTGTTGCTACTAATTCACTAACTAATAACCCGAATTATTCCAATGATTATAAGAAGTCATAATTTAATGAATAGAACCATTTTCTGGTTCCCAATTTTTCAAGAAGGAAGACGGATCCATAACCAGTTTTTGATGTGCTTTGGAGAACAATTTATCTCGCTCGTTATTATCCATTTGCAACAAT
>JAEPQF010000124.1:0-9937 GCA_017640685.1 Hyphomicrobiales bacterium
ACATTAAGCCATCATCTAAAATGCGCAAATGATTGGCGACTAAAGTTTCACCGGTTGATGTGATGTCTACAATCAAATCAGCGGTGCCACCCATTGGGGTGCCTTCTGTTGCTCCCAAGCTTTCAACAATTCTATAACCGGCCACAGCTTTTTTGGTAAAGAATTGTCTGGTTAGGTTCATATATTTCGTGGCCACCTTTAAACGGCGCCCGTGGCGTCTGCGGAATTCCATGGCCATTTCTTCAAGGTCTGCCATTGTATGCACATCTAGCCAACAATCTGGTACGGCCACAACAACATCTGCATGTCCAAAGCCAAGTTTCTTTAAAAACTCTACTTTTTTATCGACACCAATGATATTTTCACGCACCAAATCTTCACCGGTCACACCCATGTGTATTTGACCGGTTTTTAATTGATAAGCAATTTCCGACGCTGAAAGATAGACAACATCAATATCATCATAACCTTCAATTTCACCTTGATAGCCGCGATCATGGCCAATTTTTTGCAAGTTTAAACCTCTGGCTCTAAAGAAATTAGAGGTCTCTTCCATCAAGCGCCCTTTGGAGGGTACGGCTATTGTCAATGTTTCAGTCATAGCACGTCTCCATCAATTAAAGCTGCCAGGCGATCCAGGTTGATAGCTGCGCCAATAGCCGGAATGTTTTTAGGTAAGCCAAGGCTGTGCAATAGATGGTCATAACGGCCACCACCTGCTATGTGCCCTTCTGGTCCCATATTATGTTTTTCAATTTGGAAAACGAAGCCCGTGTAATATTCAAATTTGCGGCCGAATTCTGCGGTGAACTCAGCGTTACATAAATCGATATCCGCGCTTGATAAAAGCTCGATACGTTTTTGATAGCGATCTAAGGCTTTTGATAGATCTAATCCGGCTGTTTCAGCTAAATCTTGCAAGCGTGCGCCAACCGCTTTTGGCGGTGCTGAGATTTCTAGATATTTTTTGATGATATCTATTTTCTCTGGCTCTAATGGCTCAGATGTAAGGTCAGCCGCTTTTGCGATCAGTTGATTTGTGATTTCTTCTAGCGTGCGTGCTCCAATCAGTGGGATAGCTTTTGAGGCCAGATAGTCACCTACATGTTGCTCGGCATCTTTTTTAGATTCATTGGTAATTTTTTTGAGTAAGCTGCGAAGCTCATTTTCATATTCTAAATTATGCGGTTCGCTTAATTGCGTTAAAATATTTTGAAAATCTTCGTGACGCCAAAAATTTTCCGCCAATCTTTTGCGCCAACGATCTGGCATATCGATGGCATCGAGAAGTGCGAAGAATAGTCCAAGATCTCCCATGCGGATGTTAAAGTCCGTTGTGCCAACCTCTTTTAACGCGTCGAGTGTGAGTTTTAAAACTTCAACTTCAGCTTTTTCTTTTTCTTCTTTGCCAAAAATCTCAATTCCCGCTTGGCGAAACTCTCTTGAGTTGCCATGAGCTGGTGTTGTCGCTGATGGTTGCTGCTGCCCCTCTTCTTCTGAACTAGCCGGTTCATCATAAGGGTATCTAAAGGTTGGGCCAGAATAATAATAACGCGCTTTTTCAGCTGTTTGGTCTTCAGAACGCTCAATGTAAACTCTGGCTGCTGGAACTGTTAAATCCGGGCGAAGGCATAATTCATCACCATTAATATCTGAAAAGACATAAGTTCTTCCCCGAATGGCTTCACCGATTTGCTGAAGATAGACATCAGCCGGTTGCATAATGGCTGGGTCAATATGCTCAAACCCAGCTTTTTCAAATGTGTTTGAAACCTTGACCTCAAGGGTTTTCATTGTGTTGAGATCTGGGATCGCGCTTGCTGACATATCATTCATGGGTTAGCCTGCCTCACCTTTGCCAAGGGATTTTGCCCTGGCTTCAAGCATTTCTTTTACTGCTGGTACCAGTTCATCAGTTTTTACAGTTTTTTGTGCAACACGTGCTTCGCGCCATTCTTTATTATCTTCAATTTCTTTCGACATTTCAGCGCCCGCATCCATATCTTTAATGGTCACTTTACCTTCAGATCTTTCATCTTCACCTTGGATGACAACCAAAGAGGCTGCTCGTTTGTCAGCATATTTTAACTGTGCGCGCATACCTGATGAACCTAGGTAAAGCTCTGACTTGATGCCGTTACCGCGCAAACTCTGCACCATAGCTTGATAATCGCCTTTGTTTTCCTGATCCATAACCAAAACAACAACGGGGCTCATTAATTTTTCATGCTCAAGCTTACCAAGTGCTTCCAAGGCCGCATAGGCTCTTGAGACACCAATTGAAAAGCCTGTTGCCGGCACTTTTGTGCCTTTAAACCTTGCTACCAAACCATCATAACGACCACCGCCGCCTAATGATCCAAAGCGAACAAGCTGACCGTCTTCGTTCTTATGTTCAAAAGTGAGTTCCGCTTCCATCACAGGCCCGGTGTAATAATCAAGGCCGCGCACGATTGTTGGGTCAAATCTCACGCGATCAGCTTTAAAACCGCCTGCGCTTAAGAGATCATCAATGTCTCTTAGTTCGGTTAATCCCTCTTGGCCGATTTCACTGCCAGCTACTAGCTTTTCTAAATTGCCAAGCACATCTGTTCTCTCATCTGCGCTGGTTGCAAGATAAGCTAAAATTTGGTCGATTTGTTTTGGCTCTAGCCCAGCGCCTTTGGTGAAATCACCACTTTCATCTTTACGCCCTTCCCCTAAGAGGAGCTTCACACCCTCTTCTCCAAGACGCTCTAATTTATCTATGGCGCGCAAAACTGTGAGGCGTTGGATCTCATTTTCTTCAGCACTTGGATTGATACCAGCACTTTCAAGCACGCCGTCTAGAATTTTACGGTTGTTCATAGTGATTTGATAATCACCGCGCTTTAAGCCTAAATGCTCGAGACTATCAGCACCGAGCATAGCTAGTTCGGCGTCTGCTGCCACACTATCGGCGCCAACACTGTCAGCATCAAATTGAGTGAACTGGCGAAACCGGCCGGGCCCAGGTTTTTCATTGCGCCAAACGGAGCCCGTTTGATAACGGCGAAATGGCTTTGGCAAACTATCATAATTAGCGGCAACAAATCTTGCTAAGGGGGCCGTTAAATCATATCTAAGTGACACCCAATCGCCATCTTCATCTTCTTCAAAAGAGAAAACGCCCGCATTTGGTCTATCTTGGTCCGGTAGGAATTTGCCCAGACATTCTGAATATTCAAAGGCAGGTGTTTCCAAGGCTTCGAAACCATAGAGTTCATAAATCTCTTTTAGTTTGGCCAACATGTTGTTCATCGCGCTGATTTCATTCGCGCGGATGTCTCGCATGCCTTTTGGCAGGCGGGGCTTTGGTCGAAAGGTCTTTTGCTTCTTAGCCATTTGAATATCTGATATATTTTTCTTTAAAAGGGGCTAGCCCCGGGTTGTTCGCGGTTCTACCTGATCCGCTGCTTTGGGGCAAGTGTTTAGAAGCTTTTGTAGAAGAAATTAATTGGGTTGAATTGTCCATTTTAAGTGGAATAAACGCACTCATCGGCCAAAAGCTCTGCAATATGGCGAACTTTAACTTTATGACCTTGTTTGGCTAACTTACCGCCTATATTCATCAAACACCCCAAATCAACGCCTGTTAAGAGGTCTATATTAGCGTGATTGATGTGTTTTACCTTCTTTTCAACCATGGCATTCGAGATTTCATCGAATTTTACGGAAAATAAACCGCCAAAACCACAACATTCTTCATTGCCTGCCAAGTCTATGATTTCAGCGTTATTTATTGTATTTAAGAGTTTTTTAGGAGTTGTCACTTTCATTTCGCGTCTGGCGGAACAACTCTCATGATAGGCAATTCTTCCGTTAAATGACGCGTTAGCATCTTTCATTCCTCGTTGATGATAGAGAAATTCAGTGAGCTCAAAAGTGCGCTTACTTAGTTTTTCAGCCAACTCTCTCCAGCCTTCATTGCCCTCTGTTTCATCTTCAAAAAGAGTTTTCACATGATATTTGAGCATACCCGCGCAAGAAGCTGAGGGAACCACAATAGCATCACACTCTTTAAAGGCTTCTAGCGTGACTTTTGCTATGTCTCTTGCTTCAGTTTTATTGCCAGAATTGTAAGCTGGTTGTCCACAACAGGTTTGATTGGGGATAGTAACTTTGCACTCCTGTTGTTCAAGGAGTTTCACTGCGGCAAAGCCAACCTCAGGCCTCGTTAAATCCACTAAGCAACTGACGAAAAGACCAACTTGGTTTGATGATTTGTTCATTATTTCTCGTTAAGATTAGCAGCTGAAAGTTATTGTAATTATTATAAAACGAACTCATATTTGCTTATATTGTAAACTTATTTTATGAGCTATGAAAGGCCCGACCTTTCAGTTTTCTCTTCAAAGCACCCACTCCGAGTTCAGGACAGGTTAAATGGATAATCAAGAAAGTGCAAAAACGCACCCCACCCCGCTTCATCTGCAATTTGAGGACTATGAGGGGCGGGCCGAAATTTTAGGTGAACTGCATGCGCGGCCATTTGAAAAAATTACTGTGCCGCGCCGTGTTTTCCTTATGGCGTTTATGACCACCAAAGATGAAGCCCGGCTAGACAGAGAGAATATAAAAAAACTCGCCATTACCCATGGCATGGCGCCACCAGCTGAGACGTCTAATTTCCATAGCGTTAAAATTGGAAAATGGAATTTTCGTTGGGAACAACATAATGAATTTACCAGCTATCGTTGGGATGTTGAGGATACTGGGGAAGATGACTTTGGCGGAGACAATGGAGCCCGCCTGTTATCTGAAATTGAATTTCAACCACCAGGTAAACTGATTGTTGCAACACAATTAAAAATCACCAAAGATGAGCATCCTGTTAGCTATTATGAAAAGGTCTTTAATCCAAATAGTCTTTGCATGATAAAAACCGATCGTGAAAAGGCACGTGTGATTACTGATTTTCAAGTGGATACCATGGGCTTCACCCAGTTTATCATTGAAGACCATGCGATGAGCCAATTTCGGGCAGGCGCGCTTGTTCAACGGGTTTTGGAAGTAGAGATTTACCGCACACTTGCTCTGCTTGGACTACCGGTTGCCAAACGAGCGCTTCCTGTTGTGAATAGTACACAAGATGAACTTGCTCATTTAACGGCTGAGATTGCTGCGGCTAAAAGCATTGAAGATAATCATCAACTTTTAAACACGCTTACAGATTTAGCGGCGAAATTAGAGGCGCAAGCGGCTGTGACTTCATTTCGCTTTGGTGCGTCTATTGCTTATAATGATATCGTTATGTCACGGCTTCAATCTATGCATGAGGGGTCAGTTGATGGAGCGCGGCGGTTTTCTAGCTTTTTTCGCCGGCGGCTCTCGCCAGCGATTTCAACTTGTAAGATGGTTGAAGAGCGGCAAACAGCCCTTTCTCGCAAATTAATGCGCACGGCCGAGCTCCTTCGCACCCGTATTCAATTTGAGCTTGAGCAACAAAATAGAGATTTGCTCACATCCATGAACAAACGCGCTCGTTTGCAATTGAGATTGCAACAAACCGTTGAAGGGCTTTCTGTAGCGGCGGTGAGTTATTATATCGTTGGGCTTATTAAATATATGACTGAGGGACTTTATAAGTCTGATCTGACCTTCGGCATCAGCCCTACTCTTTTAACGGCACTTTCCGTACCTTTTGTGATTTTTGCCATTTGGATGGTCACGCGGCAAATACACAAAAGATTTACCGAGCATGATTGATATTTTTTAGTGATACTTTCGTGATGTGCCTTCTGTTGCCCACTAGCAACCGGAACTTTCTTGGTGTGCCTTCATTTGCCCACCAGCAACCGGTAAATAGCATTCTGAAAAAGCAACCGCGCAAAAAAAAGAGGAGCCCTCGAGCTCCTCTTTTCAAATTCAAAACTGTTAAAAAGACAGCTTACTTAGCTTCTTCTTTTGGTGCTTCTTCTTTTTTCGTTGCAACTGATTTGAAGTAAGCGATGATTGCGTTGCGATCTTTTTCTTTGCGAAGACCACCAAATGCCATCTTTGTGCCTTTTAAGAATTTTCTTGGCTTTTCAAGGAAAGCTGCAAGATTTGCTTCATCCCATACAAGACCTTCAGCAGCTTTGGCTTTAGATGCATCTGAATAAGCATAACCTTCCACTGCAGCAATTTTACGGCCAACGATGTTTACAAGGTGTGGACCAACTTTGTTTTTCTCTTCAGTGGCAACATGGCACGCTTTACATTTTTTAAAGACCTTTGAGCCCTTTTTGATTAACTTAGCTTCATCTGCTTGAGCTGAAGTTGTCATTGTTCCTGAAACTGAAATCGCTAAAACAGCAGCGCCGAGAATGGCGGTAAATTTGCTCATATTTTTTCCCTTACTATGAATTATCCCTCTATTTTGAAATAGAGTGCAGCTTATTTTGTACTCTTTTTTATCCATCTTAGAATAGACACTGAAGAGGATAAAAATAAGATGCTGAAGTTTTTTACTTCCCTTATGCCTGTTTATTTACACTGGTCATGCTGACAATAAAAGAGGAAAATATGGCATATTTTTTGGCCCGATAGCATAATTTATAATAGATGGATCATTTTCCGTTTTATTGGTTTTCTCTACTTTTTTCATAATTGTTTTGAATTTGAAAATTTCCACTCTTTTAATTTAGACAAATAACTTTTCGTCTGGATTTTTATTCACCTTATGGATACACCCGCAATTTTCACATGTTTTTCAATTAATTAAGCGATTATCTCTCTGAATAAAAACAACCTTAAAATATTCTTAATTACGCATATTTCTATGCATTTTGGTGCGACAGAATATTCGTGAGTTTTCGCTTCTATTGTTTGCACCAACCTCTATTAACCTTTATTATTTCTAATCTGGGGAAAGTCTTTTAAGCCATATAAGGGTTCTACCTGGTGACTTTTTGTCACACGTAACCCATCACTTAAAGATCTTAAGCTTCCTCATTATGTGAGAATAGAAGGTCCTTGATGGGTATATTTAGTAAATTACAGGATAAGATTAAGTCAGCCATTCCAAGGTCTGTTATTCGTGATCTATCTGAAATTTTAAAACCAGATCAAATTGTTTTGGACCAAGCCGGCTTGCAAGCGTTTGAAACTGACGCTCTGACTGCCATTCAAGTTCTGCCCTTTGTGGTTGTGATGCCTGAGAGCACAGAAGATGTGGCTGCAATCGCTAAAATTTCTCACAAATATGATGTGCCGATGGTGCCTCGGGGTGCTGGCACCTCTTTAGCTGGTGGAGCCATTCCTTTATCGAATGCGATTGTTGTTTGTCTTTCTCGCATGAATAGAATTCTTGAGATTGACCTCATGAACCGTTCTGCCAAGGTTCAAGCCGGAGTGACTAACCTTGCGATTAGCGCAGCTGTTGATCGCGATGGTTTCTTCTATGCGCCGGACCCCTCTAGTCAACTATCCTGCACGATTGCTGGAAATGTCGCGATGAATTCTGGCGGGGCACATTGTTTGAAATATGGTGTCACAACTCACAACATACTTGGTGTTAAGCTTGTAACTGCAGAGGGGCAAATTCTTGAATTTGGTGGCTCGTTCCTTGACCCGGCTGGTTATGACTTTCTTAGTTTGATTGTTGGCTCTGAAGGTGGGCTTGGTATTGTCACTGAAGCAACTGTGTTGCTGCGCGCCAAACCAGAAGGTGCACGCCCTCTTTTACTCGGGTTTGAAACTCATGAACAGGCCGGTGATTGTGTGGCTGCTATTATTGGTAAAGGCTATTTGCCGGTTGCCATTGAATTTATGGATAAACCAGCCATTAAAGCTTGCGAAGAGCACGCACATGCTGGTTACCCTCTTGATGTTGAAGCGCTTTTAATAATTGAATTTGAAGGCTCTAATGACGAGATTGATGCCTCTTTCCAACAAATTTTAAGAATTGCGAGCGAATTTAACCCCGTGCACAAGCGAATTGCGAGCACTGAAGAAGAAGCTGCTGCCATTTGGCTTGGCCGCAAATCTGCTTTTGGTGCGATTGGTCGTATTTCAGAATATTTATGTATGGATGGGGTTATCCCGTTATCTAAACTTTCTCATGTGCTTTCAAAAATTACTGAAATTTGCGACACTTATAAATTCAAGGTTTCCAATATTTTTCATGCCGGAGATGGCAACCTCCACCCCCTAATTTTATATGATGCAAATAGGACTGGTGAATTTCAGCGAGTTGAAAAATGCGGTGCTGAAATTTTAGAACTTTGCGTTCTGGCAGGTGGGTGCATCACAGGAGAGCATGGTGTTGGTCTTGAAAAAAGAGATCTTATGACTTTGCAATTTGATGAAACCGACTTAGTCAATCAGATGCGTGTGAAATTATTATTTGATCCAAACTGGGTGCTCAACCCAGATAAAGTTTTTCCTCTAGAGCTTGCCGAGACTTTTCGCAGAGATGAAAGCTCATCATCTGATGGAGTGAGTGCTTAAGATGCAAGACATGCTAACGCCCCTTGTCGACAGGGATTTGAAAGACATGATCCTTGATGCCAAAGACAAGGGAAATTCCCTTGAGATTTTGGGTCATGGTACAAAGCGGATGATTGGACGGTATTCAGAAAAGAATATTCCTCTTACTATGCGCCGTTTCAGTGAAGTCACGCTTTATGAGCCAAGTGAATTGGTAATTTCTGCGCGGGCGGGCACACCGCTTACTGAAATTGAACGTGAACTAAAGAGCTATGACCAGCATCTTCCTTTTGAATATTTAGATTTTTCTCGGCTTTTTAATACTGAGCCTGGCTATGGTACAGTTGGCTCTCTTTTCGCTACGAATTTTTCTGGCTCTCGTCGCCTTCTAAAGGGAAGCGCGCGCGATCACCTTATTGGTGTTAAGGCGATCAATGGGCGGGGTGAAAGTTTCTCCTCTGGCGGCAGAGTGATGAAAAATGTTGCCGGTTATGACTTGGCAAAACTAATGGCCAACAGTTGGGGCACCTTGGCTGTGATGACAGAAGTGACTATTAAGCTTTTGCCAAAGCCACCTTCTGAATGCACGTTGTTCCTTTATGGTCTTGAAGAAGATATTGCGCTTGAAGCACTCCGCTCTGCTATTGCCACGCCTTATGAAGTTTCTGGTGCTGTTCACTTGAACAAAGCACATGCGTTTCCTTGTCTTGAAGGGGTGACTTATGTTCAGGATAAAGCTGTAACGGCCATTCGCCTTGAAAACACACCAAAGTCACTTGCTTATCGAAGTGAAAAGATTAGAGAACTCCTCTCTGCTTTTGGTGAACTCTTTTATATTGACGAGCCTGAGAGTAAATTATTTTGGCAAAATATGCGTCAACTTGCGTTTCTAGCCGATAGAGATGATGCGATTTGGCGTATTTCAACATCGCCGCAGCGAGCGTTTCAATCTGCACGCCAAATCAAGAAGCTTGTTGATAGCCAAGTTTCATATGACTGGGGTGGTGGATTATTATGGATTTCAACGCGCGGTGTTGCTGACATGGGAAGTAGTGATATTCGCCGGATTATTGCACAAGCAGGCGGGCATGCGACGTTGATTTCTCCTGGCACTGATGCCACCCAACCGGTGAGCCCGTTCCATCCTCTTGACCCAGCGCATATGCAATTGACCAAAGGCTTGAAATCTATGTTTGACCCAGCTGGTGTTCTTAACCCAGGCCGCATGTATGACGGGGTATAATTTATGAAAACTGAATTTACGAAGCGTCAACTTCGCAATTCTGATACTCAGCTTGCAAATGATATTTTACGCCGCTGTGTGCATTGTGGCCTTTGCACAGCAACATGTTCTAGTTATGTGGTTTTGGGTGATGAACGTGATAGCCCGCGTGGCCGTATTTATATGATCAAGGAAATGCTTGAAACTGGTGCCGTTCCTGATCAATCTCTCATGACACATATGGACCGCTGCTTGACGTGCCTTTCTTGCATGACGACCTGTCCT
>JAEPQF010000124.1:9947-10202 GCA_017640685.1 Hyphomicrobiales bacterium
AGCGCGCAAAGAGATTGAAACACGTGGGCATCGCCCTTTCAAACAAAGGTTAATCCGCCGGTTATTAAGTGAAACTTTGCCATACCCGAAACGGCTTTCGCTTTCTTTATGGCTTGGGTTATTGGCACGGCCCTTTCGTTCGCTTTTTGCTAAGATGGGGTTCAAAGAACTTGTTGCGATGCTTGAGCTTCTCCCTAAGCGGGCAAAACGTTCAGCTGAATTTAAAGGAAGTGGTGTGGCCCGCCCGAGAGGACC
>JAEPQF010000125.1 GCA_017640685.1 Hyphomicrobiales bacterium
GCTGCTTGCATGAACAAGTCACCAGCTGAGACAAGGCACTCTTTATTTGCTAATGCAACAAGCTTTGCGACTTCAAGTGATTTTAAAGTTGGTTTTAGCCCTGCAACACCAACAATAGCAGCCATTGAAATATCTACCGGCCGACTAGCCGCTTCAAGAATGGCTGTTTCGCCAGCGCCAAATTGTATTTCTGTCCCTTTAAGAGCTTGTTTTAACTCCTCATACTTGTTTTCACAGGCTGTTGCCACAAATTCTGCACCGAACTCAATGGCTTGTTTAGCAAGTAACTCAATGTTTTTATGGCCTGTTAGGGCGATGAGGCGGAAATTATCTTTATTTCTTCGAATTATATCTAATGTATTTTGGCCAATTGTTCCTGTTGCACCCAATATGGAAATAGTTTTTATTGTGTTTTGTTCCATTCAACTTTTTCCATACCTTAAAAATAGTGTTTTTTAACGGTTTAAATGCCCAGAGAGCATCCGCGTTTATGCATTCAGTTACCTACCAGAAATTAGCGTCTCTAGGCTGATTTCTGTGCTGAGTTAGCTCCTAACACAAATATCTGTGTTCTTTCCGAATAAAGATCTTATCTTGAATTTACAATAAGGAGCTTGACGAAATTTTTGAGTGTATAGTACCCAATTCCTTTAAAATCAATTTTTATAAATCTTATCTACGGTAGCCAGATAAGTAAGCCTTCACCTGGGTTAGCTGCATTGTGTAATGCAGCAATGAGAGCAGCTCCTATGGCCGCAAAGATTACACCATCAAGCCGGTCTAATATGCCGCCATGTCCAGGGATTAAGTGACTTGAATCTTTTACTCCAAAATGACGTTTAATCCCACTTTCGAAGAGGTCTCCAACTTGAGCGATGGTGGAAAGAACTAAACCTATTAAGGCTGGAATAACCGGTGATTGATTAATTGAAAAAGCGAATATTGCACTGATTATAAATCCACCAAACAGGCCACCAAAAAAGCCCGACCATGTTTTTCCTGGAGAAATGGAAGGGGCTAATTTTTTACCGCCAAAGTGACGGCCAGTAAAATAGGCCGTTGTGTCTGTGCCCCAAACTATGAGAAACAGATAAATGATAGCATAAAACCCTAAATTTGGGTCTGAACGTAGATAGATTAAACTAAAAATAGGAGCGCCTACATAAAGTAAGCCTAATAGAGACCATTTTGAACGCCACCAATAGTGGGTGGACCATGAAGCGAGTAAACCACCTGCTATTAAAGTGGCGGCTAAGAGCGCCCATTCATTGAAAAAATAAGCAGCGATTGCAATAGCTATTGTGGAAATTTGTATTAATAGTTGTAGGTAAGTGTCATTGTTTGTGAGGCGCCCCCATTCCCAACACATTAAAAGGAGCAATGCGCCGCATAAGCCAAGAAAAGCTGCAAAACTGTGCCAAGATAAATAAAGAACAATGGCACTTAGCACTATTGCCGAAATGGTTCTTACTAATAATTCTTTATTGAAAATTTTCTTTTGGGGTGCCTTTTCAGAGGCAGGACTATCACTTTCTTTATTTCTTTTTTCTAAATCTCTGAATTTATTCTTCATAGTGCAGACCTCGCACATACTCCGCCATATCTGCGATCACGTTTATGAAAGATATCAATAGCTTCCTGGAATTTTTCTTTGGTGAAATCTGGCCAATTGCAATCAAGGAAGACATATTCAGCATATGCTAATTGCCATAACATAAAATTACTAATGCGATATTCACCACTGGTGCGAATAAGAAGATCTGGATCTGGTAATTCTTTTGTATCTAAATTATTGCTTAAAAGATCTTCAGTAATGTTATCAGCTGAAATAAGTCCCTTTTGAACTTCGTTTGCAAGTTCTTTAGTCGCACGAACAATTTCATCTCGCCCCCCATAGTTAAAAGCAACTGTTAGCTGAAGACCGGTGTTATCTTTAGTTTTCCGCTCAGCTTTTTTGATCATTTGGTAAAGTTCTGAGGATTGCTCAAGGGGGGCGCCAATCATTCTGATGCGGACATTGGCTTTGTGGAGAGTGTTTTCTTCACGTTCAATGAATAATTTCATCAAGCGCATTAATTCATCAACTTCTGGTTTGGGCCGAGACCAATTTTCAGAAGAAAAACTAAAGAGGGTTAGATAGGGAATAGAAAGTTCGATAGCGTTCTTTACAGTGTCTTTGACAGTATCGACGCCTTTTTTATGGCCTGCTGTGCGGGGAAGCCCTCTTTGGGCTGCCCAGCGGCCATTGCCATCCATGATAATCGCAACATGGCGTAATTCGGGACGCAAACCTTGTCTCAAATTATCGCTTTGATCATTCATAAATAACACTCTAATTAGGATTAACAGATAAAAGGCAAGTTCAGATAACAAGGCCTCTTTACTAAACTTGCATAATTTCAGCTTCTTTCGTGGCTAATGTGCTGTCGATCTCATCCACTAGCTTTTTGGTTAAATCATCAACTTTTGCCCCTAAAGTGTGTTGCTCATCTTGGCCAATGTCACCATCTTTTTCTTGTTTTTTCAGAATGTCCATTCCATCACGGCGAACATTTCTCACAGCAACGCGAGCTTGTTCCGCGTATTTGGCGGCAACTTTTGTAAGCTCTGCCCGGCGCTCTTCGTTTAATTCTGGAATGTTAATACGAAGTGTACTGCCTTCGACATTTGGATTTAGACCGAGACCAGATTCGCGAATGGCTTTTTCAACGGCTGCGACTTGAGATTGATCCCAAACATTTACGCTGATTGTGCGAGGTTCTGGAACTGAGACTGTTGCGACTTGGCTCAATGGCATGGGTGAGCCATATGCCATCACATTTACAGGATCGAGCAAAGAGGCACTTGCTCTGCCGGTGCGTAAGCCAGAAAAGTCATTTTTCAGGGATGCAAGGGCCCCTTTCATTCGTTTTTCAATATCGCTTAAATCGAATGTTGCGTCTGACATGGTCTTTTCCTTTATGCGTTATCTTTAACTTGTTTGTTCGCGAACTTAACTTTTTATATGTTTAACTTTTTACATATGTTGCTGTTACGCTGCCCTCAACCATTTTTACCAAATTACCCTCTTGGTGAATGGAAAAAATAACTAGGGGTAGATTATTATCTCTTGCCAAAGCAATGGCTGCTCCATCCATAATCTTTAAATCTTTTGCTAGGATGGTATCGTAGTCAAGAATATCATAGCGTTTTGCTGTGGGGTCTTTTTTGGGATCTGCTGTATATACGCCATCAACTTGCGTGGCTTTAGCCAAACAATCGCAATTCATTTCGATGGCTCTTAGTGTAGAGGCTGTATCTGTTGTGAAATATGGATTGCCAGTTCCTCCAACGAAGATGACAACACGGCCATTTTTCAAATGATCCAATGCGTGAGTTCTAACATAGGGTTCACATACAGTTGGCATTGGGATGGCTGACATAACAATGACTTCCACGCCAAATTCTTTTAAAACACCTTGCAATGCCAGCCCGTTCATTACGGTGGCTAACATGCCCATATAATCAGCTGAGGCGCGTTCCATTCCTTTTGCAGCGCCTGCCATGCCGCGGAAAATATTCCCTCCACCGATAACGATGGCTATTTCCACGCCTTTATTGGCAGCTGCTGCAATTTCGCTAGCATATTGGCGCGTGGTTTCCATGTTTATGCCGTACTCATCGTCTCCCATTAACGCTTCACCAGATAGTTTGAGCAAAAGCCGCTTATATTTTGGGCTATCTGATTTTAGTACTGACATGAAGTTTTCCCCTAATCTTCTTCAAAGCTGCTCAAAAAGCTTTATACGATCTCACAGCATTGCTCAATTTAAATAGCTTAAATTTGCCGTGTTTTCTCAAATAGATATGTATTTTTGACTTTAGACATAAAAAAACCGGCTCAAAGGCGACCAATGAACCGGTGTTTTTGTTTGTTTTTAAGACTTAAACGCCTGCAGTTGCTGCTACTTCAGCTGCAAAATCAGATTCTTCTACTTCGATGCCTTCACCAAGTTCAAAGCGTACAAAGCCTTTAAACTCAATTGGGGCGCCAACATCGCCTTCAGCATTTTTGATGGCTTTTTCAACTGTGTTTTCACCGTCCACAACGAAAACTTGTTTCAATAGAACGACTTCTTCGTAGAATTTACGGATACGGCCTTCAATCATTTTTTCAATGATGTTATCTGGCTTGCCACTTTCACGTGCTTGTTCTGTTAGAACTGCTTTTTCGCGTTCTACAACAGCTGGGTCTAGATCTTCAACAGTTGCTGAAAGTGGATTAATCGCTGCGATGTGCATTGCGATTTGTTTGCCAAGAGCTTCAGCTTTTGCAGCATCACCAGTTGTCTCTAGCGCTACTAGCACACCGATTTTACCAAGACCTGGGACAGTTGCGTTGTGGATGTAACCAGCAATTGCACCATTTTCAACGGACAATTGAGCACCACGGCGATAGTTCATGTTTTCACCGATGGTTCCTACAAGCTCTTTTACATAATCTTCGATTGACATATCTTTGCCAGGGAAGTTTTTACTTGCTAGCTCATCAACACCATTTTCAAGTGCTGTTTCAGCAATTTTATTTACGAGTTCCTGGAATTGGTCATTACGGGCAACAAAGTCTGTTTCAGAGTTCACTTCAACAACAACACCTGTTGTACCGTTTGTTTTGATGCCTACAAGACCTTCAGCAGCTACACGGCCGGCTTTTTTTGCAGCTTTTGCTAAGCCTTTTGTCCGTAACCAGTCGATTGCTTGTTCCATATTGCCATCTGCTTCTTTTAATGCAGCTTTACAATCCATCATGCCTGCACCAGTTGTTTCGCGTAGTTCTTTCACCATGCTTGCTGTAATTTCAGCCATATCACTTGCCTCAAATTTAAGATTAAACTTTTTTGTGCTTCAGATGCCCACTATGCATCCGCAATTTTGATCGCGTATTTCAGTATTTAATGAGGTAAAAGCCTGGTAACAGGTTTTACCTCATCTATTTTTGTTTAAGCGTCTAAAAGCTTCGTAACTTGGCCTTGCCAATCATCGCGTTCGATGCGGCCTTTAAATGCAATTGCTTTATCAATCGCGTCAGCTTGTTCTTTTGTTAGCTCAATAATTTGTTTGAAGTGGTAAATCCCTAGTTCATTGAGTTTTTTCTCAATAACTGGGCCTACACCGTCAATTTTCTTCAGATCATCAGCTTCACCTTCAGGTGCGTCTAGGCCTTTGAAGCCTTTAAGATCAACTGCGGGAGCTTCTTCAGAAGCTGCTTCGCTTGAAACTTCTTCTTCAGCTAGAGCTTGTTCGCTTACTTCAACAGCTGCGCCTAAGTCCATGCCAGCTGCACCTTGTGAACGCTCAATGCCATCAAGAACTGATTTCACAATTAGATCACAGTATAATGAAATTGCGCGGCCCGCATCATCATTACCTGGAACTGGGAAAGTGATACCTGATGGGTTTGAGTTACTATCAACAACAGCAATAACTGGTATGTTCAGCTTGTTAGCCTCTGCGATCGCGATAGATTCTTTGTTCGTATCGATAACGAAAAGAATGTCTGGGATACCGCCCATATCTTTCACACCACCAATAGCTTGATTTAAGCGATCACGCTCACGTGTCATTTGGAGGCGTTCTTTTTTCGTCAAACCTTGAGCTTCACCAGCTAGCAATTCGTCTAGTTTTTTCAAACGTTTAATTGACTGTGTGATTGTTTTCCAGTTCGTAAGTGTGCCACCCAACCAGCGATGGTTGATGTAATATTGAGCACAACGGTTCGCGCTTTCAGCGATTGCGTCTGAAGCGGCGCGTTTAGTACCAACAAACAGCACACGGCCGCCTCTTGCAACTGTATCACTTACAGCTTGTAGAGCTTGATGCAACATTGGCACTGTTTGTGCCAAGTCGATGATATGAATGTTGTTACGTGAACCAAAGATATATTGGTCCATTTTTGGGTTCCAACGGTGAGATTGGTGTCCAAAGTGTACGCCAGCTTCTAGGAGTTGACGCATGTCAAATGATGGCACTGCCATGTTCTTATAATCCTTCAGTTTTCCGGTTTAACCTCCGCGGGGACATGCACAAACGCCTCAAATCCACCAATGAAAACAATAAAATCTCCATTTGAGCTGAAGCTCAAGGAGTTCATCATCTTTTAGAAGATTATCGACATGCACCGGAGCGGTCGGGATAGCATATAATTCATATGCCCACCGCACCCCCGCGTGTGGAATGGAAGGCTTTATAGTGGTTATTTGATGCTATGACAAGCTTTTTATTGCTTTTATAGCTTCATCTACGATTTTCGAGCGGGCGGTAAATTAATACCTTAGCGTTGAGTTTTATGGTACGACTTAGATACGGATTTTAAATTTCTGTCACTGACAAAACACCTTGTAGGGTTCTTAAATCACTGGCGCGCTCCAATGAAACGCTATATTTGCCAGGTAAATCCATCTCAACTTCGCGCTTGAAGTCATCTAGCATAATACCAACTTTAATTTTGCCCCGCCCTTGATGATCTCCCAATGCCTTGGCTAATTCTGCCATGTCCATATCTTTTGAGACGGTTAATTTAAGCCCACGGACCATATTTTGTGCGGCAAACTCGAGTGATTCGGCTTTTTGTAACCTTAAGCGCACGGTGTCTTCTTCAACGTCAGCTTCTACTTTTAGTAAAACCGGTTGGCCGCTTTCTAAAATATCACGGCAGGCTTCTAACGTATCTGAAAAGGTGATCGCTTCAAACTGGCCGGATTGATCTGAGAACTCAACAAACGCGTATAAATTACCCGATTTTGAGCGTCTTTCCCTCACGGCAGATACTGTGGCGGCTAAAACACCAAGGCCACCATTATTATCGAGCGCTTTTTTCTCATAAACTGTCCATTGCTCTACATTTAAACGATCAAGGACTGCTTCATATTCATCTAAGGGGTGACCTGAAAGGTAAAAGCCAACAGCGTCATATTCGCGGGTGAGTTTTTCCATTTCACGCCAACGCTGGACATTGATCAGTTCTAAATCTGGTGTGCCTGCATCTGAGGAACCGCCAAACAAGTCTGATTGCCCGGTTTTACGATCATCATGTAATTTACTGGCGACTGCAGCTATGCGTTCAGCGTTGGCATGCACTTTGGCGCGATCTGGTTCGATTTTGTCAAAAGCACCTGCGCATGAAAGCGTTTCAAGCCCGCGTTTGTTAATGGCTTTTGGGTCAAATCTATTGGCAAAATCAGTTAGGCTTTTGAATTTGCCATTGGCTTTACGCTCTTCAACCAAGCTGGCTACTGCGCCTGTGCCGATGTTTTTCAAAGCGGCCATTGAATAAAGAATACTATTGTCTTTAGGAATAAAATCAATTTCAGATGCATTCACATCTGGTGATTTAGTTTCTATCCCTATTCGTCTTGCTTCATTAGCGAACATGGCGAGTTTATCTGTATTGCCAAGATCAAGGGTCATTGAAGCGGCGAGGAATTCAACCGGATGGTTGGCTCGCAAATATGCCGTTTGGTAAGCCAACAATGCGTAGGCGGCAGCGTGAGATTTGTTAAACCCGTAGCCCGCGAACTTATCCACTTGTTCAAATATGAATTCAGCCTGTTTTTTGTCGACATTATTTTTCTCGGCCCCTTCAACAAACCGCGCTTTTTGCCGGGCCATTTCTTCTTTAATCTTTTTACCCATGGCTCTGCGGAGCATATCCGCTTCACCAAGAGAGTAACCAGCCATGATTTGCGCGATTTGCATCACCTGTTCTTGATAGATGATTACGCCATATGTCTCTTCCAAAACGGGTTTGAGCATGTCGTGATAATAATCGGGCTCTTCATCGCCTTGCTTTCTTGCAATGTAAGTGGGGATGTTATCCATCGGGCCTGGGCGATAGAGAGACACCATCGCGATGATGTCTTCAAATCTATCGGGGCGTAGTTTTTTCAAACTATCCCGCATGCCTGTACTCTCCAATTGGAAGACACCTACCGTTTCACCGTTCGCCAAAAGTTCGTAAGATTTTTCATCATCTAACGGTAAATTAGGAATATCAAGATCTGTACCGTTAGTGGCAATGAACTCCCTTGCCTTTTCAATAACCGTGAGGGTTTTAAGGCCGAGAAAGTCGAACTTCACCAGGCCTGCTGGTTCCACCCATTTCATATTAAATTGGGTGACAGGGATGTCTGATTTTGGGTCGCGGTAGAGTGGGACAAGCTGGGTTAAGGGGCGATCACCGATAACAACACCCGCTGCGTGGGTAGAAGCGTGACGATAAAGCCCTTCTAATTTGAGAGCGATGGTGAGAAGTTCGTCGACGACTTTTTCTGAGCGTCTTGCTTCAGCAAGTTTTGGTTCTTCAACCAGAGCTTCAGAAAGGGTGCACGGGTTTGCAGGGTTATTTGGCACCATTTTACATAAGCGATCAACCTGGCCATAGGGCATTGAAAGAACACGGCCGACGTCCCTTAGCACAGCGCGGGCTTGTAACTTACCAAAGGTAATGATTTGAGCCACTTTGTCATCGCCATATTTTTGCTGCACATAGCGTATGACTTCGTCGCGTCTGGTTTGGCAAAAGTCGATGTCAAAGTCGGGCATTGAAACCCGCTCGGGATTAAGAAAGCGCTCAAATAGAAGGCCAAATCTCAATGGGTCTAGGTCAGTAATTGTTAATACCCAAGCAACAACAGAGCCCGCACCTGACCCCCGCCCTGGCCCTACGGCAATATTATTGTTTTTTGACCATTGGATGAAATCCGCAACGATGAGGAAGTAACCTGGAAACTTCATTGAGATGATAATATCAAGCTCAAAATTTAACCGCTCGACATAATCATCTTTTGTCATGCCTTCTGGCATTGTTATTTTAGCTAAGCGTTCTTCTAAGCCTTTTTCAGCGAGTTCTCTTAGAGCTTTGGCCTCTTCTTTGAGTTTTTGCTCATTGTCCATTTGCTCATCGCTACTGAGATAGTTCGGCAAGATGGGGGCATGGGTTGTTGGGCGATAAGAACAGCGCTTTGCGATTTCAATTGTGTTTTCAATAGCCTCTGGAATGTCTTTAAAAAGCTCCGCCATTTGACGTGCTGATTTTAGGTGATGATCTGGTGTTAGGCGTCTTCTATCATCTTCTGAAACATAAGCACCATCTGCTACACAGATAAGGGCATCATGTGCTTCGTAATCTTCTCTTTTATCAAAATAAGCTTCATTGGTAGCAACAAGGGGAATTTCTAGTGAGTAAGCAATTTCTAAGAGGTCTTGTTCTCGCTTCTTTTCGCTTGGACGGCCATGTCTTTGAAGTTCGATGTAAAGTCTATCTTTAAATGTTTCTTTTAAAAGCGCCGCCCATTTGCCAGCTAACTCTGATTGGTTGTTTTTGATAGCTAAATCAAGAGGGCCGTCTTCACCACCGGTTAACATGATGACGCCTTCTGAATGGTCTTTTAAAAACTCAAAAGTGATAAAAGGGTCCGTTTCACCAGCGGTATCCAAGAAAGCGACACTCGTTAAGGCCATTAAATTTTGGTAGCCCTTTTCATTTTGAGCAAATAGCGCTATTTCGCCATCTGTTTTGTGAATGTTTTGGGTTTTATCAAAAATAGACTTCTTAGCCTCCCCCTCAAGAGATGGCATTTTAATCGCTAATGTGCAGCCAATGAGTGGTTGGATACCTTTGCCGACGCATTTTTCAGAAAATTCAAGTGCACCAAATAGATTATTGGTGTCGCTGAGGCCAAGAGCAGGCATGTTTTCGTCAACAGCAAAATTCACCAACCGCTCGACTGGAAGTGCGCCTTCTAACAAACTATAGGCTGAGTGAACCCTTAAGTGGATGAACTTTGGGATATTGCCTTTTGGTTTTGCTTTTTTTTCTGCCATTTTATTCTCATTAGCGGATAGATTTCTTTATTTTACAGCAAAACTTAAAGTTTAAAATTTCTC
>JAEPQF010000126.1 GCA_017640685.1 Hyphomicrobiales bacterium
ACATCTCACCATCATATTCAAAATCAACACCGCGTTTATCAAGCAATTGCACCGCTTCTCTCAAACGGTTCGAGCGCTCCCCTTCAGGATGACCAAAGGTCGAGTAGGCAAGCATCGCCACACGTGGCTCAGCGCCAAGCCGGCAAGAAACTTTCGCAGCCTCAACAGCAATGTCAGCTAACTCTTCAGCGGTTGGCATATCATGCACGGAGGTATCAGCAACGAGCACAGCCCGGCCTCTGTTCAACACCAAAGACACACCAATCGGGCAAGAACCTTCTTTAGCATCCAATACTTTTTGAATATCCTCAAAAGCAATGGACCAATTGCGCGTCACACCAGCAACAAGCGCATCCGCATGACCATGCGCTATCATACAAGATGCAAAAATAATCCGATCATTATTCACCATTCTCAAACAATCGCGGCGCACATAGCCTTTACGTTGCAAACGTTGATAAAGATAATCAGCGTAAAGCTCATTATGCTCAGATTCACGAGAATTTTGAATTTCAAACACATCACGATATTCAATACCAGCCCGCTTAAACCCATCGAGAATGCCTTCTTCTCGGCCAACAAGAACAGGATGCCCAAGTCCCATGTTATAAAATGTATTGGCGGCGCGAATAACTTGCTCTTCTTCCCCTTCAGCAAAAACAACCCGGCGCGGGTTTTTCTTCACCTTTTGGAAAATGCCATGAAGCCACCCCTGAACAGGGTCAAGCCGAGCTGAAAGCTTAGCCGCATAATCTTCCATATCAATAATCGGGCGCCGCGCAACGCCAGTATCCATAGCAGCTCTCGCCACAGCTGGCGGTACATGACTAATAAGGCGAGGATCAAACGGCGCCGGGATAATATAATCAGGCCCATATTTCGGGCGTTGCCCACCATAAGCAGCCGCCACATCATCCGGCACATCTTCTCGTGCCAAAGTAGCCAAAGCCTCAGCTGCTGCAATCTTCATTGCCTCATTAATACCGCTTGCATGTACATCAAGCGCCCCGCGGAAAATATAAGGGAACCCAAGCACATTATTCACCTGGTTCGGATAATCAGAACGGCCCGTTGCGATAATTGCATCGGGGCGCACCTCTCTCACCTCTTCTGGTGTAATTTCAGGATCAGGATTGGCCATAGCAAAAATAATTGGGTCTGGTGCCATAGATTTCACCATATCTTGGCTCACAAGTCCGGCCGCTGAAAGACCATAAAAAACGTCAGCTCCATCAAGCGCATCAGCTAAAGTGCGTTTATCCGTTTCAACCGCATGAGCAGATTTAAATTGATCCAACCCACCTTCACGGCCCTTATAAATCACACCCTTGCGATCAATCATTAAAATATTTTCAGAACGCACACCTTTTGATTTCGCTAATTCAATACAAGAAATCGCTGCCGCACCAGCACCAGAGCACACAAGTTTAATGTCTTTTATATCTTTGCCATTAAGATGCAGTGCATTGATCAAACCAGCCGTTGCGATAATCGCAGTGCCATGCTGGTCATCATGAAATACAGGAATGTCCATCAATTCCCGCAATTTTTGCTCAATGATAAAACAATCAGGCGCTTTAATATCTTCTAAATTGATGCCACCAAACGCCGGGCCCAAATAGCGCACACAATTGATGAACTCATCAACATCTTCAGTTGAAACTTCAAGGTCAATTGAATCAACATCCGCAAACCGTTTAAAGAGAACAGATTTACCTTCCATCACAGGCTTAGAAGCAAGCGCCCCTAAATTTCCAAGTCCCAAAATCGCAGTACCATTAGAAATAACCGCAACCATATTGCCTTTATTAGTATAATCATAAGCAGAGCGCTCATCTTCCGAGATCGCTAAAACAGGCACGGCCACACCAGGTGAGTAAGCCAAACTCAAATCGCGCTGCGTTGCCATAGGCTTGGTTGGTGTAATTTCAAGCTTGCCAGGTTTGCTCCCCGCATGAAATTGCAAAGCTTCTTGGTCCGTGAAGTTATTCTTAGATTTTTTTTGAGACATTATTTTTTGAGAACCTAAAATTATGTATGGAAGGATACTACGTGTTTATACATAGACCATAGTACGAAGATTTTTGAACGACAACATGTCTTTTCTATAATTATAGCAAAAATATAAGCAACAATAATAAAGAAGATAGCCCTACATTAGATGAATAAGCCATCATTAAAAAACAACAATCCAAATGTAAATCCCCAACGGATTTTCATTATCTATGGTAATTTAGAAAAACCCTCTGTAATGTCAGTCCCCATCCAAACATGCATCTAAAGAATACCCCAAAGCGAGACCAACTGGTGAGTACACAAGGCATTGAAAACAACAATATTGTTAATAACAGCATTGAAAATAAAGGCTTAGAGAACAACACGCCTTCCAAAACCAGTGCTAAAACAAAGCAAGAAGAAAAAAAGCCAACCAAAGCGGCTGAAAAGCCCTCGCCCGTCATCGCCCAATATCTCGAATTAAAAGCGGTTAACCCAGGTTATATTCTTTTCTACCAACTTGGTGATTTTTATGAACTTTTCTTTGATGATGCCATTGAAGCTTCTGAAAAATTAGGCCTCACCCTTACCAAACGGGGCACCTACCAAGGCAAAGACATCCCGATGGCAGGTGTGCCTTTAAAAGTGGCAGACGAATATTTGCAAAAAGCCATCAAAGCTGGTTTTAAAGTCGCTGTTGTAGAACAAATGGAAGACCCAGCAGACGCCAAAAAAAGAGGGTCGAAAGCTGTTGTAAAAAGAGATGTCACGCGCCTCGTCACCCCAGGCACACTCACAGAAGACACATTACTAGAGCCAGGCTCTAATAATTTTCTAACCTCTCTATTTAAAAATCCAGCCCATGAAACAAAAAAAGAAAATCTCTTTTCTCTTGCCAGCCTTGATATTTCAACTGGGCAATTTTTAGTAAGCGAAGTAACAGGTTCTGATTTGAGCGGTGAATTAACAAAACTCGCCCCAAGTGAACTTCTCATTGCTGACAATCTCAAAAATGATGTCTCCATTCGCCATATTATTGATCACCAACCAGCTGTACAAACACCAGTCCCAACAGCTTATTTCAATAGCCTAAGCGGCGAAGCCTCATTAAAAGCCGCTTTAAAAGTAAGTGAGTTAGATGGCTTTGGCACTTACGAGCGCGGCGAACTTGCGGCCATTGGCGCTTTGTTAAAATATGTCGAGCTCACACAAATCGGCAAATGCCCCTTGGTCAGGCCGCCAAGCCGGTCAATTGAAACAGCAACAATGATCATCGACGCTGCCACTCGCAGCAATCTAGAGCTCATCAAATCAACAAGAATGACCAAAAAAGGAAGCCTATTTGACGCAATGGACAGAACTGTCACTGGTGCAGGCTCTCGCCAGCTAGCGGCTCAAATAAACGCACCCTTAAATGACGTTGCAGCAATTAACAACCGTCTCAACAGTCTTGAATTTTTCAACAATAACAGCGCCGCCAGAGATACAGTTCGCAAAATCTTGCGCCGCACACCAGACATGGCCCGTGCCCTTTCTCGTCTCTCATTAAAACGAGGCGGACCTAAAGACTTAGGCGCCATCCGCTCTGGTCTTCTCGTTGCTGATGAAGTTTTAAAAGAACTAGAGCATTTCAAACAAGAGCACCTACCAGAGCTCATAAAGCAAATCAGCAAATCACTGCTCTTTGCCTCAGGCTCTTTAAAAGACAAATTAGATAGATATTTAACTGAAGATCTCCCTCTTCAAGCAAAAGATGGTGGCTTCATAAAAGAAGGCAACCATGAAGGGTTAGATGAACAACGTACATTGCGAGATCAAAGCCGCACAATCATTGCCAATCTCCAAGCAACATATCGCGAACTAACTGACATAAAATCCTTAAAAGTCAGACACAACAATCAATTCGGATATTTTGTAGAAGTCACACAATTAAATGCCAATCAACTCCTCACTGGCCCCTTGAGCGAAACCTTCCGTCACCGTCAAACGCTTGCAAACAATGTTCGCTTCAACACTGAAGAGCTGATTGAAACAGAATCCAAAATCACACAAGCAGCAGAGCGCGCTCTAGCCATAGAACTCAGCCTCTTTACAGAACTAAGTACAGATGTTGAAACCTCAGGCGATAAAATCAGCCAATGCGCTGAAAGCTTGGCTAATCTCGATGTAATTTTAAGTCTCTCGCTCTTAAGCGAAGAAGAAAATTACACCCGCCCTATCATTGATGATAGCCGCACTTTCACCATTAAAAATGGGCGTCACCCCGTAGTCGAGCAAGCATTACGCAAATCAAAATCCGGCCCCTTTATTGAAAACAATTGCACGCTTTCTAAAAACAACAAAGAAGGCGCTGCTAATATTTGGTTGTTAACGGGCCCCAACATGGCCGGTAAATCGACTTATCTCAGGCAAAACGCTCTTATCGCCATCATGGCGCAAATGGGCAGTTTCGTCCCCGCAGCCAGTGCCCACATCGGCCTGATAGATCGTCTCTTTTCAAGAGTTGGCGCCTCAGATGATTTAGCCCGTGGCCGATCAACTTTCATGGTAGAAATGGTGGAAACAGCTGCCATCCTCAACCAAGCAACAGAAAAATCCTTGGTTATTCTTGATGAAATCGGCAGAGGCACAGCCACCTTTGACGGCCTCTCAATCGCCTGGGCTGCAGTAGAATATCTTCACAACATCAGCAAAACCCGCGCCCTCTTCGCCACCCATTATCACGAGCTCACAACATTATCGGAAAAACTTGCTGGCGTGACGAACGCCACAATAGAGGTGAAAGAATGGAACGATGAAATCGTCTTTCTTCACCGTGTCATCATGGGCGCGGCTGACAGATCTTACGGCATCCAGGTGGCCAAACTCGCAGGTCTCCCCAAACCTGTGATTAAACGCGCCAACGAAGTGTTAATTGTTTTAGAGAATAAAAACCAAAAATCAGGCGGTATTAACCAACTTGAAGATCTACCTCTTTTTTCTATGGAACTGCCAGAAAATGAAGAAGAAATGGAAGAAAAGGCCAAACCAAACCCTATTGGCGATAAATTGCAAGACGAACTCTTACAATTAAATCCCGATGAATTAACTCCCAAAAACGCCCTAGATATGCTGTATAAACTCAAAGCAATTTCTCAGCAAAAATCTTAAATTAAAAATTTTACGAAAAAATCACCCAAAAACGAAAAGCTTTAAGAGCACTCTAGCGAAAAGAAACCAGTTTATGCTAGACTAATTCTAACATTTACAAACCGAGTCTTTGTTAGCAGACATTCATTCAAGAAAGTCATATCTAGAAAAACACATGGATAAGTTATTCACCACAACTCCCCCTTTTTTCTCTCCCAATCAATTAAGAGATGAAATAACCGAGCTCTGGCGCAAACATCAAAAACAAGAAAGTAAATTGCGCCAAGAAGTGTTGGCAAAATTATGCGAGGTGAAAAAACACGCCCATACCCAAGCTGAAACAAACTTACTGGAAGATGGCGATGGCAGACTTTGCGCTGAAGGGCTTTCTCATTTTCAAGATGAATTAATCCGCGTCATCTATGATTTTACAACCAAACATGTTCACAGAGCTCATAACCCTTCTTCAGCTGAACGTATCGCAGTTGTTGCAACAGGCGGTTATGGCCGCGGCGCTTTAGCACCTGGCTCAGATATCGATCTTCTGTTCCTCTTGCCCTATAAGCAAACGGCATGGGGCGAAAGCGTTGTGGAATATATGCTCTATCTCCTATGGGACATGGGCTTTAAAGTCGGTCATGCCACCCGCTCTATCGAGCAAACAGTACGCTTTGCAAAATCAGACATGACAATTCGTACAGCCATGCTTGATAGCCGTTATCTTTGGGGGGAAGAACATCTCTATGAAGAGTTCCTTGATAATTTCAAAGAAAAAGTCATCAAAGGCACTGCTAGAGAATTCATTGAAGCCAAACTTAATGAGCGTGATGAGCGCCATGAACGCTCAGGCGCCTCTCGCTATATGGTCGAACCAAATGTGAAAGATGGCAAAGGCGGACAGAGAGACCTACATACCCTTCATTGGATCGCAAAATATTTAAACTTTGAAACAACAACCGGTTGCGACATCTCAACTTCAGGCGTTTTCACAGCAGAAGAATATCACAGTTTCAAACACGCTGATGATTATCTATGGACTGTAAGATGCCATCTGCATTTCCTAACCAAAAGAGCTGAAGAGCGCATCTCATTTGAAGTGCAAAAATCAATGGCAGAGCGCCTTGGTTACTCAGATAGAAAAGGCATGCAAGCCGTAGAGCGCTTCATGAAACACTACTTCTTAACAGCCAAAGAAGTCGGCAATCTCACACGCGTCCTTTGTGCAGATCTTGAAATGAAGCAGCTTAAAACTGCGCCAAAGCTCAATCAACTCATCGAAGGTTTGGGATGGAAACACAGAAGAGAGCTGAGAAAATCTTCAGATTTTCGAATTGAAAATGGCCGCCTCAACACAGTTCACAAAGACACTTTCAAACGTGATCCTGTGAACCTCATCCGCATCTTTTACATGGCCAGCAAATACAACACTTTGTTGCACCCAACCGCCATGCGCCAAATTCGCCATTCTCTGCGTTTAATTGATGCAAATTTAAGAAAAAACAAAACGGCCAACAAAATCTTTCTCGATATTTTATGCTCCAAAGACAACCCTGAAAAAGTACTCAGTGGCATGAATGAATCAGGTGTTTTAGGGCGTTTTATTCGTGATTTCGGTAAAATCACATCCATGATGCAATTTAACATGTATCACCATTTCACGGTCGACGAGCACCTTATCCGCTCTTTAGCGGAACTTGCCTGGATTGATCGAGGTGAAGCTGAAAAAGAGCTCCCTCTATCACACGATCTTATGCAACAAGTTTCACATAGACGTGCTCTTTATGTTGCCGTTTTCATTCACGATATTGCCAAAGGGCGCAAAGAAGACCACTCAATCGCCGGCGCCCGTGTAGCAAGACGGCTTTGCCCGCGCCTTGGTTTAACAGAAGCTGAAACAGATATTGTCTCCTGGCTTATCGAAGAACATTTAACTATGAGCGCCTTTGCGCAAAGCCGAGATTTAAACGACCCACAAACAATTAAAGACTTTGCCAATATTGTTCAAAGCAGAGAAAGACTAAAACTCCTGGTTATCTTAACAGCTTGTGACATCAGAGCTGTTGGCCCTGGCACATGGAACGGTTGGAAAGGTCAGCTTCTAAGAACTTTATACCAAGAGACAAATCTTTACCTCTCTAATGGTCATAGTGAAGACACACACCGTGCTCAAGTGAACTTGGCAATTAATGAGTTCCGCGAAAAAGCTGAAGCTGACACAGCTATCAACTGGAGCCCTGCCCAGCTTGAAAATTACACAACAAGACATTTCGATTCATATTGGCTCAAAACAGATTTGGAAACTCAATATGAGCATGCCAAATTAATGAAATCAGCTGAAGATGAGAAGAAAGAACTCGCCTTTGAAGTTTCAAGTGACGCGTTCACCGCTCACACATCAATCACCATCTTCACAACTGCTCATCCAAAACTTCTTTCGATGCTAGCTGGAAGTTGTGCAGCTTCAGGCGCTAACATTATCGATGCTCAGGTTACAACAACACAAGACGGCATGGCGCTAGACACTGTATGCATAAGCCGCGAGTTTGATCACGCTGAAGATGAACAACGCCGTGCTCAAACAATTGCAGACACATTAAACCAACTCATTCGCGGCGAAAAACATCTCAACAACATGATGCAAAAACCTCAAACAATGAGGGGACGCATCGCAGCCTTTAAAGTCCCGCCAGATGTAACGATTGATAATAGTCTCTCAAATGATCTAACCGTGATTGAAGTAAGAGGACTTGACCGCCCAGGCCTCTTGTTCCACCTCACCAAAACTTTGAGCGATTTGAACCTGGATATCTCTAGCGCGCATATCGCCACCTATGGTGAAAAAGCGATTGACGTTTTCTATGTCACGGATCTATTAGGCGGTAAAATCACAAACAAAAATCGCCAAAACCAAATCCGCAAAGCTCTGGAAGATGTACTAAAAATCGAAGAAGAACCAGAAAAAGTCTCAGCTTAAGAAACAAAAGCAACACCATTGCCTATGAGCAACCTCAAGAGCAAATAAAAATAAACCTACAACACTAAAACAGCCGTCCATAGGAGGGTGCAGACGCAAAGTGCAGATGAGTTAATGAAAAAATAAAAGCTCACTTCACTAAGAAGGAGTGACGCCTTGACAGTTGCATCGTGGGTAACTGAAGTACAAAGAAGGCGTCAGGACATGGCGAAGCGACAGCGCAGCCCGCGCATTTTGAAGCCGATAGGGCTTCAAAAAATATTGCGCGCCCCATCGGAGGGCCCGCGCTGCCGCGGATTAGCCCGTGAGATATATTAAGCCTCTAGCTCAGTATCCCAATAAAGATAATCAAGCCAACTTTCATGTAGATAATTCGGTGGAAACAAACGCCCATTCTTATGTAAATCAAATACAGTTGGGCGGATCGGTTTTTGCCGCGGGATCATCCCAGCAACCTCTGGCATCTTATTAGCTTTGCGCAAATTACAAGGTGCACAAGCCGCCACAACATTATCCCAGCGCGTTAAACCACCCTTAGAGCGCGGAATAACATGGTCAAATGTCAGGTCATCTGTTGCACCACAATATTGGCAGCTAAACTTATCACGAAGGAATAAATTAAAGCGTGTAAAAGCTGGATAGCGTGCTGGGCTGACATAATTTTTCAGTGCCACAACACTAGGTAATTTCATATCAAGAGAAGGACTACGAACCTTTTGGTCATAAGTCTGGATAATATTCACCCGATCAAGAAAAACAGATTTCACTGCCTCTTGCCAGCTCCATAATGACAAAGGGTAATAACTAAGTGGTCTGAAATCCGCATTAAGGACCAGTGCAGGGCAGGCATCCGGAGAGCGAGTTTGTCTCATCACAGCTATCAATCCTCACAATTGCGAGGCCTAACTAAGTGCAAGATGTAGTCTCAAACAAGGTATCTTCGCAAAAAAGTTCTTTACTTCAAAAATGAGAGAATCTCACTCAAACAAGCAAAGTGGCCTCATTAAATTTGTTACAGTATAAATTTAACACAACACAAAGTTCAACATCAAAAAAACTGACGCAACAAATGCTTACAAGCTAAAAATAAACTCACAAATTCAAACTACTACCCTGATTTACCAGTCCCCCATCACAGAAAAATGACAAGTGCTATTGTTTTAAGGCCGGTTTCTAGTGGGAAACCTAAAGGCCAAACAAACAAGCCGGTTTCTAGTGGGAAACCTGAAGGCCTGTTAAAAGGCAAAACTGAAGTACAAAAAACAAAAGTAGCTAATAAGGAAAGCATGTCCCATCCCCACAACAAAGTAAAGATGAGACTTAAGAGTTTTCAAAGTTCAGTGTTTTTCCAGTCACAAAAGCGTTCAATTAAAAACACCTTTAAAGAAAAAATGCTAAATGAAAAGGCAACTTACTTTAAATAAACTGTCAAGTGCTCACTGCCAAGGCGCAAACCATCTAGATCTATGCCATGACCAAGCCCACGCGATATATGAGAGCGAACCTCAACTTTAGCTTCTCTAAGAGCCGTTTCTGCCTCACTTAAAGCTGCAACCGGAATAACCTCATCCACATCACCATGAACAAGTAAAACCGGTGGTTTAACTGTC
>JAEPQF010000127.1:0-1000 GCA_017640685.1 Hyphomicrobiales bacterium
CTCTTTCATTATATGCGGTTTGTTCGTCTCTTGGTTTTTTGTCAACTGGGTCTCAATATCCAGGCTGTTAGATCTAGCAAATTTTGGAAAACCGTGCTATAGTTTTGGTTCTTAATCGGTGGGGCGCCTCGTTTCGCACATCATTATTTTTAAGCATTGAACAGTAGGCGCCCACCTTTCTTTTCTATGCTTCAGATACCCACTACGTATCCGCTTTTTCATGCTTTTTTTCTCTCTCACGGCTATTCTGCTGCTGAAGCAGCAGGCCTACGAGGTGCGGCATTTTTTATTTGCGTTTCAGGTTGCTCACCAACAACCACGCTGTACCGGGCTGCGCTGGCGCTTCGCCATGTCCTGACGCTTTTCTGTGCTTCAGTTGCCCACATGGCAACCGCATATTTGTCCTTCAGTTGCCCACCAGCAACCGGAAAAGGCGTCACTCCTTCTTCGTAAGGTAAGATGAGTTCTTACAGTTTCTCTTTCTCTTCTCTCACCTTTATATCACTTAGGATTTTGTCAATGAGAAGGCATGTTCGTTTATGTAAATCAGAGCCTTTTGTGTAATCAGCTTCGGCATAAAAATCGACGCGGCCGACAGAGAATAATTCTTTACAAATTTTGGCTGATTTCGCCTTTGGATAAACCGCCATGGCAAAACCTTTATTTTGTCTAGTCACTGCCATTGAGGGCACATCGGTTTCACCATCACCGAAATATATCATTTGAGAAAAAGGAATGGGGCGGTCTTGCTCTGGCATATGAGAATTGATGGATTTATTGACGTCTTCAACGCCTTTGTTAATCCGAAATAAATACTGTGTTTTTGATGTATCTGAGATTACTCGTTTTGGATATGGCAACTCATAAGCATCAAAGAAATATTCAGAGGCAAATACATTATGAAAGCGTTTATAAATTTTTGTGCCTTCGATGATTTCTTTTAACCCAGAAGAAATAAGATAATGGCGCACATTCACAGCACCGCCAGATTGTTTTTTGA
>JAEPQF010000127.1:1010-2585 GCA_017640685.1 Hyphomicrobiales bacterium
CTTCTATCAGATCAAACCACTTTTCAACGCCAGGGCAAAACTCAACATCCTTCCCCTGACTCACCAAATCATCTCTTAAAATGTGAACCCCTTTTTCTTTGGCCTTTTTATACATCAAATGCATATAAGTAATAAGAGGCTCGGCTTCACGCTCAATGGATAGTTTTGCAACTTCTTTCCAGAACTTTGTTGCCTGCATACCGATTTTGGGCAGGAAAGCATATTCCTGCATGTTCTTTGGGCTTAAGGTGCCATCAAAGTCATAAATGAGAGCAATGGTGTTTTTACTCTCTGATTGCGCCGCACTTGGTTTTCTCGCTGTAGATGGTTTTCTTGAACGGGGACTACGTTTTGTTTTTGTGTTTTTTTCCATTCTGAAAAAACCTTCTCACTGTTGTTTTTATTTTCACGAATAAAATTGCACTAGATTTTATTTTTTACATGATCATAATAAATGAATACTATCATCACAGATGTATAATCTTTATTTTGGTGTTTTCATGTATAAAGTAACGATTGTTTCTTGTTTTTTTGTGGCCATAATCAGCCAGTTGGGTGCTTGTGCAACACTTAGTAAAGATCAATGTAAGGTAGGTGACTGGCGCGCCATTGGCAAGACCGATGGGGAATATGGCCGACCTATGAATTATTTTGAAAAACACAAATCAGCTTGTAAAGAACATAACATCAAAGCCAACACTGCTCTTTATAAACAAGGCCGCAATGAAGGGCTTAAGTCTTATTGCAAAATACAGCATCAAATTAATCTTGGGCTTCAGGGCATTGAATATAGCCCCGTTTGCAAGGGGGCGATTGTTCCCATTCTCATTGAGGCCAACAAATCTGGCTTGCAAGTTTTAGCTGTTAAAAATGATATAGAAAATACTCAAACACAAATCAGTGACGTTCGAACACAATTGCGCTCGAAATCAATTAAGGCTGCGGAGCAAGAACGCTTGGAAGCTGAAGAAAGCCGATTGCTTGATCAACAAGACAGGTTACGCAATGAACTGCAGCGTTTAAAAACCGAAGGAGCGAAAACGCTTAGTCGTAAAGCCAAAGCCTTTTACAAACAGAGCTAGGGGGGGCTTATCTCAATTAAAGTTACAATAGCCTCACCTTCATTAATGTAATTTTGAAGCTTGGAAATCATCCAGGTAACTTTTGTGATATACTCTTTATATCATGGCCCGATTATCAACAGATCTTTTCTTTCACCCTGTTGGTTTTTAAAGACCTCCATGATTAATTAGCTTCAGAAAAATCAGGATTTGTTTGATTTTCTTTATTTAATCTAGGATGTGAGTTGTGAAGTTTAAGTTCTTTAGTTTTCTGTTTATTTTTACATTGCTTTTTAGCATTCATGGAACTGTTTTTTCTCCTCTAGCCAACGCTGCGAATATTGTTGCGAAAGTGGATGTTTCTCAACAGGTGATGCGGGTTTATGTCAATGGCAGACGTTTTTACACATGGCGTGTTTCAACCGGTCGCCGTGGCTATTACACACCGCGCGGATCCTATCGACCGACTTTTTTAAAGCGCATGCATTATTCCAGCAAATATAATAATTCGCCT
>JAEPQF010000127.1:2595-9401 GCA_017640685.1 Hyphomicrobiales bacterium
TCTTTTTTAAAGGTGGATATGCCATTCATGGCACTAATTATATTAAGCGTCTTGGCCGGCCAGCATCGCATGGTTGCATTCGTTTGCACCCAGCTGCTGCGCGAGAACTTTATCATTTGGTAAAACGCAATCGAGGTCGCACACGTATTGTGATTAAGAATTAAGTCTCTTAGTTCCACTGTTCGCTGGTGCTACATGCACCAGCGAAAAGCTCGTTTTAATTCTTGCACTGCGTCTTTTTCAAACCATCTCCCATGAGCGATAATAATCTTTTCTGGCTGCCAATTGATCATTTGCTCAACTGCTTTTCTCAATTCTTTATGATTGCCGAAAAATGTATAGCGCATGTCTATTGGTGCTTTGCCATCTGGGTCGATGATGCCGGCGAACTTTCCTAAAATTCGAAACCAAAAAGGAATTTTTTCACTTTCAAAGTTTTCGATTAAATCAGTAAGAATAAGTGTTTTGCTTTTTTTATGAAAAAACACAGCTTCTTGATGGACTTTACTTCCCCTTGCAATCAGCTGATCTATTTCATTTTCCCAAAGGATATCAGCTTTGTCTTGCAAATCTCGATCAAACGAAATCTCCACCTTATATTGTTTGGCCCGCTCCCTCACTTTAGGAGACGCCCAGGCAATTGTATCTTCAAATGCTTCTACCCATTCGGGGATATAGGCATAATGAATCCAATTTGGGGAAACCAGGTGCTTCACTGTTCCCAGTTTTTCAACCTGTTCTTTTAACCCTTGTGTTAAGGCAATTGGGGAATGACAGAACAGGTCACCATTTTCTAACCTGATGATTGTCATTCGCGTGGTGAAAGGCGCGCCGTAAAACCTTATAATTTCTCCATCAACAATCCAGATGTCTTCGCCTATTGGTTTTAATTCATTGATGGGAGTGTATAGGTTGCTCATTTTTAATGTTCCTTCAGGTTGCCCACTAGCAACCGTCGCAAATGCTCCTTCAGGTTGCCCACTTTTCTTTGCTTCAGATGCCCACAAGGCATCCGCAAAGCAACCGTCGCAAATGCTCCTTCAGGTTGCTCACTTTCCTCTGCTTCAGATACACTTTTACACGTTCCTTCAGTTGCCTAACAACAACCGTCACAAGCGTCCGCAAAGCAACTCTAGGAAGCGTGCCTTCAAGTGTTTGAACGTATCTGGCCGAGATTATACGGCTTTTTTATGATCGGATTTTTCAATGGCAAGAAGTGGTATAAATTTATCCAAAATGAAAAGACTCTTTTTATTCATAGGAGAGTTGATGTTTATTTCCATTGTCAGTTCGTTTGGGGCTGTTAAACATTCTGAGTAGCTGGCTTTGTGACAGAAGTAGTAGTTGTTTTCGGTGTAACGCTGTCTATAATATTCATCATGAAAGTTTCAACTCACCTTATGTTTCAAAACGGCAGAGCGAAAGATGCGCTTGATTTGTACCGCTCTGTGTTTCCTTGTTTTTCTGTCACTTCAATCGAAAAGTACGGTCCTGAAGACGATGCAGCTGGTCAGATTAAAATTGCTGAAATAGATTTTGACGGTCACAGGCTTATTGTTATCGATAGCCCAATACAACATCAGTTCGACTTCACTCCATCCGTTTCTTTATTTGTTAATTTTGATAACAACGCCGACTTGGAGTGTGCTTTCGAAAAGCTTGCGGTTGACGGCAAGATTATGATGCCTTTAGACAATTACGGTTTCAGTGCGCGCTTTGGGTGGGTGTCCGATTTATTCGGCGTTTCATGGCAGCTCAATTTACCTGCGACAGGATCATAACTTAAAAGCATTAACTGGAAATCATATCGATTAGATGATCGTTGTTAATAAGTGACATTTTTTCTTAAACTTGATCACACTTCTTTGTTCCAATTGCTGCCACTAGTTAGAAACTCTCCATTGCAAGTTAGACCTTTACTGAACGTTGAATATCGATAAAGATGCATTTTAAAAATAAGCATTGAAATCGGGACAAGACATGCCGAATTTATCTAAACCATTCTATTTTATAATCACGATTATACTGTTCTCTACCCCTGGACTTGCTATGGCCCATTCAGGAGACGGAGAAGTGGGTGGTTTTATCAGTGGGTTTACTCACCCTTTTTTCGGCTGGGATCATGTGGTGGCTATGGTCGCCGTAGGGTTATGGGGTGTTTTTCTTGGCAAACCTGCAATCTGGGTACTACCAATTGTTTTTCCTATGATCATGGTTGTTGGGGCAATTTTGGGGATTTTAGGCATTGAAATCCCCTCAGTTGAAACTGGTATTGCAGCATCCGCTATTGTTCTAGGGCTTCTGGTCGCATTTAAAATGCGTTTTCCTATTTACATCGCTATGTTTATCGTTGCCATCTTCGGTATTTTTCACGGACATGCTCACGGCACAGAGATTCCAATAGCTGCAACGCCCATTTCATATGCCGCTGGTTTTGTTCTTGCAACAGGACTTCTTCACTTGTTTGGCATCATATTTGGTGAGCTTTCACGTTGGCAAATTGGGCGCTATGCAGTTCAAACTGCAGGTCTTGGAATTGCGATCGTTGGTGGGGCTTTCTTGGCTGGAGTGCTATAGCGGAAATGCGCTTAATACCACTCATCACTTTACTGCTTCTCTTTTTCACAGAGAGCGCATTTGCTCATATTTTATTTGGACAAGCAACTGATAGTTTAACTGAGCCAGAGCATTCATTTGTTAACCCTGCACACCTACTAGCTATTGCTGCCCTTGGTCTAAGACTAGGGCAAAATAGCGAAGATAAGGTTATTTATACGATCGTTATATTTGGCCTGTCTCTTCTTGTTGGGCATAGTGCATCTTTGCTCAGTTTTTCAAGTTCTTACTTCGAAAGTGCTTTGCTCGTCATTACCATTATTCTTGGTTTCTTGACCCTTATGGGAATCAATTTAAGACGATTTGAAATCTCTTTGACGCCGATTGTTGTTGCTATTTTGATCGGGATGAGCTCCGGTGTGGCCGCTCAAAATTTAACAGAAAACCTCACCATTTTAACAAACTCAGCTATAAGGTGCTTTTTCATCTATGTATGTTGGGTTTTCTTCATTTGGATCGTTAGTAGTCTGAATAGAGATTGGATAAAAATCGGTATCAGAGTTCTTGCCTCTTGGAACACTGCAATTGTTGCCTTGGTGATTAGCTTGTTTTTAGACACCTAGGGTGGTTGCTTCAGATGTCTTTTTTGTGCTTCAAATGCCCACAGAGCATCTGCAAAAAACCGCTTTTTTATTGCGCTTTAGTTGCAAATTTTTTACTGTGGCTTCAGTTTCCCACCAGAAACCGCCACAAGCCACCGCGCATTTTTAGCTGCGCTTTAGTTGCCCACTAGCAACCGCGCCTAATTATCATCCATCTTCAAGGCTTGGATGAAGGCGTCTTGGGGGATTTCTACTTTGCCGAATTGGCGCATTTTCTTCTTGCCCGCTTTTTGCTTGTCGAGCAATTTGCGTTTCCGAGAGATATCACCGCCGTAACATTTGGCTGTTACGTCTTTTCGCATTGCTGCAATGGTCTCACGCGCGATCACCTTGCCGCCGATGGCTGCCTGAATTGGCACTTTGAAGAGATGGCGTGGGATGAGTTCTTTGAGCTTCTCGCACATGCCGCGGCCTCTGGCTTCGGCTCTATCGCGGTGCACCATCATGGAAAGCGCGTCAACAGGTTCGGCGTTTACGAGCACAGACATTTTCACCAAATTGCCTTCTTCATAACCAAGCACTTGATAGTCAAATGAGGCATAGCCTTTAGACACTGATTTCAAGCGATCGTAAAAATCAAACACAACTTCTGACATTGGCAGCTCATAAACCACCATGGCTCTGGTGCCGGCGTAAGTCAGCTCAGTTTGGCGGCCGCGTCTGTCTTCACAGAGTTTTAATACGGCACCTAAATATTCATCTGGCACCAGGATCGTTGCTGTGATCCATGGCTCTTCAATGTGATCAATTTTCATAACATCTGGCATGTCAGCTGGGTTATGCATTTTGATCAACTCGCCATCAGTTTGATGGATGTGATAAATCACTGATGGAGCTGTTGTGATAAGATCAATATTAAACTCACGCTCCAAGCGCTCGCGGATGATCTCTAAGTGCAACAGGCCTAAGAAACCGCAGCGGAAACCAAAGCCCAGCGCAGCTGATGTTTCCATTTCGAATTCAAAGCTCGCATCGTTAAGACGCAGCTTGCCCATCGCATCGCGCAAGTTTTCAAACTCAGAACTATCCACGGGGAAGAGCCCGCAGAATACCACTGGTTGCGCTGGTTGATAGCCTGGGAGTGCTTCAGTACATGGTTTCTTTTCATCTGTCACCGTGTCACCCACGCGGGTGTCAGCCACTTGCTTAATGGCGGCTGTGAAAAAGCCCATTTCACCTGGGCCAAGCTCATCTGTTAAGTCTTGTTTCGGGCGGAATACACCGACGCGGTCAACCAGATAACTGGCGTCTGTCGCGATCAGTTTGATCTTTTGTCCCTTTTTCAAAGTACCATCGATTACGCGCACCAACACCACAACACCAAGATAAGCGTCATACCAACTGTCGACCAACATGGCTTTTAATGGCGCATCAAGCTCACCTTCAGGGCTTGGGAGTTTTTCAACGATGGCTTCAAGCACATCTTCTGTTCCCAAACCTGATTTGGCTGAAATTTCGACAGCTTCCGAGGCATCCAAGCCGATTACATCTTCGATTTGCGTTTTAACGCGCTCTGGTTCAGCGGCGGGTAGATCGATTTTATTCAAAACCGGTACGATCTCGTGATCATTTTCAATGGCTTTATAAACATTGGCCAGAGTTTGGGCCTCAACACCTTGAGACGCATCAACCACCAAAAGTGAGCCTTCTACCGCTGATAAAGAGCGGGAGACTTCATAAGCGAAATCAACATGGCCTGGGGTGTCTATGAGGTTAAGCTGATATGTTTCACCATCATTAGCCTTATAATCGAGGCGCACAGTTTGCGCTTTAATGGTAATACCCCGCTCTTTTTCAATCTCCATATTATCAAGAACTTGTTCTTGCATTTCACGCTCGGACAAGCCGCCACATACTTGAATGAGGCGATCGGCTAATGTTGATTTGCCATGATCAATATGTGCAACGATTGAAAAGTTGCGGATATTTTTTAAGGGTGTTGGTGATTTTTTCTCTGTCATGCCGCGAGAAATATCACCCTTTTTTGCTAACGCCAAGAGTTTGATGCGAGATGCAGGCGTTTTTTGTCGGTTTATTGAATTATTTTCTAGAAATCAGCTTAATTTCCAACCGAATGTCACTCAACTTGTTGCTTTGCCTGCTTCATTAGATGGATCTGTTTGGGTTTCTTCCTTGCTGAGTTGGGATGGGGCCCAATTGACACGTTTATAATCAAAGCCGTATTCGATTGTTGGTTTAACAACAGCAAAGTAGGGAGAAATGTCAAAATCGCGTGGGGCAAACAGGCTGTGATGGCGAATATGAAGAATTTCTCGACGGCTATAGGCGCTGGTTGACCTTTTTTCTCCCTTCACGCGTTCTATGCGAGGAAGAATTGGGTATTGAACTTTTTGAAAAGCTTGGGCGATGAGGGTGGAGCAAATGGCTCTTGTTGGCTCGCCTGAGCCAAGATGCAACATACGTCTGCGCCACCTTACTGGGATTGGTGGTGTTGGAAAAAGGTATCTAGCTAAATCAAGAATATTTCGTGTGTCATATTTTATGCCTAAATTGCCAACCATGAAATTGATCACTGTTGCGCGGTCTTCCGGTGTTAGGTTAACTGGACGGCAAATGCGGGTGTTGTAAGTTTCATATTTTGCAAGAGGTACTGCAATACAGCCAAGGCCAAGTTCTACTTCAATTAAGCAAAGTTGCCCCTCTTTAAATTTTGGATCTATGGCCGTTGTCACAGGTTCTTCGTTTTTATAGCCATTGCCATTATAGAGAGCTTCGCCTACATAAATGGCTGCATGGGACCAGGTTGATTGGGTGAGATATTTAATCGCGGATGAGACTTTTTGATTGCCTTCGACCAGTAAAATATCACCTGGTTGTAAGATCCGTGAAAGGGTTTCAGGGTCTGACGGTGTAAATGGTTCATAGCCGCTTGAAGTGGTCTCTAGTCTGGCGGCTATCCAATCACTTAACGGATCCAAAAATCTATTCACAATTGCCATAAATGAGTTCCTGTACTCGTTCCACTGTTTGTTAAAGACAAGCTTTCGTTTTTCAACTATAGGGCCTCTTTCTATATGTAGGATAGAATTATTGAAAAATTCTTGTTTGTCACATGAACCTTGATCATTTCTAGTTTATTTATGCGTTATTTATAATAATTCTAAATCAATGATTGTTAACTAATTTATGAATTAGGATAGATTAATTAGTTATCAGAACTCAAAAGATTGCCCGTAATTCGTTGGAGACCCCCATGAAGAGATTTAAGGATTTAACTGAGAGAGAAATTTTGGCCTTGGCAATCTCTATGGAAGAAGAACATGGGCGGATTTATCTGACCTATGCTGATGGATTAAGTGATGACTTTCCGGCATCTGCAAAAGTTTTTGAAGAATTGGCTATGGAAGAGAATGAACACAGGCGCATGTTGCTGGATTTATTTGAAGAAAAATTCGGCACGACCATTCCTCTTATTCGCTCAAGTGATGTGAAAGGGTTCCTCAAACACAAACCCATTTGGTTGGCGAGGCCGCTCCGGTTAGAGGCTGTGAGCGAGCAAGCTGAGCAGATCGAATTTGAAACGCGAACGTTTTATGAAACAGCTTTAGAGCGCACCAGTGATACATC
>JAEPQF010000128.1:0-9066 GCA_017640685.1 Hyphomicrobiales bacterium
AACCCGTAGAAACTTACTTGATCCTTCCCAATTGCAATCTCTGCATGCGGTGCAGTAATATTCATTTGGTTCAATTTGTTCCTTCAGCTCTTTAATCTCTTTCTCTCTATTAGAGAGTTGAGATTTTAAGTGGGCATTATGATTTGCTATGACCCTTGATGTGCTATTGATGCTGGAAATTCTAAGTTCCTGCATATCTATATACTCGTGCAAATTAGAGATAGATTGATTATCGTTTAGCTCAATGTTGGTGTCGACTAAGTTTTTGGAATGACAGCAAGGACAAGTGATATCGCATTCGTCAAACTGAGAAACCCGTAGAAACTTACTTGATCCTTCCCAATTGCAATCTCTGCATGCGGTGCAGTAATATTCATTTGGTTCAATTTTTTCTTTCAGCTCATCTCTCTCTTTAGTAAGAGAGGCTATATGTCTTGATACTGCATAGAGAAAATCATTTGTTGGCGGTTGGTGGCCTTTCCGTGCTCTTATATAATCAAAGTACTCGCTAAAACCTGGCAACCCACAAATATGGGTCTTAGCTTTTTCGAAAGGGTCTATTTCTTCTGTTGTCTCAGTCATTGACTCTGACCTTCCTGAATTAATGCTCTAAAAATCCAGATCACAAATAATACTTGTAATGTTGTGGCAACGATTAGCCCTATAGCTTGAACCCAAGTAGGCGAATTAGAGAGATAATTTTCAGTGAAATGAACAACACTATCTCTAAAAAAATATCTATAAATTGCTAAGCCGATAGCAAAGCCGAGGCAAAAGGGAAAAACTTTGAATAGAGTACTCACTTCTTCTCTCCCTCTTTTAAATCTAAAGGGGAGGGCTGGAAGCCGAGGGAAATTAGTTGACTGTTAATATTTTCTATTTCATCGTGCACGAGTCTCTTGATTTTTTCTGCGCTTAGCGAGATCCATACATTCCTATCGTCATCTAGTTTTAAACTTATGGAGTTTCCGTGACTTTCCCTATCAATAACTGGAAGACTTCTAACCAGACTGCCTCTGTATTCAGCCAATCTGTTGATTTCATCTAAGGTTTTGTGATCAATCATTTTCTTCTCTCAACCCCACCGTCTATTTTTGCTTTAAAATCTTAGGCTTGTTATCCCAGTGCTTTTGCCAAACTGCTTCCATGTCTGGGAAGTTGCAGCGCATGAGATACAGCTCTTTTGCTAGCTTTTTGCAGTCAACTCCGTTTGTGAAAAAATAGTCTTCTTCATTTTTTGAGCCTAATTCTTCAAGCTCAGAGTGTGTCATGCGTTGCAATGGCACCAAGTATTCGTCAGGGGCCTTCATGCCCATGCCACGACCGCCCATGCATTTGAGGTGATGAGGGTCTATGCTGTCCCGTCTTCCAGTTATGATGCATGGCAATCGCTTGATCTTCTTTAGATAGTCAAGATCATTGCCTGGGCGCTTTGCTCGTTTAACAGCGGATTTGTTTATTCTGTCTGCAACTCTTTGCTTTCGAGTTTTCTTAAACCTTGGTGTTACTTGTTGTGCCATTACTTCATCTCCCAAACCAAACGACACAAACCACCGGCTATAAAAAAGATTAGAAAAAGAGAGCCTAATATCTCAATTAGTTCCATCACTCACCCCATCCAGTAAAAGTTAAAATGAAATAAAGACCGCCTGTAAGAAGTAATATTTCTGTCATGCTGCTATTGCCCTCTTGAAATCATCTAGGTTCATTTCACACTCAGCCTTCAGAACGTCCGAAACTTTCTGTGAAAGCTCTGTAAATTCTGATTGATCCATCTTGTCCCAGGCAATTGACTGAGGGACAAAACCAACTAAAAATGTGTTGTGTGATTTAAAGAAAATGCTTCTTTGCCCGAACGCTTCTTTGATAAAAAAAGAAAACATCTCTGCGCATTTGCTTGCATAATCTGGATGATCTAGTTCAAGCTTTATCTGATTGTGATAACCTGCTTTGCAAAGTAACCACGCTCTAAACTCTTCCTTGTTTTCAAACTGCTCTTCTTTGTCTTCAGGCCAGCTGTCAAAAGCTGCCTGTATCGCTGCAAAGAATAATCTATGATGTGGTGATGATCTTTTCTTTGAGATCTTGCATTTGACTATTTCACCTTCAGGCAAATTAAGAAGGCTGTTCAATGCTTCTTTATCAGCAGGTAGCAAGGCGTGTTCTTTGCGGCGGACGAATATATCAGGCATCTTCAGACACCTCTTTAACAATAGCTTCACGAGCAAGCTCCATTTTGTCATGGAGTTTCTTGGCGAGAGCTTCTTTCGTTTTCTCAGGAACAACCTTTGCTTTAAACATCTCAGCGTTATCAGTTTTTATTTTTTTGAGCTGGTCATAAGTATGAGATTCGTCAATAAGGCCGCTAAAGCTATTCACCCACTCTTTAATTTCATTCTCAGTCTTAATTCTTGTTTTAAGAGCTGCTTCGCTTGTAGCGGCTGGGTTGAAATCAATGTCATGCTCTTCTATATCGTCGCTTGTGTTGAGCATGAGGGTTTTTGCTAGGATGTACTTGCAAGCATATGAATAGGCTTTGCCTGGGCCCTTATCTTGATTGTCTACACCAAACCCAAGACCTTCAGTCTCAAGCTTTTCTTCAGGCTTATCGGCATTGTAAAAGCTCGCTTTTACATTAATGACAGTCTTGTTGCCCTCTTGCTCATATTTGGCAACTGAGGGGAAAAACAAAATGCCGTTCTTTGTTAAAATCTTTTTAGCTTCACTCGCTATATCGTCATGAGTGACATATTCGTATTTCATCCCATCACTTTTAGGTTTTGTCTTTTCAAGCTTTTTAGCTTCAGCTTGAGCCTTAACTAAACGTGTGAATAGGTTGGCGCTCTTGTCCCATCCATCTTGATCAGAGGTAGGGCTTTCTTGAGCATCTGGTACTCCTTCAAGCTCACAGGCTTCTGTGCTATCCATATCCATGCTTCTAGTGCGTCCCATGGCTTTTCCCCTATCTCTGCTCTATAAATTTCATCATCTGCAAGCTCACCTGTTTCAAGTTCAATTTCTTGTTCAAGCCATATTCTTGCTGGTATGTATGGCCCTCTAGACCATGCTCTTGTTTTGTAATAACCAACCTGAGGGTCGTTGATATAAATTGGTAATTCTTCGCCCTCTAGTGAGCGCCTCCACCAAACAAGCTGTATTTTGAGTGGTGTTGGTTGGCGCATCATTCACCCTCATGGTCTGATTTTTTGATCTCTAAAAGTTTTTCGTACTCATAAGCCCCATCAAGTAATAGCTCTCTAATAATCCTAAGGGCTTTCATTTGATCATCTTGCGTACGACCTAACTTGAGAGCATCCAAAGCGATATTAGCGGCATTATTTGCTGCATTAGCCAAGGGGCTAACGGTCCATTCAATATGACCGCAAATACCTTCTTGATAATCTGCTTTGACAATATTGCCGTAATGAGCAATCGCTCCATTTGTGATGCTTTGGTCTGTTGTTTCAAAATGCTTTCCAAGAGCTTTTGATTGACCTTGTGGAGTATCTGCTAGTTTAATGATGTTGCTCATTAGAAAGACCTCCCAAAATATTCATGATGTCCAAAGCTCTCTTCATTCGATCCTTGCGCGATACCTAGGAGGTCAACCAGTTTTTTAAAAACCTGTTCGCCGATTTCATCTTCATGTGCTATCAGATCACGGGTTAAGCCCTCAGATATGTGCTCATATCGACCATCACGATCATACCAATAGCTCTCGATTTCATACTCAAGGTTATTGCTATAAAGAGCATCGTTATGATGAACTAAGACAGTAGCTTCGACTGTGCGCCAAGGTGTGCCTTCTCTTGTTTTAAGATCGACGCAAAAATCAATGTATTCACCGCTCATTCCGTGCCTTCTTTCTCTTTAGGTGTATGGTCGTGACACCAGTCAGTTTTAAAAACCCCTTTCCAACGGTGTTCTATTCCCACAAAATGAGGGGAGATTTTGTCACACCAATGGAATGTTGTGCCCTCTACTTCTTTAAAAAAAGCGCAAGATGAACATGGTTCTTTGTCATGTATTTCAGACCAATTGATATTGGCCCAATCCTTTTCAGTCATCACCATTTTGCACTCTCGATCTTTTTCTCTTAATCATCTCAATCGCTAATCTGATTGTCTCTAAATCAAACTCTTCTGAGATAAATTCAGCTAACTCGTATTTTCTAATTACTTCGTTCATTTTGGACTGACCCCGACTTGTTAATGTTGTTACTGTCAGCCTGCCTGTTAACGCTTGTTGTTATTGTTCGGGCTGGTGTAATTCAGCGGTCTCATGATTTATCTGCATACACAGACCCCACAAGCCACCACCATGGCATTACACCTTTAGACCCCCGAACTAGCCTTGAAAGATTGGCTTGTAGGGCAAACTATAATCAGTTTAGTAAGGCGGGCCGGACGCTATCCCGGCTGGACAGTCTGACGTCTTTGGACGCACTAAGCCTGCTCCCGCTTTCGCCGACTTTTTTTTCTGAGGTTCGGTCTGTTCCTCTTTTGCGTGTCTGCTTTCCACGCCGCCGCCTAACTAAACTGACTTAATTCTTTCCCCTTTAGGGCGGCTCCCTATGAATAGGTGTATTGAGAACCGCCCAACCCTTAGGGGAGGGGAAACTAAATTATGTGAGTTTGCTGGTCATGGGCCGCAAAAAATCTAAACCCCGACTTCCATGACCAGCTTCCCTCAGATCAACAACGAAGGCTTGATCACTTGGCCACTGAGTGGTGTTGTTTCGTTGTTGATGATTATACAGTACAAAATGTACAGTTGTTCGTCAAGTACAAAATGTACAGTTTTTTGATTTATTTTTTAGGGAGTGGAATTAGGTGCGGGAAGAAGGCAAAAAAAGACCCCGCTTAAAGCAGGGTTGGGTTACAATAGGTTGTAAGGAGTTATTTGTTTTTTGGTCTGTAGTCTCTGGTGTCAATGCATTGATCATAAGTTTTTCGATGCAATTTAACCCATTGGGTGTTATTTATACCTCTAACAGACTTAACGGCAGGGCTGTAAGGGTAGGCTGAGGCTAGTTTTATCCAGCGTTTGTGGTCTTTTGAAATTTGATTTATCTCATCTGCAACCTCGGATAAATCCTGATCTCGACTAAATATAACGCCTACATCATATTCTTTTTTATGGGCGAATTTTATCACATCTATTGCAAGCCTGACATCAATTCCTTTTTCATCCCCATCAAGAAATGTATGGGTTGAGCCATCTGGTAATGTGATAAGTTTGTTTCTGTATTTTAGGGGTCTAGTGAAGATTTTTATGCCTTGGCGGCCCATATGAGCGCATTTAGCAGTCCAGAAATGGTTCCAAAAATGAGAGTCGGAATCATCGGGCACGCCAGTATAGAAATATATACTGTCGCACTTCCATTTATTTTCAGCGCATACAGATTCGGCTAAAGCTTTGACGTTATAGTTTGGGTAGTTATAACCAAAAGCCGCCTTGGCAGAGTGGAATAAATTCTGCCCATCAAAAAAACATGCTGCTCTTTTTATTCTTGGCGGTTTTGGCATAAAAAATAGCGCAATTGTAAAATTGCACTTTGTCTCATAAATATATAAGCAATACCCCATTTCGAGGCCTTTTAAAAAGGCGTGTCCAAAGGGGATGAAGTTGATACATAGAATATGTAACCTAGCTTCATTAAAGTCAAGTTAAAATCAATTAAAATTATTCCGTTTAATCCAAACAACAGGCGCGGCCCATTTTATTTTTAATTATATATTTGAGATTCTTTGGACAATCTTTCCCACAACGATTTCTTCTAAATACCCCTCTACAGGTATAGTAGGGTAATCGCTGTTTAATGGCACCAACTCAATATGAGCAAATCCATCGTTATCAACCTTGATGGCTTTATACTTACGGATAACTGCTTCTTCTAGTGAAGGGACAAGAGCTAATATATAGTCTCCAGGTACAATTTTAGCCTTTTTATCGATAACAGCAACATCACCAGCAGTAAAAGATACTCCTTTTACAAACGGGTTCTCCACCATACTGTTGTCAGGTATTTCTACAGCTATAACATCTTCGCTAAGTTTACTTAAGCCACTAATGCCAATGAATTTCTGGTCTACTTCGGAGAATCCGTCATTAGAAATACCCATATATACTTGCCCCAATTCTAACAAAGGCACGTATCTTATTGGTATTTGATTGATACCTGTCTTTGTACTGATAGAATGTTCCTTATTTGTACCAGATTTTTCCACACCTGTTAATAGCCACCCAACAGAAACATTAAAAGCTGTTGCATATTTAATGGCAGCGCTTTTCGATATACCCCTGTTGCCATTTTCATGGCTTCTATAAGTGTTGACATTCCAGCCAAATGCATTCGCCGCATCAGTCGGCGTTGCATAACCTCTATCTTGCCTGGCTTTCCTAAGCCTATCATTAGAATCAATCATAATACATATTGTACAGTAAAATCCAGTGCAAAATGTATTGACATCATGCTGTACAATATGTACTCTTTAATTCATGATGAAACATTCTGACATTATTGATATGTGGCCAACAATCGCTGAATTCGCCTCGGATGTTAGGGTTGAGTATCAAGCTGCGCGCAAAATGCATGAACGAGACAGTATTAATTCAAAACATTGGTACCGCGTCATTGAGGCAGCAAAGATAAGAGAATACAGCAATGTGACGCTAGAAGCTTTAGCAAATTATAAGGCTAAGAGGAAGAGTGAAACTGCGTTTGAAAACCACACAGCAGCCTAACAACAAAAGAGTTAACCCCGCGTAATTGGGGAATGAAGATTTAACGAGAGTATCTTTTTTCCATAGGGTTGTGATGTTCAATGTAGGAACATTCTTCTCTTTCGCATTCGTAAGTGTGACGAGCAGGGGCTGCTCTTGTCCTTCTAAGGGTTAAATGCCCGCATTTAGGGCATGCCTCACCAGGGCACCTTTCGAGTTTTTGTTCAAGTTCAGTGATGCGTTTTTCTAATTCAGGGATTTTATCAGCGTTGGACTTAAGTTCTTTCCAAACGTCCCAACGCTCAAGAACTGCAATAAGGTTATCTAATAATGCCATGGACTTATAAGCCTTTTGAAAATTGTAAGAATGGACTTGTCCGAGAACCAGTGAATGTAGAGCAAATAACGGTCAAAACTGAAAGCACGCGTGTTTGGCTATGTATTCGCAAGAATGATTTAGAGCTTAAATTTGATCTTAAAGAAGATCAAGCAAGGCATTTATCAGAGTTGTTAGCAAAAGGCGCTGACGAATTAAGTAATTAACCCCGCGTTTTTTTGGGAAATAGATTTTATTTTTAACAAAAGCGGGGGACGCTATGACTCTGACTGAAGACGATCAAGCACATTTTAAAGCCATGTGGAACAATGGTGTTGATATAAACCCTATCTGCCATCGATTTAACATCACGGTTAGTGAAATGAACCGCATAGCTTTTGTTTTGGGGTTACGTCCAAATCTTCAGTTTGCCTGGGACAATGAAAAAGAAGCAGAGTTAAGCAGGCTCGTAGATAATGGATTATCTTTAACCAAAATCGCTGAGAAAATTGGATGCTCTAAAGAAACGGCAAGACGAAAGAAAGCCGAACTATTTCCTACAATTAAAAACTACTGGGAGCAGCCTGGCAAAATAGCTGATCTTAAAAAATTAGTGGAGCAAGGGCAATCTGCTTCTCAAATTGCTAAAGAATTGGGCTGTATATCTCGAAATGCTGTTATCGGAAAAGTTCACCGAATGGGATTGTCTTTTAAAAAGGCAACTGGCCCCAGAAAAACAGTGCTTAAAACTACTAAGAGACTGCCTAAAAAATCCGATGCCCCAAAATTCAACTATCCAGCTACACCTATTAAAACCATTGAAAATGAAAACTCTAAGAACACTCAGGTTTTCGAGCTGAAGCCTGGTGAGGACTTTGTGAGCTTTGATGAACACAAAGATAATCAATGCCGATGCGTGAAAGAAATAAACGGCAAATTTATCGGTTTTTGCGCCAAGCTTGCAGAACCAGGCTCATCATATTGCAAAGAGCATGGAGAGAGATTTCAGGCTGTTGTTAAGGTGAATGAATTTCGAATGAAAGAGGGGCAAGTTGCATGAGCAGAGCGACCAAGATTGACCTAAATCCAAGGATGAGCCACGGCCTAGCCGGAGAGACTTACAAGGGGCAAGCTAATTTAGCTTGCAGTTATTCTATCACATGCAGAGAGTGCAAGTTCTGGGGAGAAGGTGCTGAGGATTACAGTAAATTCAAGCCAGGAGTTGGCGCTGAATTAAGCGATCAGCATTGCGAGAAAGCCCTCTCTATGAGTGCTGGAAATGCGAAACTCCCTAAGATCCCTCACAAGGCTTATGCATGCAAATATTTCGACAAAAGAGATGTTGAGCTTCCCGTAAAAAAGCTGGATGGCGTTGACGAAATTGCTCTTATCGAAAAAGCAAAAGATGTTCTCGACGCCAATACATTAAAGACAAAGGAATTTGAAGAGCGGGCGAAATGTTCAATGAAGACGTTTAGGAATTTTGCCCTTGAAATCACCAATCCAAATAGACGGACAATCGAGCGGGTTAAAAAGGCGATTGAATTATTAGAGGGGCAAGTTGCATGAAGAAGAAAGATCCAAGAGAGAGCATTCACTCTCTAAAAAAACGAAAAAGACAGTTGAAGAGAGTGAAGAAGGTGGATCAAGTAACTCTCAACCGTCCGCATGTTGAGGCCTGGCTTTTTATGGAAGATGAGCAACCGTCTAGAGAGTTGGGACAAGCCTCTTATGTCTATGGATTGTTCGAAGAGTACTGTCTAATGGAAGAGATAAGGCCTTGTACTTTAACGACATTTGGTAAAATCATGAGTGAATACTGCACAAAGCCTGACGGAAAGAGAGGTACCATAAATTACACTCTCAAATCCACTGTCTACGACTATCTACTGACTCTCTGGGGATATGGGGAGGAATATAAAAAGGCCGCTTAACGGTCTTCTTTCACGGGCGGCTGATTTGTTGTGCTCTCTGAATGGATGAATAGGGGAGTGGAGCTGTCTTTACTGCTTGTTGTTTAAGGC
>JAEPQF010000128.1:9076-9388 GCA_017640685.1 Hyphomicrobiales bacterium
AAATTAATGAAGGGGGCAGGTATGCCAAAATTTAGAAAAAAGCCAGTTGTAATCGAAGCGTTCAAGTGGACCGGCGATACAAGCCAAGAAGATGACCCAGTTTGGATGTCCGAGGCAATTGAAAGGGGTGATGTTTGGTTTGTAGGAGCAGAAGAGGTGGTTAGTGGGAGTGCTATCATCGATTCTGCAATGATGATTAAAACACTTGAGGGTGATCACAGGGCCACCTTGGGTGACTACATCATCCAAGGTGTAAAGGGTGAAATTTATCCATGCAAGCCTGACATTTTTGAAGCGACTTACGAGCCTGCT
>JAEPQF010000129.1 GCA_017640685.1 Hyphomicrobiales bacterium
AAGTTTTAACTGTGCGGAGACCTTTTGCATAAGCGTGACCAGAGATCATACCTGCATTATTCAAATCAGACCAAACATCTGTAAGATCTTCTTTTTTAACACCAAGCAAATCAATGCGTTGGCCACCAGTGACTTTTACTGTTGGTATTTCATATTTGTCAGCAACATCTGCAATTGCGCGCAGTTCATCTGGAGTTGTGATGCCACCCCACATGCGTGGGACAACTGAATATGTGCCATCTTTTTGGATATTGGCGTGAAGGCGCTCGTTTACAAAGCGAGATTGATTGTCGTCAACATATTCACCAGGCCATGTAGACAAGAGATAATAGTTCAAGGCCGGGCGACATTTTGCGCAACCGCATGAGGTTTTCCACTCTAGCTCTTGCATCACAGCTGGGATAGATTTGAGATTTTTAGCCTTAATTAAGCGGCGTACATCACCATGCTCCAAATCCGTGCAACCGCACATCGGTTTTGGCGCATTTGGATTGAAGCTATCTCCCAATGAAAGTGACAATAATTGTTCGACCAGATTGGTACAGGTGCCACATGAGGCTGAGGCTTTGGTGTGTATTCTTACATCATCAACTGATGTGAGGCCCTTTTCTTTAATTGATGTGATGATCTTACCCTTGCACACGCCGTTACAACCGCAGATCTCTGCCTCATCAGGCAAGGCTGCAACGGCCTCCATAGGGTCCAGGGGGGTTCCTCCCTGATAGCTTTGTCCGAAGATGACGGTTTCTCTCATTTCTGAGATATCCGTGCCATCTCTTAGCAATTGGGTGAACCATGCACTGTCTGAGGTATCACCATAAAGCACAGCGCCTACGATTTTGTTGTCATCAATGATGAGACGTTTATAGATACCGCCAGCAGCATCTCTTAAGATGATGCCTTCACGTCCTTCATCTTCTGCAAAATCGCCAATGGAGAAGAGGTCAATGCCCGTGACTTTTAGTTTGGTTGACGTGACAGAGCCGGTGTATTTGGCCTCCATATCACCATCCAAGTTGGCTGCGATGACTTTACCCATTTCATAGAGTGGAGCCACCAAGCCATAACATTCATCACCATGTTCAACACATTCACCAACGGTTAGGATGTTTGGGTCTGATGTTTGCAAGTTATCTGATGCTAGGATGCCTCTATTCACCATAAGGCCTGAATCAGCCGCTAACTTAACTTCAGGGCGAATGCCAACAGCCATTACAACAAGGTCAGCATCTAGCACACGTCCGTCATCTAGCTTTACAGCTTCTACATGGTCTTCACCCATGATCATTTCGGTATTTGCTCGGGTGATGACTTTGATACCGCGACGCTCAATTTCTTTTTCAAGCAAGTAGGCGGCGGCACTATCAAGCTGGCGCTCCATTAAAGTTGGCATCAAATGCAGTACTGTCACATCCATACCCTGCATATGAAGCCCAGCAGCAGCTTCTAGGCCCAATAGACCACCACCAATCACAATTGCTTTGCCGCCTCTGTCAGCAGCTTTTTGCATGAGGTCGACGTCATCCAGGTCTCTAAAACTAACCACACCATCGAGCTTGTGACCAACAACAGGAATGATGAACGGATAAGACCCTGTTGCAATGAGAAGTTTGTCATATGGCGTTTCATTGCCACCATCATCGATAACTTTTTTATTTTCTTTATCAATTTTGGTGACTTTAACACCAGCTCTTAGATCGACATTGTTCGTCTTGTACCAGTCTTCATCATGAATGATGATGTCTTCATATTTCTTTTCACCTGAGAGGACGGGAGAGAGCATGATGCGATTGTAATTAACGCGTGGTTCTTTCCCGAAAATTGTCACATCATAATCTGTGTTTCCGCGATCGAATAACTCTTCGAGCATATGTCCGGCGGCCATACCATTGCCTATGACAACGAGCTTCTTTTTCAAAAGATTTCTCCAAAATTGAATTTATTAATTCCGCAGCAAAACCGACCTTCAAGGGGAGGGGCCAGTTTACGTTTTATTAATTTACAATTTCCGTGCCAATATGATTTGCGGCAATAAAGACAATTTAAACATCTGAATTTAAAGACTTTTTTCCACCCCAATACAAAAACAAACGACGTGCTTTTTAATTAGGCATGGATTAAATTTTAAGCAATTTGTTGAGTGTTATTTGTGCATTTTAGCAACCTGCCTGAAATTGCGGCAGGGTTTTCGCATGATTATTTATCAATTCTCTCACTTCTAATGTATGGCATTGATTAAAAAATAAGCATGCTGAAGTGAGTTTAATTTATTGTGTTCAAAATAAAAGAGCCCTCTTTTTTTAAGGAGAGCTCTTTGAAAGTTGCACTGTTTTTTGAAATAAAACTTTAACCCGTTACATGCCGATCGTACGCTCTCTTACACCATCATATTGATGAAAAAAGATACCATTATTTGATCGTTTCGCTTTACTTTTTATACGTGAAATATCTTGGATGATTACATCAGCATTTTCGACTGCAACGTTCACAGGTAATCTTAAAATGCCAATTGAAACTGAAAGTAGGGGAAACTTCCTTATGTCACCGAAACGATCGGGTGCTTCTATGAAGCCTAATCGTCTGTCCTGATATGAATAGAGGCTTTCCGCATTTTTAGAAAATTTTTCTCGTAAACTTTTCATTGAAAGTATTAATTCTTCTTTCGATATATTTTCAAAGCTAGCGAAGAAATCATCCCCTCCAATATGCCCCATCATTAAGTTATTATCTGTAAAGTGCTCTCTTAATAAATCAGCAAACATCATGATGGCTCGGTCACCATCTCGAAAGCTGTAATGATCATTAAACGGTTTGAAATTATCAAAATCCATATAACAAAGATAACGATCTTCAGTGATGCGCTCTAAACAATCATCAGTATATTTTGTGATTGAAATATTGCCAGGTAATTTTGAAAGCGGGTTTTGATCAATCGCCATATCCAAGCGTTTGTCATTCATGATATTCAATAATGACTGAGATGAGAGAAACCCATAATATTTTTCATTTCTTGTAATCAAAATTCCTGATGTTTCCATATCATATGTGAAAACGCTCAAGATTTTTTCTGTCGTTGCGCTGATGTCAAGTACTGGGCATTTTTTGACAAACTGATAAATGTCATAATGATAATTTTTGTTTTTTAGCAGCTCACGCCCATAAGGTGAGTAGGTGTATTCTTTTAAATCTTTTTCCCTGATGATGCCTTTGGGCTCACCATTGCTACTGACAATAGGGAAAACGGCTTGATCTTTAGAATGTCTGAACGCTTCAAAGATAACATCAAGACTAGAATTTTCTGGTAAGAAATTTATTTTTTCAATTCTTTCCTGCACCATTTGAACTGTACATTTAGCTCGGTTCTTTCTGATGCTCATGATTTTGTCTAGGTGGGGTAATTTTCTTTTGAAATTCTCCATTTTCTTAGATGGCGGCGCTACGAAATAGCCTTGAGTTAGATCACCTCCAAGTTCCCAGCCTAATTCATACTCTTCTAGTGTCTCAACCCCTTCAATCACCACTTTAATACCCAGAACATGAGATAGGTTGATTATTGTTGATACGAATAATCTTTTACGACTGTCAGTTACCATACCAGAGACAAAGAACCGATCGATCTTAATAAATTCAGGGCGATATTCATAAAGCAATTGCAGCTCTGATATGCCACGGCCGAAATCATCAATTGCAAAATTAATCCCTAGCTTGCGATGATTGACCACCATTTCCGCAATTTCAGTTGCACAGGTATAATTATATGTTTCTGAAAATTCGAGACAAAGGGCATCTGGAGAAATATCATATTTAAGCAAAAGTTTGTACGTTTCTTCATGCAAGTAGCAATTGCTCTCAACTGCTCGGCCATCCAAATTGTAAAATAATTTTAGATTTTTTGCATTTTCGAACTCTTGCAACTTCAAAAGCGCTTTCTCTAGAAGTAAGAGATAAAGTTGGTCTGCGATATTCAAATCACTTGCTTGTTGAAGGACATCTTGAATTGAACCGCAATCCATATTGTCATGGCCACGCATAAGAGCTTCAAAACCGTAAACCGCACCTGTTTGAGTATTTACAATTGGTTGAAGCGCCATCTCTAGCCCTTGCCATGCTCGTGCTAAAAAGCAATCTTTTGGATTGTAAGACTTATTAATTGTTATTTCATTTTCAACCAAGGCAGACATTACTAAACCTTTCTGGGATTTGTTTACCTTTTTGGTTGGATACTAGTGATTACCGATAAAAAGAAAGTGAACTTTTGCACTTCCAAATGGGTAAATTTTCTCAAATTAATCTTATGGTGAAATTTGCCTTAATTGTTGTCACTCCCTCTTCCCCGTTTTACATCAATGTCTTGCAACTAAAGAATAATTTTGATTGACGAGCGGAAAACGCTCATAATAAAAACAACAAGAGCGCCTAGCGCTCATTTGTCAGATCGCTCATTTGCAACACACTGTTTTTCTTGATTTAAATGGTTTGGTGCAAATTTTGCGTTCTATAACAAAAAAATAAAAATATATGTTTGGGGAAGGTAAGAACTCATGAGAATGGAGTTTAACCGGCTGGTGCTGGTGAAGCGCTATTTATGGGGGTCATTGTTGGTTGCCATCATTCCACTTGCTTTGATGGCCGGGCTTTATGACCGTTATAGCTCTTATTTGCATGATAAGCTGATTGTGGAGCGCATTGATGGTGATTTACAAACAGCACTTGTGAAAATGCAAGGCTTTTTGGACACCCAGATATATCACCTTGAAAATCTTGCAGACCTTCCAGAGTTTGGTGAATTTCTTATTAGAGGTAAAACTCATTCTGCCTCACCGCAGCTTACCGATTTTTTTTATCTGATAACAAATAGTCAAGATATTTATGGCGCTGAATTTTTTGATGTTGAAGGAGAGCTAGTCCATTCTATCCCCACTCGTTCAATTTCCACTCTTTCTCAAACTTACAATCAGTTGCCAATCGTTAAGACAAAAAGCGTTGAAATTCTTGGGCCGATCGCTCCGAAAAACGGCAAACCTGGATGGTTTCTCATTCGCAAAAATGTCATTCGTCTTGGAGAAAAAATTGGCACCATCGTTTTAAAGGTGAGATTGACATCTTTAACTGAGCAAGCTTCGTTGTTGTATCGTGTCGGGGTTTACCAACCGTTTCTTAACACAGCTTCTCTTAATACGACTTTTCGGCAAAGCTTTTCTGTTGTTGGAACGCAAGAAATTCCTGGTTCACTCATCACGACCTCAACTTCTTTCTTACCCGGATGGACGTTGTCTCTTCATAGTTTTGGGAAAGACATTGCCGACCCCCGGCTTTACATACGTTATCTATTGTTAATTTTCGTAGCTCTTTCTGCCTTTGGCATCGTTGCTCTTTTTGTGCATATGTCTGAGCGGTTAGCTCATCTCATTTCTCCCTTGAATGAAGGGGCACGTTCTATTGCAAAGGGGGATTTTTCTGTGCGTGTTTCTGAAGATGGACCTGGTGAGATTAAGAGCCTTGCCAAATCATTTAATGAAATGAGCGCTAGGTTAAATTCACTTATTCACACACGAGTTGATAGTGAGCGACGGGCTGCCCTTGGTAATTTAGCGGCTGGTATCGCGCATGAAGTTCGTAACCCGCTTGCCATTATCAGCACGACGATCCATGGCCTGAAACGTTCTGAAAAAGATCAAAACCGCAAAGACATGCTTGAAATTATCAATGAAGAAATCATTCGCACAGATGGGATTGTTGAAGAATTTTTAGATTATGCCAGACCACGTGAGCCGAAAAACGAAGCAACATTGGTTAGAGATGTGTTGAATAGTGTTGTCACCCTTACCTCAGCGACCATGTCAAAACAAAAAGTGAAACTGAACCGTACTGGGGATGCGTCTATTCGACTTGATGTTGATTCTTCTCATTTAAGACAAGTGTTGATGAATATCGTTTTGAACTCTCTTGATGCCATGCCTGATGGAGGGCACCTTACCATCCGAACCACTCGAAATGAGAGTTCGGGTGAAATACTCATTCAAGACTCTGGTGACGGCATGGATGATGCCTGTTTGAAAAAAGCACAAACTCCCTTCTTTACCAGTAAGAAAGGGGGGACAGGTTTAGGCCTTGCGATCTGCTCCCAATTAATCAGTGCGAATGGTGGCACTTTGAATATTGAAAGTGAGCTAGGTAATGGGACGTCTGTTTCACTAACCTTTCCGCTTGCTAAAAGCGATGCACAAACAAAACTAACTTCTCGAAAGGCTAGTGACCAATGAATAATATTAGCTGCTTACTGATTGATGATGAAGTTAAACTGACCAAATCCCTAGCCTTCACCTTAGGGGAAGCTGGAATTGAGTGTATTGAAGCGAATGATGGAAATGCGGGTCTTCAGGCGGCCAGCACTCATGCACCAGACTTGATCATTCTCGATGTGCGCCTTCCTGATATTTCTGGTCTTGATGTCCTTTCAGAATTAAAGGCTAAGATGAATGATACCCCTATCATTATGATTTCAGCTCATGGTGATACGAAAGATGCTGTAAAAGCCATGAAGATTGGGGCTTCTGATTATCTGACTAAACCGTTTGATATTGATGAATTAATCTTGATGATCCAAGAAACAATTTCAAAGAAACAATTAAAAAATGAAGTGCAATACCTTCGTAAAATCCATTCTTCTTCTGGCAACATCATTGGTGAGAGCCCTGCCATGAAAGAATTGATAAAAAGTGTGGGGCGCATTGCCCAGAGTAAAGCTAAGACTATTTTATTACTGGGTGAAACCGGGGTTGGCAAAGCTGTGATTGCGAGAGAAATTCACAATCGAAGTGGTCATCCGGAACTTCCCTTTATTGAGATCAATTGCGCTGCTCTTCCTGAAGAATTAATGGAAGCAGAATTATTTGGTGTTGAGAAAGGCGCTTATACGGGGGCTGCCAACAAGCGTGCCGGGTTGGTTGAAATCGCTAATAATGGCACTTTGTTTTTGGATGAAATTGGCGAACTTTCCATGAAACTCCAAGCAAAACTTCTCACATTGCTTGAATCATGGATTTACAGACCTGTTGGTTCCTCACGAGAGAAACGCGCTGATATACGAGTGATTGCTGCGACCAATAGGGACTTAGAGCAGAATGTTCTGAATGGCACGTTTCGTAAAGATTTGTTTTTTCGATTGAATATTATGCCCATTGAAATTCCAAAACTTATCGACCGCGGAAATGATTTTTGGCTTTTGATAACTTATTTCGCAGAAACTCTTGCCAACAGAGAAGGCTGTCCTCCCATTCATTTTACAGAGCAAGTTCGGCAAATTTTTGCGGAATATAAATGGCCTGGAAATGTAAGGGAGATTAAAAACCTCGTTGAGCGCTTAACCATTCTTTATCCAGGTCAAGAAATCACCATGGATCAATTGCCGAATGAGTTTTTACATTTAAATGGTTCCCCCCCTAGTTCAATCAATGACACGTTAGAAATTGCTGAAAAAGATTTGATCTTGCGAGTTTTAAATGAGTGTAAGGGGAAGAAAGGTCTTACGGCTGAAAAACTCGGTATTTCACGCCATGCTTTAAAGCGCCGCATTCAAAGGTTGGGAATTGAATGACATTACAAATGAAGGTTTTTATTTCTTTCTTATATTTTTTCTCGTTCTGCTTCACTCTCTTTAGTGAGAAAGCTTTTGCGCAAGATAGCAATCAATCACTTCAAGTTAATATTGGGTGTCTTTATCCGTTAACTGGGCCTGCTGGACTTTATGGGCGAGATAGTGTTGTTGCGATTAAGATGGCGCAAGATTTTATTAAACAATCACAGCGTTTCTCTAACTTAGATGTTCGAGTAAAAATTGGTGATACCCGCTCCAAATCTCTTAGAGCCGTTCAACTCACGCGCTCATTTATTGAAAAAGACCAAATTGATTTTTTATGCGGCGTTGTTAGTTCGCGCATTGCGCTTGCGGTTAACGAAGCGACGCGAAAAAGAGATGTTTTTTTTATAGGGACCGATCATGCCTCACCGGTGATCGTCAGCGAGGCTTTGCAGCCATATTATTTCAGGATGAGTAACGGGACGCGGCAATCCATGCTTGCTGGGGCGAAATACATCAAGACGAATTATTCAAAAGGAAAACGTTTGAAAATTGCCTTCATTGGTCCGGATTATGATTATGGCTATTCCGCTTGGGGTGACCTGCGTGCCTTTTTAAAAGAACAAAAGGTTGAATTTGAAATTAGCGGTGAATTTTGGCCTAAATTATTTGAACCGAATTATGCTATTTACATTCAAAAACTTATCGACTTAAAACCGGATATTGTGATTAATGGTCATTGGGGGCATGATCTTGTTACCTTCATTAAGCAAGCTAAAAACAGTGTTCTTTTTAAACAGAGCGTTTTTATGAATTTTGATGCAGGTGGGAATTTTGAAGTTCTCTCTGAACTTGGTAAAGACATGCCTCTTGGTTTGGTGCTTTCTGCTCGTCATCATGTGAACTGGCCACCAACAAAAGAAAACAAAAATTTTGTCGAAACCTTCTTTTCTCGAACTGGCCGCTATCCAAGCTATGCCGCTCAAGGGGCTTATTCAGGCATCATGGCGATTACTGAAGCTGTAAAACAAGCAGGGACTGTCAGGGATAAAGAAAAACTCAGGCATGTTTTTGAAAATTTAAAACTTAAACTCCCTGAAGACCCAGATGGCTTTAAATCATTTATGGACCCACACTCTCATCAAATTTTACAGGTTCAAGCGATTGGGAAAACAGTTGCTAATGATCGCTTTGTCCCTGCTAAAGCCTCTCTTTCAGATTGGCGAATTTATTACCCACCTTCAAAATGGCCTTTGCTGAAAGAGAGCAAATAGATTTGGTTTTTTTTCACCATCAGCTTGAGCGGCTCGCGCTCTTTACTCATGAAATTTATGAGCGCTTTTAAACCAAGACTAGCAACAAGATTTAATTAACTATTAATAGTTCAATATTTTCAGCCACTTACCTCTCTTTCATCAATTGGTATGGGCCTTGCTATCTCTTATAGCAACCACACAAGATGAAAACTCAAGGCTGTGACGCCATAATCAAAACATGTGTGGTTCGACATATATTTTCATATTGATGTTTTGGGAGGAACCTTATGAAACATTTTTTACGGACCCGTTTTTCGTATCAATCAACTTCGAGAAAATCTCTTTTATTATCTTTAGTCGCTCTCTCTTCTTTAGGAGTTGCTAGCAGTATGACACCAGCTGTTGCTGATGGTCATAAAGAGTTAAAAATTGGTTTTGTTACATTTTTATCTGGCGGTGCTGCTGGTCCATTTGGCGTGCCTGCGCGGAATGCCGCTGAATTAATGA
>JAEPQF010000012.1:0-37717 GCA_017640685.1 Hyphomicrobiales bacterium
GTCACACATTCTCTCATTCCTAATAAGCATGCTGCTGAATAAGGTTCTCAGGATCTTTTTATTTTTTCGAAAAAATGGCCGCTCGTTGAACGGCCCAAGTTAAAAGGGAGGAAACGCCCCGCATAGGGGATTGCTGATTTTCAGCAATAGAACCACTATGTCAGTGGAAATTTGCACTTTCAAGGTTGTGAAATATAGTTCAAACACCCTCGTGACTTATTTGCCACGCGTCGTGTTGCCGTTTTATCGCTTCGTTTTTCTGTTATATGCTCTAAACTTTATGCTTGCTCTTTGTTTCTCGAATAGGGTATTTGCAAGACAATGAATGGCTTAGGCCAAATGAGTGGTGAGGCCATGACGAACATCTCCAATGAACAAATTGACGCTTTTCTTGCATCAGCTCATAAAATGGCTGATTTGTCTGCAAGTGAAATTTTACCTTTTTTTCGCAAAGATTTTTCTGTTTTGCACAAGGATGGTAAGGGAATTTTTGATCCTGTCACCGATGCAGACCGCAAATCAGAAGAAGTGATTCGTCAGTTTTTGGCTGAAAAATGGCCTACTCACTCCGTCATTGGCGAAGAATTCGGGCAAGATATAAAACAGGATGAACATTGCTGGATTATAGACCCGATTGATGGCACGCGCGCCTTTGTGCTTGGTAGTCCATTATGGGGCACTTTGATTGGATTAAAGGTGAATGAGCAACCTCTTATTGGGATGATGAACCAACCCTTTACTGGTGAGCGGTTTTGGGCGTCTCCTCAAGGAAGCTTTGGCCGTTGGGGAAATGTGGAACAGCCCCTTAAAACACGGGTCTGCTCTTCTTTAGCAGACGCTGTTATTACCACTACGTGCCCTGATCTTTTTAGAACAGATGAAGACCGTGTCCTTTTTGACGAACTTCGCTCACATTGCCGGATGACCCGCTTTGGAGGGGATTGTTATAATTACTGTTTGCTAGCAATGGGGACTGTGGATTTAATCGTTGAAAGTGGGTTAGCGGCTTATGATATCGCGCCGCTCATTCCTTTAATTGAAGGGGCTGGGGGGATTATCACGACTTGGGGTGGTGAAAGCGCCGTTCATGGCGGACAAATTATTGCAGCTGGCTCTGCTCAATTGCATGAGCAAGCTCTTACAGTTTTATCTAAAGGGTCTGTCTAAAGGTGTGTTTGCCAAGTTTGTTTTTTGAAGGCTTTCTCAAGCGGTTTTAAGCTGATCTTTTTAGACTTGAGACGGCTTGGTCCTCGCCAGGAATGAAGGCATCAAAGCCAGCCCAGAATTGATCTCTCACACTATCTACTTCTTGTAATATTTCATGACGTGCATTTGGAATGATGACATTACTGCCATTTTTCATCCGTTCAGCAAATTCTCTTGTGGCAAAGTTTGAAACTATTCTGTCTGACCCTGCGCCAATTAATAAAATTGAGATTTTGATGTTTTGTGTGAAAGAAGGCTGCATGACCATGCTTGTCGAGCGCAGAGCTGCCAATAACCACGCATAGGTGGGGGAGCCAATGGATAATTCTGGGGCAGCTTCCAAGATTTCTTTATTTCTCTGGAATCGCTCTTTATCTCTAGTTAATTTGTTTTTGCGAAAACCTCTTAAATTCATATTTTCATCTTGGCCATGGAGCACATAGCTCTCACCCAAGCCACACCACCCCGCCAGCGTCGCTGCAAAACTGACAATTTCATGAGGCAACCCTGTTATCTCTCTTGATAACCTGAGCATTGGTGCTGAGAGTACGATACGCTCAAACTGGCAAAGCCCCATACCGGCATTGCGCAATAAATTATGAGCGCCCATAGAGTGCCCTAGAGCATAATATGGTTTTGGGCAGTCAGGTAACACCACTTCTGACATGAAATGCTTCAAATCATTATCATATTGTCCAAAATCCCAAATGTGCCCTTTTTTAGGATTGTTTAAATCTCGGCTTGAGCCGCCTTGACCACGCCAATCGAACGTTGCTACCCAGAAACCTCTTCGTCTTAGGTCACTGACTGTTTCAAAATATTTTTCGATATATTCTGAACGTCCTTGTACAAGCACAACGGTTCCACGGACGTAATGTGTGGTTGGTGCCCAGCGCGCATATCTTAAGTACACCCTTTCATCAACTTGGACTTTGCCCGAATGGGCCCCTTCCGGGATTGGGTTTTTATATAAACTGACAAGTTCCACGTTTTTGGCTTTCAAAATTGACGATCCTGGATTTCATTATAACGGCGCAATGGGGCAGCTTTGAAGTCTTAAAATGACCTTCATCATCTTATTTGTCTTATGATCAACATAAAAAACCAGCCTCTTTAGTAAAAAGAGGCTGGTCTCTTTATCTTTCAGCCAGAGTTTGGGATATGGGGGGCTGTAGTGACTGACCAAAAGATATTCTTAAAAGCTGTATTGATTTGTCTGTTTCATCTTTAATTTAATTCCAACTCCAATATTTTCTCATTGGCATGCGGCGGATAATTTCACCTGTGCAGGCGTTTAGAACTAATTTGAAACGTCTGCCATTATAATTGGTTGCTAGTAGCTTTATCCGTCTTGGCCGTTCTTTTAAGATATGAAAATCATGCCATCCACGTTTGATTAAAGAACGTCTGATTTTTCTCTTTGGAAGACAATCTCTTCTCCAATCTCTGTACCCATATTTGTAATGATCTTGAGGGACATGTTTATAGTCAAAACGTTCTTTATGTGATTTGTAACTTTTGCTTTCATACTCACCTTTGTAGTCATCTTCAAAGCGTGGTTTTTGGCCTGTTCTTCTCTCAAAATCGTCTAATGTCTTGTCAATATATGATCTGTCTCTGGTTTCATAATAGTCAAGGTCAGCAGCCTTTGCGATGGTAGCTCCTAGTAGCGCACATATGAGAGTGGTCGCTGAGATAATTTTAAATTTGTTCATCATTTCTCTCCTACCCTAAAGTTTGGCCCTAATGTTAGGTTTTCATTCATTCTACAATGGCAAATCTAAACTGAACCAATTTGGAGTGGTCTATTCAGGTTAGGTTCATTTACACTTATTTGGGAATTAAAAAGCCTCTTTTACTGAGGGGGAAAGAAAGAGGCTTTTTAACATTTGTAGTTACTTGTCCGTCTTAGTAGTCCAGTGGGATTCTCTTGATTAAATGACCTGAACATTTATGAACAACCAGTTTGTATCGATCACCATAATGGTTTGAAGCGAACAATCTTGCGCGGTTTGGTCCTTGGTTGATAAGGCGAATTCGTCTCCAACCATTATTCTTCAAACGACGGAAGACCTTGTGCTTTGGGACACAATTATGAGCGTGATTTCTATGGCGATATGGTCTGTCATTATGGCCATAATAATTTCTAGCGTGTCTTCTTGGCCCTCTGTAGTGGTTTTGACTATATGCTTCTTCAGCCAAGAATTTTAAAGTCTTCTTGAAGATCTTTTTAATTTTAGCGTGCTTCTTTTTCTTCTTTCTATGGTGAACATGCGGGGCTGGCGCATGATGTTTGTTATGGGCATTTTGCCGTTGTTTATTTGCCCTTTTCGGCTTGTTTTTCTTCGCTACTGCCTTATTGCCATTTTTCTTTTTGCCAGCTTTATTTTTCTTATTTTTGCGATTTTTCTTTTTCTCTGCTTTTTCAATCGCATTTTTGGGTTTGTAACTGCCATCATTGTGTTTTTTTGCATAAGCATTTGCTGGCAAGATAAATGTACCAACAAGCATAACTGTCATTAGAAAATGTCTATTCATTTTTACTCTCCAGCGTCTGAATTTTATTCTCTGCCACCCTATTTTGAGGGACGTTTTGTTGTTCTTGACTATTTTTATAAACTGGCGCGTCTGAATGAATTTGGAATTTGATATTCAGGTTCGGTTCATTTTTTTAAAATTTCAGCTCTTTTAGACCTTGAAACACGCATTTTTTAACCCAAATCTATAATATGCATGCCGCAATAGGGTGCATTGAGCTAATTTGGATTTTCTTGAGAAGTTTAACTTTCATGAATTTTCATAGAGCTAAACCGCCAATGTTTGGCGCTTTTAATGACCATGTCGCTTATATGAAAGGATATGTTATGCAACATTTGGATTTTACCCCCCTATACAAATCAACCGTTGGTTTTGATCACCTGTTTAATTTACTCGATAATACAGGCCATATTGAAAAGACAACAACGACTTACCCTCCTTATAATATTCAGAAATTTGATGAAAACAGCTATCGGATAACAATGGCGGTTGCCGGATTTACGGATGAAGAAATAGATATTGAGATTAAAGAACAATCTCTTCAAATTGTTGGTGATAAGACACCAGCTGAAGATATTGAATATCTCCATCAAGGCATAGCGAACCGAGCATTTAAGCGGGTTTTTCAACTCGCTGATCATGTTGAAGTGACAGGTGCCAAGTTAGAAAATGGCCTTTTACATATTGATTTAAAAAGAGAAATTCCTGAAAAAATGAAAGCACGCAAAATTGCGATTGTAAAACAGGATCCCCCTAAAACAATTCAAGCTGACTAAATTATTTGACTTAAACTAAGCTCAAAAAAGAAAAGCCCCTCTTGAAAGTTTCAAGAGAGGCTTTTTAATTATAAAGATATTAATTCTTTAAAAATTACCATTTTGAGTGGTGGCGGTGATAGTGACCATAGCCATAACCACACCAACCGATACGTTTGCGAGCCATTACTTCACCCCAGCGATTAATGCGTAGTTTAAAGCGTTTGCCGCGTTTACATACTTTGGCTTTATAAACAGGCAAGTAACGGTCTACAAAGCGAATTTTATAAAAGCCACGATGGCGAAGTTTCTTGCGAATAACATGCAATGGAATGCCTTTATTCCAGCCATATGCAGGACCGTGATAATGTTTTTTATAGCCATTTTGATGGGCTGAAGCGCCAGAAACGCTGGCGAAAAGGGCAACACCAACTAATGTGGCGATAGCGAAGATTTTTTTGAACATTCGAAGTCTCCTAAGTTCTAATAAAGAGATTTTCATCTCATTGAAAAATTAAATTGTCGTCATTTATCTCATTGTTGATTTGACTATAAATTTTCCAAGCTGAACTTAATTCGAATTGCTTGTTCATCTTCCTTTCATGTTTCTCTTTAGTGCCATTGCCCCTAAATTTTATAATTTAAGAGCTTTTTTGAAGAAACGTTCTTCTTCAGTGAGAACTTTCATGATGGTTTCTGCTTGCCTGAAGCCATGTCCTTCATTTTCAAAAAGGAATAGTTCTGCTTCAACACCCTTTTGTTTCAAGGCTTCAAAAACTGCTTTTGGTTGAGCTGGTGGCACGACTTTATCTTCCTCTCCTTGAAAGAAAATTACCGGGGCAGATAATTGATCCATATTTGAAAGAACTGAGCGCTCTGATAATTTTTCCTTCGCATTTTCACTTGTTGTGCCTGTCAGGCCATAGGTGTAACCATATTCAAACTTATGGGTGATTTCTAAAAGCTGACCGAGGTCGGTTACAGGGTAATTACATGATGCACATTTAAAGAGATTTGATTTTATCAAGGCCATTAGTGCTGTGTAGCCCCCAGCGCTGCCGCCTGTGATGATGAGTTTTTCTGGGTCTGCTAATTTTTGATCAATTAAATACTCTGCAGCACTCATGACATCATTGACATCGGCAATACCCCATTTCCCGTTCAGGCGATCTCTGTATGTTTTTCCGTACCCGCTTGAGCCGGAATAATCTATATCGAATACAGCATACCCTCTATTCGTCCAATATTGGGTCTTCATTTTGAGGCCACGATCTGCCATAGCTGTTGGACCTCCATGGACTGTGATGATGGTTGGAGGAGTGGTTCCTTCACTACCCTCAAACGCAGCATTTTGAGGTGGGTAATAAAGACCGTAAACTTCACCTTGCTTTCCTGGGAACTGTTTTAGTTCACTTGTTGAGATGTCAGAATCATCGCAATCAACTGCGCTACCTTTTTGTATTATTTGTATATTTCCGGTTTCTGGATCTATTCGGCCTATTGAAGGAGGTGTGTTTTTGCTTGTTATAAAGCCTGCAATTTTATCTCCAATAAAGTGAGGTGTTTCTATTGAAAGAGCGCTTGTATTTATGTGTTTCACATTTGACGCTTCATCAATTAGACGGACTTGGTTTTGCCCGTCTTGATAGGCTGATATGGCGATTTGCCCCATTTGTGATAAGGCGTAAGCCCCCATTCCAAAGACCCATTGGGCTCTTAATGCATCTGCCTTGTTATTTTGCCCTTCAACAAGTATGAGCGTTTCATCTCCTTGAGAGAAATATTTATAAAGCTGACCTTGTCCTGACATGTCAGAGACGAAAAAGAGCTGATTGTTCTTATCCCATTGTGGTTGAAAGCAAGCTGATACACTGCCATCCGTGTTATACCCACCCGCAATTCGTTTTGGGTTTAAACGCGGTTGTTCTAGTGAGCTCACCATACATTCTGCTGTCTCCCAAGGCATATGAGGTAAATTCCATTGGAGCCAGGCAAGCTGGTTATGATCTGGGCTGATTGTCGGGCTAGCGTAAAAATCGCAAGCATCATCCATGATTGAAACGCCACCAAATTCATATCCAGAAAGGCCTATGTTCACTAGGCTATTTGAGGGCAGGTTTTCTCCCTCTTTATGTTCTTCAGCAATAGCGATTAATCGATCTCTTGCGTGATCATAGGTAAGATCTGCAAAACGAAAGCCTGGTGCATTGGTGATTTGCTCTGGCTCATTGCCTTCACTGGAAGAATAAATTTGTTGGTCAGCCTCATTTACAAAGAAGATTTTACCGTCTGCAACACAAAACTCCCCTCCTCCATATTCATGAACTTTTGAGCGGGCAGAGAAACCTTTAGGCAAGATTTCTTTTAAATCTCCCTCTTCATCCCAGCGCATTATTACACCTCGGCCCTTTTCCTGCGACCTTTGTTCGCACCAATAAAGGTAATGACCAGTACTTTTTAATGTACCAAACCTAAGAGCTTTAGTGACGATTTTCTCTGCAGTAATTGCTGCTTTCCACAGCCCAAAGGGTTGGATTTCTTTTGTTTTTTTATCCATCGCACTTACTCACCTTTGTGTTCATTTATATGGGAATCAATTTGTGATATTGTTTGTTTTACCCCTAACCGTCCTATGATGGCAAACGGCAAACTTATGCCATTTGTATGAGATACAATTGTCATATATGGGCTATAATTATCTAAATTTGAGTATTTTAAGGCCTAAATTTGATAATTTGACGCAATTTTACTAAAGTTTCACAAGGGAACTTGTCACTTGGCGAGAAATCTGGCACTTTACGCAGGCAATAGGTCAGCTATACTGTCCTTTGCAGGTGATAGTGATGAGTTCTTATAAGTGCCCGGCTTGGATATTGCCGCATGAGATCGTTGCAGCTCTTTTAGAAATCTTTGCTGACGGTCTAAGACGCGATGAAATTCGACAATCGGCTCTCACTATTTAGTAAAATTAAATATAAAGACAAGTTACGAATGAACATTCTTTATCAATTAAGAATTGTCCTCATTTGTTTGGCACTGTCTAAAAATAAATGTCATCGCACGGTCAATGTGTTTGGAATTATTTTAATTCGATACGCAGCTGATAGGGGATGGCTTGTGCTTATGTGAGCCACACAAATACTGCGCTTTGCTGTTTAGCGCTCAATGTGGAAAGTTTATTTGGGTGGAAAGACTATTTGGATGAAAAAATTGAGCCATAAAGTGACAAAAGAGAATAAAAAGAAATCCCTAGTGCAGGGAGCAGAGGGATTATACGACCCAAGAAACGAACATGATGCCTGTGGTATCGGTTTTGTTGCGCATATGAAAAATGTCAAAAGTCATGACATTGTTGCAAAGGGGTTGGAAATCCTCGAGAACCTAGAGCACCGCGGTGCTGTTGGCGCTGACCCGAAAGCGGGTGATGGGTGTGGTATCCTTATACAAACGCCGGATGATTTCTTGCGCCCCGTTTTAAAAGAACAAAATATCGAATTGCCTGAAGTTGGAGCTTATTCTGCTGCGCCAATCTTTTTACCAAAAGATCCGGCTGCGCGGGCTCACATAGAAAAAATCATTCAGGAAGAAATTGAAGCTCGTGGGCAGAAATTCATCGGCCAAAGGGATGTGCCTGTTGATAATGCTGATCTTGGCTATTCTGTTTTACCAACTGAGCCTGATCATGTTCAAGTTTTCATTGGCCGCAGTGATGATATCACTTCAGTTGAAGATTTTGAGTTAAAGCTCTTTATTATTCGTCGTTGCATTGAACTACGTATTGAGAATGAAAAACCTGAAGGTTATGAATTCTTCTATATTTCTTCTATGTCAGCGCGCACTGTTCTTTACAAAGGTTTGCTCCTTTCAGATCAGGTTGGCAAATATTTTAAAGATCTAACCGATGAGCGTGTGACATCTGCCTTGGCGCTTGTTCACCAGCGTTTTTCTACCAATACATTCCCGACATGGTCTTTGGCACAACCGTTCCGTATGATTTGTCATAATGGTGAAATCAATACTGTGCGCGGTAATGTGAACTGGATGGCAGCGCGTCAAGCGACGATGAAATCTGAAATCATTGGTGATGATTTAGATAAGATTTGGCCTCTTATTCCAGAAGGGCAATCTGACAGTGCTTGTTTTGACAATGCCTTAGAACTGCTGGTTCGTGGTGGCTATGACATGGCGCATGCGATGATGCTGCTTGTTCCTGAAGCTTGGGCAGGTAACCCACTGATGGATGAAGAGCGCCGTGCTTTTTATGAATATAATGCTGCGATCATGGAGCCATGGGATGGCCCGGCTGCGCTTGCCTTTACGGATGGTTTGAAAATTGGCGCAACACTTGACCGTAATGGTCTTCGCCCAGCACGTTATCTTGTGACTGAAGATGACATTGTTATGCTGGCTTCTGAAATGGGCGTTTTAACTTTTGATGAAAAGAAAATCACTCATAAGTGGCGTCTACAGCCAGGTAAGATGCTTCTTATTGACCTTGAGCAGGGTCGGATTATTTCTGATGAAGAATTAAAATCTGATTTAGCTAAGAGCCATCCTTACCAAGAATGGCTTGAAAAAGGGCAAATCAAAGTTGCTGAGCTACCTGATGTTCCTCATATTGATGATCCATCAACCGTTAGCCTTTTAGATAAGCAACAAGCATTTGGCATAACTTCAGAGACCATCAAGTTCTTACTCGAACCTATGGCTCTGACTGGTCAAGAAGCAACAGGCTCTATGGGAACAGACACACCAGTGGCTGCTCTTTCTGATCGGCCGAAATTGTTACACACTTACTTTAAGCAAAATTTTGCGCAAGTGACGAACCCACCGATTGATCCTATTCGTGAAGAATTGGTGATGTCTCTTGTGAGCTTTATTGGCCCTCGTCCAAATTTACTTGATCATGAAAATCGCTCTGACTTGAAACGTCTTGAAGTGTCTCAACCAGTTCTTTCAAATGAAGGGCTAGAGAAAATCCGCGCGATTGGTGACATTCCTGATAATAATTTTAGAACGAAGACACTTGATATGACCTTCCCTGTTTCTGATGGGGTTGATGGTATGGAAAGCGCTTTGGCGAACCTTAAAGCCCAAGCAGAAGAGGCTGTTAATAGCGGCTTTAACATTATCATTCTTTCAGACCGCTCAATCTCAAGTGATCGGGTTGCTATTCCTTCTTTGCTTGCGACTTCTGCTGTGCACCAAAGCTTGATTGTTAAGGGGCTTCGCACATCTGTTGGCTTGTTGGTTGAAACTGGAGAAGCTGTTGAGGTGAACCAGTTTGCGACACTTGGAGGGTTTGGTGCTGAAGCTGTGAACCCTTATCTTGCCTTTGACACACTTGAAAAGCTTGTACCAAACCTAGATGAAGAAGTGACTTTTGCTGAAGTGAAAAACCGTTTCCGCAAAGCGATTAACAAAGGCCTTCTCAAAGTGATGTCTAAAATGGGCATCTCGACCTATCAATCATATTGTGGTGCGCAGATTTTTGATGCGGTTGGCCTCAATAGCGAATTTATTAAACGTTATTTCACAGGCACTCACTCTCAAATTGAAGGCGTGGGATTGCGTGAAATAGCTGTTGAAACTTTTAATCGTCATGCAGCGGCATTTGGACATGAAATGATTATGACAAATGCGCTTGATGTTGGTGGTGAGTATGCTTACCGCATTCGTGGTGAGGCTCATGTTTGGGAGCCAGAAACCATTGCTGACCTTCAACATGCTGTTCGTGGTAATTCTGCGGAGAAATATGAGCAGTTTGCTAAAACTGTGAATGAACAAGCTACGCGTTTGAAAACTTTACGCGGTTTATTCCGCATTAAATCAGCTGAAGAACTTGGTCGGTCTCCAATTTCAATTGATGAGGTTGAGCCTGCTTCAGAAATTGTGAAGCGTTTTTCAACTGGTGCGATGTCTTATGGGTCTATCTCGAGAGAATCTCACACAACGCTTGCGATTGCAATGAACCGCATTGGTGGTAAGTCTAACACGGGTGAAGGCGGTGAAGAACCTGAGCGTTTTACGCCGCTTCCAAATGGTGATAGCGAACGCTCAGCAATTAAGCAGGTGGCCTCTGGTCGCTTTGGTGTGACAACTGAATATCTTGCTAACTCAGATATGATCCAAATTAAAATGGCACAAGGCGCGAAGCCTGGTGAAGGTGGACAGCTGCCTGGTCATAAAGTGGATGGTGTGATTGCTAAGGTGCGTCACTCTACACCTGGTGTTGGTTTGATTTCACCTCCTCCTCACCATGATATTTATTCTATCGAGGATTTGGCACAGCTTATTTATGACCTTAAAAATGTGAACCCTCGTGCTGATATTAGCGTGAAGCTTGTTTCTGAAGTGGGTGTCGGCACTGTTGCAGCTGGTGTTGCAAAAGCAAGAGCTGATCACATTACCATTTCTGGTTTTGAAGGTGGTACTGGTGCTTCACCTTTAACTTCGATTAAACATGCTGGTTCTCCTTGGGAAATTGGCTTGGCTGAAACACAGCAAACTCTTGTCCTTAATAACCTTCGCTCACGCATTGCACTACAGGTTGATGGTGGTTTGCGCACAGGGCGCGATGTTATTGTTGGCGCTTTACTTGGTGCTGATGAATTTGGCTTTGCTACAGCGCCTTTGATTGCAGCTGGTTGTTTGATGATGCGCAAGTGTCATCTGAATACCTGCCCAGTTGGTATTGCGACGCAAGACCCTGTTCTTAGAAAGCGCTTTAAAGGCGCACCTGAGCATGTGATTAACTACTTCTTCTTTGTGGCTGAAGAAGCTAGAGCCTTGATGGCAGAACTTGGTGTTAAAACGCTTACCGAGCTTGTTGGTCATTCTGAATATCTTGAAAAAGACACAGCGATTGATCATTGGAAAGCACAAGGGCTTGATTTCACTAACCTCTTCCATCGCCCTGACGTTGGTGAGGAAATTGGCATTAATCATAGTGAATTACAAAAACACATGATTGATGATATTTTAGATCGCAAACTGATTGAACTTGCAAAACCAGCTATTGAAGATGGAAAAGCGGTTAAGATTGATTTGCCGATCACGAATATTGATCGCTCTGCTGGTACGATGCTTTCTGGTGAGATTGCCAAAATACACGGCGCTAAGGGCTTACCGGATGATTCTATTTGGGCAACGCTTCGCGGCACTTGTGGCCAAAGCTTTGGTGCTTTTGTTGCGCAAGGCGTAACACTTGATCTTATTGGTGTTGGCAATGACTATGTAGGTAAAGGTTTGTCCGGTGGCCGCTTGATTGTTCGCCCGCCTGTTGAATCTGGTATTGTTCCTGAAGAGAGTATTATTGTTGGTAATACGGTTCTTTATGGTGCTATTTCCGGTGAAGCTTATTTGCGCGGTGTTGCTGGTGAGCGTTTTGCTGTTCGTAACTCTGGTGCGATTGCTGTTGTTGAAGGCACTGGTGATCATGGCTGCGAGTATATGACAGGTGGTATTGTTGTGGTGCTTGGTCAAACGGGTAGAAACTTTGCTGCTGGTATGTCTGGTGGCATTGCCTATGTGTTTGATGAAGCCGATGATTTCGAGCGTCGCTGTAACATGGCAATGGTTGACCTTGAGCCAATTGTTCAAGAAGAAGACAGCCATGCTGCAAGAAGTCATCAAACAGGTGACCTTGAAACTCACGGCCTTGTTGATGTGATGCATGACATGACAACTATGGATGCTGAGCGCTTATATCAATTGATTGAGCGTCATGCTCATTACACGGGCTCTACTCGCGCGAAAGAAATTTTGGATAATTGGGACGCCAACCTTTCTAAATTCGTAAAAGTTATGCCTGTTGAATATAGACGTGCGCTCATGGAGATGGCGCGCCAACAAAATAATACACCTGAAGGTGAACTTGAAATTGGTTTAAGAGGGGATAAGTAATGGGTAAGATTACTGGATTTCTGGAAATTGAAAAGCAAGACCGCTCTTATAAGCCTGCGTCTGATCGTATTCGTCATTATGATGAATTTGTAATTCCGCTTTCAAATGAGCAGGTTAAAGGACAAGCTGCCCGTTGTATGGATTGCGGCATTCCTTTTTGTCATACGGGTTGCCCTGTTAACAACCAAATCCCTGATTGGAATGATTTGGTCTATAATGAGGATTGGAAGACGGCCTCAGAGAACTTACACTCAACAAACAACTTTCCTGAGTTTACAGGACGTATTTGCCCAGCTCCTTGTGAGGCAGCTTGTACGCTAAACTTAGAGGAAATACCTGTTTCAATTAAAACAATTGAGTGTGCCATTGTTGATAAAGCATGGCAAAATGGCTGGCTACAACCTGTACAAGCACCAGAGCAAACTGGCAAACGTGTGGCTGTTGTCGGGGCAGGCCCGGCTGGTATGGCGGCTGCCCAGCAATTAGCACGAGCTGGTCATGATGTTCACCTTTATGAAAAGAACAACAAGGTTGGTGGCTTACTTCGTTATGGCATTCCAGATTTTAAACTTGATAAAAAGCTGATTGATCGCCGCGCCAACCAACTCGAGCAAGAAGGTGTGACCTTCCATACTGGCGTTCATGTTGGGGTTGATAAATCTATTGAAGATTTACGCGATGAGCATGATGCTCTCTTGCTTACTGGCGGATCTGAAGACCCACGTGACCTGCCTATTCCTGGTCGTGAGTTACATGGTGTTCATTTTGCGATGGACTTTCTAACTCAGCAAAACCGCCGCGTTTCAAATGAACCAGTTACTCAATATGAGCCAATTTTAGCTGAAGGCAAGCATGTTGTTGTAATTGGTGGTGGTGATACTGGCTCTGATTGTATTGGCACGTCTATTCGCCAAGGCTGCCTTTCTGTTACTCAGTTAGAGATTATGCCGCAGCCTCCAGAGGCTGAAGACAAACTTTTAACATGGCCGCATTGGCCTTTGAAAATGCGCACTTCTACAAGCCAAGCGGAAGGCGCGGAGCGTGATTGGTCTGTGATGACTTCTGAATTCAAAGGAAGTGCTGGCAAAGTGACTGCTATTAATTGCGTGAAAGTTGATGAGAAACTACAAGCTATTGAAGGTAGTGATTTTGAATTGAAAGCTGACCTTGTCTTACTAGCTATGGGCTTCGTTAACCCAGTTCATGAAGGCATGATCAATGGTCTTGGTCTTGAGCTTGATGGTCGCGGGAATGTTCTAGCGAATGTGCAAGATTATAAAACAAGTAAAGATGGTGTTTTTGCTGCAGGTGATATGCGGCGCGGTCAATCTTTGGTTGTTTGGGCCATTCGTGAAGGACGTCAAGCTGCAAAAGCGGTTGATGAATATCTAACCGGCTCTTCTATTTTACCTCGATAAGATTTTATCTCTAAAGACTTTTCATATCTAAAGACTAAAGAAACCTCCTTTAAGAATTTATGGCTTCGGCCATTTCTTGAGGGAGGTTTTTATTTGCGTTTTATTGTTTTACTGAGTTGTTGTTTTTGTTGCAGTTTTTTCTGGAGTTATTGGTTTTTCAGGTATCCAAGTGAAATGGTCAGCGCGACCTGATTTTGATTGAAGGGCATCGCCTCTTACTAGCAACTTATAATAAGGCGTTTGAGTGAGCGGTACTCTTCTATTGGATTTACTTGAGAGAAGTTGCTGGGAAACTGAGGACAATGAGAGACCGATTGTATCTCCTAAAATTTCATTGAGCACTTCAGTACCGTTAACATCCCCCTCAGAACTTGAGGAATTTGATGACCGCCTTGAAATTGAGAAGGCTGCAGCTGGTATAGCTGGCCTTACAATTTGCATTGTAATCGCTTTGCCTGTTCCAGATTTATCAGCATCAATTGTGATTGAAGAGTGTTTTGCTGTGTCATATTTATTTCTTTGTAAACCGACACCTGACAATTGTTTGATCTTATTTTTAAGATCTTTGCCTTGATTTCTTGCTTTTAAAGCGGCTCGTCTTCTTTTGCTTCTTGGGTCATCGAGTGTATATCTTTGTAGCAAATAATCTTGCTCTGAACTATCTCCAAACAATGGGATATTGCGCTCAGCTTTCGCTTCTCTTAAATCTTTTTGCAGGTAGCGATACACAAAATGCCCGAGTTTTTCATAACCCGCTCGGGTGAAAAACAAGCCATCTTTTGGTCTTAGCAATCTGATTTTACCATTTACGTCTGGACCATATTGTGTGTATTGCCCATCTTCATTGGCAAAGTGCAACCAATTATCAATATATTTAACGCGAGCACTACCTGTTTGGCTTCTTGCGACCTCGTTTATAATTTTAAGCCCCGCCGAGGTTTTGCGGCCTCGTACAATTGGCATACCAACCCAATAGGTGGCTATTTTTTTAGCTGCTAATTTTCTTAAAAGCTCGTTGATTTTTTTCCGATACTCTAAGCGCCACTCGGGCTTGTCCATATTGTACCATTTGCCATCGACTTTTACTGAACGTCTGTCTCCAAAGCCAATCATGACAATGGCAATGTCGTACACTCGTTTTTGTAAGAGACCATTGACTTTTTTGAGCCAATTTGAACGTTTTCGACTTAAAAGACTGGCACCGTATGAGACTTCCCGGAAAAGAGATATTTTTTTATTGCCCCCTGCGGCTGAACGAAAACCCAATGAGAGACCGTCTGCATAGCCGTCACCAATGATGAGCACTTTATATGTGCCGCCAGCTGGAAAGGGGTTCACATAAGATGTCGACACAGACTGCGCTGCCACAAGCTTTTTAGGCGCGATCAGAACGGTCACCAAAATTAAGCTCAGGCAGAAGAAACAACTTAAAATTTTATGTACGAATTTCTGTGTCATAACTCTAGATTTGGTTTGAGACCATTTCAGCTTTCATGTGAATTTATTGACGTAATTTTTCTAGCACAGCGTAGTTAGGATAACCATCAGCAGGTAACCCATTGCTTCGTTGGAACCTTCTTAGAGCTCTTCTCGTGCCTTTACCTATTTTACCGTCAATTTTGCCGATTTTATAGCCCTTTCTAGCTAATAGCCTTTGGAGTTCTTTTTGCTCCACATATTTTAATTTTCTGTCTGATTTTGGCCATGGCCTAATAAACGGTCCGTATCCTAATAATCTATCGCCTAAATGACCGACAGCAAGAGCATAAGAGACAGAGACATTATAGCGCATTATAACGCGAAAGTTTTTAAGCACCAAAAAGGCTGGTCCATTGGCACCAGCTGGCACGATTAACTCTGCAACATCATCAGGCCTTGGAAATTGGCGTCCATTGACACGTTTAATCCCATATTTTTGCCATTGTCTGATTGTTTTCTTTATTCCCCGGCCGGAGCGATAATAATCATACCCTTTTGGAACTTGAACTTCATACCCCCAGGTCTTTCCCGTTTGCCAACCTGCGCGTTTTAAATAATTAGCTGTGGAGGCAAGTGCATCGCTTACTGAATTCCAGATGTCTCTTTTGCCATCGCCAGTGAAATCCACAGCGTAGTGATTATACGTCACAGGAATGAATTGAGTGTGCCCCATTGCGCCGGCCCAGGAGCCTTTAAACTCATCTAATGAAATATCCCCGCGCTGTATAATTTTTAAAGCAGCGATCAGTTGCTTGCGACCATATTTGGTTCTCTTGCCGCGAAAGGCCATTGTGGCTAGAGATTTAATTACATCCTTTTTGCCTTTGTTACGGCCGAAGGTGCTCTCCAGGCCCCAAATTGCCAATAAAATTTGCTTTTCTACACCATATTTGTTTTCAATCTGTCTTAATATATCGGCGCGTTCTTCGAGTTCTTTTTTGCCGAATTCTAATCTTTTTGCAGATACAGCACGCTCAATATATGACCAAACAGGCGTTACAAATTCCGGTTGATTTTTTTGAGCTTTTTTTACCTCAGCATCAAGTTTAATGCCTGTGAATGCTTTGACGAAGATATCTCGTTTGATGCCGGCTTTTTTTGCTGAAAACCAAAAATTATCTAAGAATTTATAGAACTCTTCGTTGGAGTTGGCTTTTACGGGCAATGAAAAAACGAAAAGAAACGAGGATAACAGCGTTATTTTAATGAGAAGTTTCTGCAATATCGACTTTTGATGAAAGCTTCTCTCATGATAATTAGAGTTTTTAAGCATCAACAATTTCTTATTTTTATTAATTGCCATTTGAGTATCTTCTTTGCTGATGTTTAGCCTCTTTTTCATTGAGGCGAGGGTCAAAGCTTTTTGTTCTCGACTTTTATTCTAACGTTTAAAAGTTAGCTTAAGGTTTTGACTAGGAAAAGCTAAAATTTCTTTCACGCATATACTCTTAAGCGGAAAAAATACTGTTTGATTTTGGCATTTTGTTGGCCAGTTTTAACTATTGCCTATTTCTCATTTCCTTATTTTTGACGTAAGACTTTAAGCAATTTCTTTGTTGGGAAGCAGGTTTTGGGTAGATTGTTTTTTGCTTCAAAAGTGCCGATGCCTCTTCTTGTTTTACCTCCAAACAAACCATCTGGTGTTTCATCTGACGCTTTATATTTTTTCAAAAGGCTTTGCATTTCACAAATGCGTTTTCTAGTGAAATTAAATGTATCTTGCTTTGGCCATTTCTTGAAAAAATTGCAATTGCTCGGCTTTCCCTTGCAATAAATTTTATTTCCCAATTGACCAACAAAGAGGGCATATAGATCTGCTTTGTTATAGCGCCGGAATACCTCGAAATTTTCAAAGACAAGGAATTTTGGCCCCTTCATACCGGCTGGTGCCATGAACTGTGCGAGAAGCTGTTCATTAGGAAAAGTTTGAGTTTTTCCCTGATGATCTTTTACGCGCTGCACCCCTTGTTTCAACCATTCTGAGACAGGCATTCGGCTTTTTGGCCCTTCTTGCCAACAGTCAAAGCCTGCGGGCACATTAACCTCATAGCCCCAAGTTTGGTTTTTTTGCCAACCGATGCCTTTTAGATAATTTGCAGCTGAAGCCACAGCGTCCGGCACACTCGACCAGATATTTTTGCGCCCATCGCCATCCCAATCAACAGCATATTGCTCAAAAACATCTGGAGTGAACTGAGGGTAGCCCGTGGCGCCAGCAAAAGAGGTTTTGTACTCTTTGAGAGAAACATGACCTTCATCGATGAATTTCAATGCGCTCAGCAAATTCTTTGTGTGCTGTTCTCTGGTTTCTGGTGCCCCTGCATAGGCAAGTGACATCAAAGTTTTTACCCCATCAAACCTGTTTTTGGCCACCCCAAAAGCTGTTTCTCTGCCCCATATTCCCAAAACGGCCCGGATATCTACGCCGAACTTTTTCTCAATTTCTTTAAATGTTTTTCCGTATTTATTACGAAGCTTTATGCCTCTTTTCACCAATGAGTTCATATGGTTTGGCGGGAAATATTTGGTGGGGAAGAGGAATTCACTTTGTCTTGGGCGATAACATGAAAAGGGTAGCCCATCTTTGAAGTATCTTGTAATTGATGCTTTTGCGTCTTTTTTTTGTTTTGCTAAGGCGAGTTGGGCCCAGGTTTTGTGTGTTTGCACACGGGGTAGTTTATAATTGGGTTTTAGTCTTCTGATTGCTTTATCAAAGGTGGATTTTCTAATAGAGATCATTTCGGCTTTTTTCCAAAGCTCTTCTTTCCAGGCCTTTAATTTTGGATCTGAAGAATTTTGCGTGGGGTTTGCATTTACTGGATCATTTAGAAGAGAATGCATTAACAATCCGCAGACAACCACGCATATGTATTTGATGCCTTTTGTTTTTTTGCTATGCCCGCCTAATACCATCACTCTGCCCTTTTTAAAATTTGCAGAACAATTTTAGATATTGCGGGCAAAAAAGCACCCAATAGCTGAGCGTTCTACACATTATTATCTATCAGTGCATCAATAAGTGATTGGTAAATGTGGCGATTTATGAATTTACGAGGCTTTTCTCAGGCTGTTTAATTTTTCTTCCCATGCAAGTGCGTGGGATACAATTAAATCCAGATCGTCATATTCTGGTGTCCAACCTAGTTCATCTCTGATGAGTTTGGAACTCGCGACCAACTCAGCTGGATCACCTGGGCGGCGATCAGCCATATGAACAGGAAAATCCTGACCTGATGCACGTTTTACCGCCTCAATGACTTCAAGGACAGAAAAGCCTTTGCCATAGCCACAATTGTAAACTTTGCTTTCGCCGCCATTTTGCAAGTGATCAAGAGCGATGCAGTGAGCTGTAGCAAGATCTGAGACATGAATATAATCACGGATACATGAGCCATCTGGCGTTGGGTAATCTGTGCCAAAAACATTCATCTCTGTTCTCGAGCCATGAATGATTTCAGAAGCGACTTTAATGAGGTGGGTGGCTTTGGGGGTGGATTGCCCTGCTCTTCCCTTTGGGTCAGCGCCTGCCACATTAAAATAACGCAGTGCGACAAAATTTAAATCAGTCGCTATGGCTGTGTCGCGGAGCATATATTCTGTCATTAATTTTGAAGTGCCGTAAGGGGAGATAGGGGCTTTTACAGCTTCTTCAGTAACCGGGTTCACTTCTGGCATGCCATAGACTGCTGCCGTTGAAGAGAAGATGAAATTCTTCACGTCATTCTCGACAGCACAAGCGATGAGATCTCGCGATTTACATGTGTTGTTATGATAATAGCCAAGTGGGTCTGTGATTGATTCTGGTACGACAATTGAGCCAGCAAAATGAATGATGGCCGTTATATCTCTTGATTGGATTATGTTGCTGACAAGGCCTTTGTCTGCAATGTCGCCAACTACGAGTTCAGCGCCTTCTGGAATGGCCCATTCAAAACCGGTGCTTAAGTTATCTAATACAACAACGTCGTCATCGCGATCTCGAAGAGCTAATGCTGTGTGGCTACCAATGAAGCCTGCGCCACCTGTTACCAAGATTGCCATGATGAACCTCTTCCCTTAAATTCATTTCCCTAAATTCATTTCATTGACTTTACTAAGAAATGAACGCTCTTTTAAGACTGTAGTTTGTTCTAGTAACTTAGCTTTTCTGTGAAACTTCCGCACTCTTTAACACATGACATATTAATTCACAGTTGAGAGCTATAAAATTCATATTATTATAGTAAATAGTTTGTTATTTAAAGATTTTAAGAGACTGTAGTCATTTTAATTTTGGTCTGTTAGTTTGACTTAAACATACATTTTAAGGGGTGAGAATTTTGGGAACGATTAAACCGATACGCAAGGCAATTTTACCTGTTGCAGGACTTGGAACACGTTTTTTGCCGGCTACAAAAGCTATGCCTAAAGAAATGCTGACCATTGTTGATCGCCCTATCATTCAACATGTGGTTGATGAAGCGAAAGCAGCTGGCATTGAGCATTTCATTTTCGTAACAGGCCGTAATAAGACAGTTATTGAAGATCATTTTGATAAACAAGTTGAACTCGAATCAACTTTGAAAGAGCGCGGCAAGTTTGAGCAATTGAAAATGCTCAATGATTTATTACCAGAAGCTGGCCAAACCAGTTACACCCGCCAACAATCTCCTAAAGGTCTTGGCCATGCCGTTTGGTGCGCCAGAGACTTGGTTGGTGACGAACCTTTTGCTCTCCTTTTACCCGATGTGCTTGTGCAAGCTGAAAAAGGTTGCTTGGCGCAGATGATGGAAATTTACAATGAAACGGGTGGCAATGTTTTGGCAGTTGAAGAAGTGGCGCCAGAAGAAACCTCAAGTTATGGCGTTGTGAGCCTTAGTGAAGGAGATAGTTCATCAATGATGATTAATGGTATGGTTGAAAAACCTGACCCTGGTAAAGCGCCATCCAATCTCATCATTATGGGACGATATATTTTACAACCAGAAGTCTTTGATATTTTAGCGACACAAACACAGGGCGCTGGCAATGAAATTCAGATTACAGATGCGATGCAAACTCTGATGCAATCTCAAGACTTCTATGCCTGCCAATATGAGGGCCGCAGTTTTGACTGTGGTTCGAAAGTTGGTTTTTTAGCAGCTAACGTTGCGTTTGCTCTCGACCGTGATGATATTGGTCCCTCATTTAAAGATACTATTAAGAAACTCATTGATTAGTTCTATTTACGAGTACTAGACACAAAAACGCTTTGCTCATTTAGAGCAAAGCGTTTTTTATTCTGAGACCATAATTTTCTTAGATTTTTCAGGGGCGTAAATTTAACCCGATACGGAATTGGTTTTCTTGATAATCTCCACCATCATTGGTGCTGACATCTGTATATTCATAGCCTGCAATCAAACGTGCGTGGCGGTTAAATATATATTGCAATGTTAATGCAGCTGTTAGCGTTTCTTGAGATTGATCAATGCCTTCAAATTTTTCATCCTCATGGGTTAAGCTGGCATTCATGAGAATTTTCGGCTCAAAATAATGATTTAAAGTCACTGAATAGTTGGTTTGTTCAACAGCAACAGTTCCCGCAATATCTGTTGCATCATACTCTTTTGATGTTGAAAATGTTAGAGTTGTTTGTCTAGTTGGGCGATAATTAAGAGATGCCTCATAAACAAAATCTTCCACGTCAATAAAACGGGCATCATCTGCAAATAGTCCTTGATACCCAATGGATGCTTCAAAGCGTAATTTAGCAGTTAAATCCTGGATGATACCAACACGATAATTTTGCTCATCACTTCCTCTTTGGAAGCCATCGTCATCAACGAATGTATCAAAATTCCGCTCGATGAAATTCCCTTCAACATAAACATAAAGACCTGAATGAACGGTATAGGCAAGCCGTGCAGTGAGGTTCGTTTCAGTGAAATCTTGATCATCATTATTGATGATATTACCTAGCCCATCGACAACATCTTCATTATCAAATTCAGTGATGGTGCCTGATAGACGCATCGTGGCTTTATTCCAGCGATACTCATAAAGGGCTGATAAGAATAACGTGTCTAAATTAGCTAATTGAGCATCACTGTTTAAATTATCAATGTCACCGCGATTATCTTGGGTTTGCTCTTTTCTAATTTGCAGTTCGAGGAATTGATTGTTTTGAATATCAAGTCGCCCGGTGGCTGAAACCAAGAATTCATCAATATTTTCACTTGAGAGTTCTTCATAATAGCTTTTTCTCAATTGCCCTTGGAGTTGAAGGCTGTGGCGAGACCAATCCGACTGTAGAACTATATTTGGGATGATCTCAATAGCTTCATCACCAGGCCCATTATCAACGGATGCTGTTGGATTATCACTGAAAATACCTGTTAAGGTGATTTCAGGAAAAACCAAGAAAGACCCTATTCTTTTGCCTTCAGCAGCGTAGGTATCTTCTAAAGCGTTATTTCGGATTGAGCCTGTTATATCGTTATTTTCTGCAAAATTGACCTCAGCTTCATTGCCTGCAATTTGCCTTCCGGCATTTCTTTGTCCGTTGCCAAGCAATTGACCTCGGCCTCTTTGCCCTTGTTGGGCCTGACCGCGGCGCCCTCTTTGCTGATTAATCCCTTGATTATTTGCTTGTCTTTGGTTGTTGTTTCTCGGGTTGATGTCTTGAGCTTGTAGCAGGTCACCTTCTTCTAGTTCACGCTCTGCTGCCAAGAACTCTTCTTCAAAACGATCACCTTCTCTTTGCTCTGGCTGCGAATTATTTTCATTTCTTCCCTCTAACTCTGCAATTGCATTTTCGTCTTCGATTGTATCTTGATTGAGGGCTCGATCTTGAATTCCGCCTCTATTGTTGCGGCCATTACGCGTATTTTCGCTTCTACGGTTCTCTCTCTCGCTGCGATCTAGAGTGAGATCTACATTTCTTGGCTCTCCGCCATTTGGCTCAAAACGATCGAGACCTCGTCTTTCAGCAAAAGGATTGTCCCTAAACTCAGAGCCCTGATCTGAGGCTTCAATCCGGTTTGCACCTCTTAGCTGATCTTGATCAAATGTCGTAAGGGGCTGATTGAATTGATCGTCAAAAATAGAATTCGCGCGCCCTGCCCGCTCTAAGTCTTGCTGAACTCTGCGTCTTTGAGGGGTGTTTTGTGTATCAGGCTGTGTGTTGTTTTGCGTTCTCTCGCGATAACGGTCTAGCTCATTTCTGAATTGTTGCTCAGCTTCAGATGAAAATGGTCTGACTTCTTGTGCCGATGCAGTGTTGGGGGTGAGACCTACGCTATTAAGACTTAAAATAAGGCCGCAAGCCAAGACACTCATCTTGCCTTTACATACACTGCCACACCAGAACTTCATAACAATACCCTTAACTCACATAAAATTAACGCAATCTTCTTTCTATAAAGTGCCTAATTATGGTTAACGGACCGTTATTTTTCTTGTGCTCAATGGTTCTAAACGTCATTATTTACGCTTAATTTGGATTATGATATTTAAACGATCATATTTTTCTAAAGGTTTTAGAGCTAATGACAATTTCACTAAAAGAAGACAATCAAAATCAATCAGATAGCTCTATGAATGCACAAGCTGCCATTGCTTCTGCTATAAGAACCATTGATTGTGAGATTGATGGCCTATCTGAATTGCGCACTCTTCTTTCAAATGGCCTTGGCTCGACCTTTTTGAAAGCCATTTCTCTTATCCAAAACGCACCAGGACGGGTGATTATTAGCGGTATTGGGAAAAGTGGGCATATTGGGCAGAAAATTGCAGCTACCTTTGCTTCCACTGGAACGCCCGCTTTTTTCGTTCATCCTTCTGAGGCAAGCCATGGTGATCTTGGTATGATCACAAAGGATGATATTATTCTGGCGCTTTCTTGGTCAGGTGAGACAGCTGAATTGACCTCTATCATCAATTATGCACAGCGGTTTCGCGTTCCATTGATTTCTATTACATCACGCCTAGAAAGTGCTTTGGGTAAAAACTCAGATGCAGCACTGGTTCTTCCGCGAGTTAAAGAAGCCTGCCCGCATGGTCTGGCACCCACGAGCTCAACAGCAATGCAATTGGCTCTTGGGGATGCTCTTGCTATTGCGCTTTTAGAGGCCAAAGGTTTTACCGCAACTGATTTTAAAACCTTCCATCCTGGTGGCCAGCTTGGGGCCAGTTTAAAGCATGTTAGTGATATTATGCACGAAGGGGACCGTCTGCCGCTTGTTTTAGAAGATCAATTAATGAGTGATGCCATTGTCACTATGACGGAAAAGAGTTTTGGGTGTCTTGGAATTGTCAACTCTGACAATCACTTGATTGGTGTTATCACTGATGGTGATTTGCGGCGGAATATGGATGGTGATCTCCTTAAAAAAACCGTTTCTGAGATTATGAAACCCGGTCCTATTACGATTTCTGAAGATATGCTTGCCAGTGCGGCTTTAGAGCAAATCAATTCTTCCAGCATCACGGCTCTCTTTGTGCTTCGTGATAAAACACCAGTTGGTATCGTGCATATTCATGATCTATTGCGTGCTGGAGTTGCTTAATTATCTCTCACGGCTATTCCTCGCTACGCTCGGGCCTCCGAGGGGCGGCGCAAAGCGCCGGGCTACGCTGGCGCTTCGCCATGTCCCTCAGCCCGAAGTGGGCTGAGCTCCTACTTCGTATAGTTTGACTTCACTTTCTCTCACGGCTATTCGCAGCTGAAGCTGCAGGCCTCCGAGGGGCGGCGGTTTTTCTACGTTCAGCTTTTCCGTACTCGCTCCTCTCTGTTCGGGCTGATCTTGCGCGCCGGACTGTGTTTTCCATTTGCGCTTTAGGTTGCTCTTTTTTGTGCTCCTTCAGGTTGCCCACTAGCAACCGTCGCGGCAACCGCGATTCTTTAGTTGCGCTTTAGGTTGCCCACAAGCAACCGCGCTGTATCATTTTGAAGCATAATTTTCAGTCATATTAACCAACTTGCTTTAGCCTTAATTCATAACAAGTCTGTATTGTTAACCCTAATTGGTACATGCGAAGCGTTATTTCGCAGATTTGGTTGGGGTTTAGTATTATGGATTTAGCGACAATCATAGGTTTAATCGGCGGTATAGGCATTGTTGTTTATGCTATTTTGTCTGGTGGTACACTTGATACGTTTGTAAACGTTCCTTCTCTTCTCATTGTGTTTGGTGGCGGTTTTGCAGCCACGATTATGCGCTTTCCTCTAGCAAATACTATGACCTCCTTTGTTCTTGGTGCGAAAGCTTGTTTCACACATAAAGCACAAAGCCCGGTTGAAATGACCGACGAGATTTGTAACCTGGCTGAAATTATCCGCAAAGAAGGCCCTCTTGGACTTGAAGGCGTTGATATTACCGATGAGTTTTTGAGCAAAGGCACGCAATATGTGGCTGATGGTTATGATGCCGACTTTATGCGTGAGACAATGGAAAAAGAGCGTGACCTTTATCTCGAGCGCTTAGATGAAGCCCAGCGCTTTTACAAGATGCTCGGTGATGCAGGCCCCGCATTTGGTATGATTGGTACTATCGTTGGTCTGGTGCAGATGCTTTCAGCGATGGATGACCCAGCTGCGATTGGTCCTGCTATGGCGGTTGCGCTTTTGACCACTCTTTATGGTGCAATGATGGCTAACCTTATTTGTCTTCCAATGGCTGACAAACTTTCTAATAAAATTGCGATTGAAGAATTAAATCAATCTCTTGTGATTGATGGCGTTATGCAACTGCGTGAGAACAAAGCTCCGGCTCTAATTCGTGAAATGCTTGAAGCCTATATGTCTGCAAGCCAGAAATCGACAGCTGAAGCAGCCGCTGCTGCTTAAGACTGAAAAAGACTAACGAGTTAAGTTTTGTATTTAATGAGAGATTGATATGGGTAAGAAAAACAAAGGTGGAGGCGGAGGTGTTCCCGACTATATGGTCACATTTGCTGACCTTATGTCGATCCTTGTGTGCTTCTTCGTTCTCCTTATTTCTTTCTCTATTCAGGATAAGCAAAAACTTCAAGTTGTTGCTGGTTCCATGAAGGATGCGTTTGGTGTGCAGTTCGTCAACCGTAAAGCAGGTATGATTGAGCTAGAAGGCGCGCCTATTCGCCAATATGTGAAAAAAGTTGCCCCCGTTGCATCAGAAAATGACACGGAATATGCCGAAATTCGACATGATGAACGAACCAAGCAGGGGCCAGAAGCGAATACACATGATATTGAGAAAAATGAGATTGAACGCCCTCGGCAATTTGCTTTAGCGGCAGCATCTCTTCGCCAAGCGTGGCAAGAGATGCCGGAGATCACTCACCTTTCGAGCCACATTATGGTGGAAGAATCTCCTGAAGGCTTGCACATTCAATTAATCGATCAGGAAGCTCGCTCGATGTTTCCTGCAAGTTCAAGCCGGCCATATGAACATACACGCAAGCTTTTGGCCGCAATGGCGCCGATTGTTAAACGCTTGCCAAACCGGATTAAATTAATGGGCCATACGGATGCGAACCGTTTGTATAAATCCCCTGGCTTTACCTTATGGGATTTATCTGCCGATAGAGCGCAAGCCGCCCGGACGGTTTTGGCGGAAAATGGTATTTCGCATGATCGCTTCTTTGAAGTTGGTGGCAAAGCGGATATTGAGCCTTTGTTTCCAGAGGACCCGTTTTTGGCAGCGAATAGACGAATTTCAATTTTGATTATGGCTGAGAACCCACCTTTACCAGTTGGGCATAATTTGAAAATAAAGGCTGAGAAATAGAATTCATAAGTTTTGGAGTTAATATGATCCCCATCCCCCATCCAAGTCATATTAACGCCAGATAGATACAGCGGTGGGATCCGTTCATCCCCCCTGACCCCCAAAATGGGTCTCACTGCTGTATTTTGTTTTTCTCTCTCACTGGCTATTCAGCCGCTGAAGCTGCTGGCCTACTTTTTTTCATGTGCTTCAGTTGCCTACCTGCAACCGCACTGTGCGGCAACTTTTTTGCGATCAGCTTTTCTGTACTCGCTGCGCTCCGTTCGGGCTGATCTTGTGCGCCGAGCTACTTTTTATTGACGCTTCAGGTTGCCCACTAGCAACCACGATTCTTTAGTTGCGCTTCAGGTTGCCCACTAGCAACCGCGCTGGTGCTTCACCATGTCCCCAGCCCTGACATGGTTGCAGGTAGACAACCTAAAGATCAAAAAAGGCGTCACTCCTTCTTCGTAATTCGATTTTAGTTATCTAATGGATTTTTAAGAAGCAAGTTCTTGTTGTTGGGTGTGTCTCACGCTGTCGAGAGCAGCATTGTAAACATCCAACCCGGCGCCTTCTTTATTGGCTTCAGTTGAGAGAATGCGGCGATACATTCTTGCATTTGGCTCGCCATGAAAGAGACCTAACATATGGCGCGTTATTTGGTGAAGTCTGGTACCTTTCACCAGCTCGTTTTCAATATAGGGGATCATTGCTTCAGCGATATCAAAGCGAGATTTTTTCTTGGGGTATTCGAAGAAGATGCGCTTATCAACTCGCTCAAGAATAAACGGGGTGTGATAAGCTGTGCGTCCCATCATAACGCCATCTGTTTTTTCCAGATGCTCACTCGCTTGCTCAAGAGTTTCAATCCCGCCATTGATGATGATGGTCAGGTCTGGATGGTCTGCTTTTAATTTATAAACGCGTTCATAATTTAGCGGAGGAACTTCTCTATTTTGTTTGGGACTTAAGCCTTGGAGCCAAGCTTTTCTTGCGTGAATGATGAATGTGTTCACACCAGACGCTTTGACGATTTCAACGAAATTTTGCAGCCCCTCATCATCATCCATTTCATCAACACCAATGCGGCATTTGACAGTTGGTGTGGTTCCGCTTACCTCGCCAATTGCTGTCATGCATTCTCTCACCAACTCAGGCTCTCGCATAAGGCAAGCGCCAAAGCTGCCATTTTGTACTCTGTCAGATGGGCAACCGACATTAAGATTGATTTCATCATAACCAAACTCGTTAGCGATTTGTGTGGCTTGTTGAAGTTTTTCTGGATCCGAGCCGCCTATTTGCAGGGCCACAGGATGTTCAGCCTCATGAAAGCCTAATAACCGTTCTACGTCACCGTGAATGATTGCATCTGCTGTTACCATTTCAGTGTATAGTAACGCGCGTTCAGTGATTGTTCGATGGAAATAGCGACAATGTCGGTCTGTCCACTCCATCATTGGAGCTATCGAGAATTTATGAGGTTTGATTTTCGTCATTGCGCTTTCATTCAATCAGGTCATTTATGTTTCTGATCGACTTTATTAGTTCGAATTAGTGTCTATTTCAAACGAATAAAGAATCATCGCTATTATAGCCAGAATAGCGATGAAACGTGATTGAATTATAGCTGCAAAATTTAAAGCTTTTCTTTGATTTCAAGTTTATTTAGCCGAACTATCAGCTACGAACCTGTAAGCATTGCCCTTTTTCTCAGCAAAGCCAATGCCAGGGCTTGGCAAATGAAAGCCGATTAATTTGGATTTTTCGTGAGCTAGTTTATCCAACAAGCTTTTTCTTGATTTTACACCTTGGTCTTTATCTTGATCACTACCTGAGCTCACAGCTGGTTTTTCAAAAGACATATGATGATTGCTAATAGCATCACCAACGATGACGAGGTTTTCTGAACCCATCTTCACTTCAAATGAAGTGTGCCCAGGAGTGTGACCGCTTGTATCGATGCTGGCAATATTTGGGAGAATTTCTTCTCCATATTTAAAGAACTTCATGTCTTTTTCAATGGAGCCTAACAGGCGCTTAGCTCCTGCTGCAAAGCTTTTGCGGCTTTCTTCAATGTTCGTGATGGTTTTTTGGTCCGTCCAATAGGCCCATTCTTTTTCAGAAATCATATATTTAGCATTCGGGAATAATGGTTCTTCAAATTCATCTAATACCCCCCAGAGATGGTCTGGGTGTGCGTGAGTGAAAACCACATCTGTTACATCTTCCATCGAGACGCCCAAGTGATCTAATGCATCAGCTATTTTACCAGCCGTTGGCATGAAGTTTGGACCAGAGCCCACATCAAATAAAATGGTTCTTTTGCCATCTCTTAGAAGTGTTAAATTACAATCTCTTTTTTGCGTATCCATTGAGATTTTATAAGCCTTTAAAACGGGCTCATAGGTTTCTTTAGGGAGTGAACCAAATAGAAAAGAAGTTGGTAGCTGCAAGTGACCGTCACTAACGCTGTCAATTTGAATGCCATTGGCTTTGATAGAACTTTTACTCCAAACTGGCCCAGCCAGACTTGGTACTGCCATTAGTGATGCGCTTGTTGCTCCAATTTTTAACAAGTCTCTCCGATTTAAATTCATGCGGCCGTCCCCTTTTGATTGTCTCTTTTGAATAACGCTAATACTGAAAATACTTATATTCTTATATATGATTTTTTGAATATTTTAGCATATTGATATTTTTGACGCAACGAAGATGAGCTCTCATTCACTTTCATATTTATGTACTTTAAGGTTTCGCAAGCACGATAAAGGTCGCCATGGAGACCTGGTCATAAAGAACAAATTTATTTTTGAGCTTTAAGAATGCAATCACAAAGCTCACGGACAGCGCCCTCGCCACCTGCTTTACTTGTAACGAACTTAGCTGCTGCTTTTACCTCATCTACACCGTTTGGAACAGTTACAGCACACCCAACAGCACCTAATAATGAAAGATCATTGACATCATCAGCGATGTGAGCGGTTTCGTTAAAGCTGATTGAAAGCTCCGCGATTAATTCTTCTATTTTTTCTTTTTTGTCAGAAATGCCCATAAAACAATAATCTATGCCCAAAACATCTGCTCTTGATTGGATGATTTGGGTGTTACTCATGGTAACAAAACATGTCTTAATTCCGATTTTTTGGATTAGTTTTATACCCATTCCATCTAAGACATTGAATTTCACCATAATCTGACCGTCAGTGCCGTAATACATGCCCCCATCAGTCATGACCCCATCAATGTCACAACACAGTAATTTTACTGATTTTAGGGCTTTTAGGCCCTCTTCGCTTGCAATTGGCAAAGGGCTCGGATAATTTTGCATTTACACTTATTCCCCGTGAATTCGTTAAGTACTGGCGCTTTGGCTTATATAAACGATAATTTTGCATTATGTTTATGTAACTATATTTTTGCGGTCGTTATGCACTAACCCTCTTGTTGAAACCATAAAACTTCGCCATTATTACCGGTCTTTACACCATTAATTAAAAATATATCGCTTCTAGGCAGGATTGAACTATGCGCACAGATAACCCACCCGTCATTCATTTGAAAGATTATAAACCCAGCGCTTATCTTATTGATGAAGTCTCTCTAGATTTTTCCCTATCTCCTAAAGCGACGAAGGTTTCATCTCAGTTAAAAATGCGGCCTAACCCGGCATCTGATGAAAAGGGGGCTGAACTTGTTCTTGATGGGGAGCTTTTAAAACTCAAGTCAATTAAACTTGATGGCTCGGTTCTTAAAGCAGAAAGCGATTACGTGGTTGGTGAGGAGACACTGACTATTTTTAGCCTGCCGCAAAAGACCTTTACACTTGAGATTGTGACAGTTTGTAACCCTGAAGCAAACAAAGCCCTTTCAGGACTTTATCGTTCTTCGGGCAATTATTGCACGCAATGTGAGGCTGAAGGCTTTCGCAGGATTACTTATTATCTCGACCGGCCTGATGTCATGGCAGTATTTACAGTGCGGGTAGAAGGTTCACGCAAGGATAATCCTGTGCTGTTATCAAACGGTAATTTGGTCGAACAAGGTGAAGGGAAATCAACTGATACTCATTACACTCTTTGGCATGACCCGCACCCGAAACCAGCCTATTTATTTGCACTTGTTGGTGGTGACTTAGCGATTGTGAAAGATAGTTTCACGACAGCTTCTGGCCGCGAGGTTGAACTTGGTATTTATGTTGAGCATGGCAAAGAAGATCGCTGTGACTGGGCGATGGATAGTTTAAAACGCTCAATGAAATGGGATGAAGAGCGCTTTGGCCGCGAATATGACTTGGATGTATTTAATATTGTTGCGGTTTCAGATTTCAACATGGGCGCCATGGAGAATAAGGGACTGAATATCTTTAACGATAAGTTGGTTCTTGCTCGCCCTGATACTGCAACTGACAATGATTATATGGCCATTGAATCAGTTATTGCTCATGAATATTTTCACAACTGGACTGGCAACCGGATTACCTGCCGTGACTGGTTCCAGCTTTGCCTCAAAGAAGGCTTGACCGTTTACCGCGATCAGGAATTTTCAGCCGATGAACGTAATCGCGCTGTACAACGAATTTTAGAAGTTCGCCGTTTGAAAGCTGTTCAGTTTCCTGAAGATGGTGGCCCTCTTGCTCATCCGGTGCGTCCAAGCAGTTATATTGAAATTAATAACTTTTATACATCAACGGTTTATCAAAAAGGCGCTGAGCTTTGCCGCATGATTGAAACTATTGTTGGTGTCAAAGGTTTTCGCAAGGGGATGGACCTTTATTTCAAGCGCCATGATGGAGAAGCTGCGACCGTAGAAGACTTTATTGCCTCTATGGCTGATGCCAATAAGGTTGACCTTTCGCAATTTTCTACTTGGTATAATCAATCTGGCACACCTGAGGTGATTTGTAATTATACCTTCAATGAAGAGAGTAAAACGGGGACACTTCAGGTTGAGCAAATTACAGCCCCGACACAAGACCAGCCAAAGAAGGTACCGCTTCATATTCCAATTCGGCTTGGGTTTGTGGCTGCTGGTGGCCGTGATAAAGCGCCTAAATTACTAAGCGGTGAGCGCATTAAAGACGGTGTCATTCACATCACTAAGGCATCGCAGAGTTTTGAATTTAAATCTGTGACGGCACGGAATGTTCCTTCTTTAATGAGAGATTTTTCAGCGCCTGTAAATTTGCGTATTGATTACACCGAGAAAGAGCTGATTTTCCTTGCGCAGAATGATGCTAACTTATTTAACCGCTGGCAAGCGACACAAACCCTGCTTACAAATTCCCTTCTTCATATGATTGAGCGCATTCGTGATGGTAAAGCACCTGGTGGAAATGCGCGCCTTGCACGCTTAATTGGCAAGACAGTATTAAATGAAGAAATTGACCCAGCTTATAGAGCTGCGTTTTTATCTCTGCCAACTGAGGCTGATTTGGTACGTGCGTTAGGAGATAATATTGACCCAACAGCTAATGGCCGCGCCAAAAAAGTTTTGGCGAAATCTATTGGTAAAACGCTTCGTGATGGGTTGATTGAAGTTTATGAAACACACCAAGGGCGTGGGGCCTACTCACCAGATGCGTTGAGTGAAGGCAAAAGAAGTTTGCGCGCTTCTTGCCTTGCGTTCTTAACAGCCACTGAAATGGCTGAAGAATATGAGCGCGCCAATATTCACTATAACAATGCGCGCAATATGACTGCTGCGGTCGCTGCCCTTCAATCTTTAAATGGTCATCGCTCTGCAGAGCGCGATATTGTGTTTCAAGATTTCCATGATAAATGGCTTGATGATCATTTGGTTATTGATAAATGGTTTGGCTTGCAGGCCATGTGTCCTCTTCCTTCTGCCCTTAAAACTGTGCGTTCACTGTTGCGGCATGAGAAGTTTAATATAGAAAACCCGAATAAAGTTAGGGCCGTGTTAGCAGCTTTTGCAGGTGCGAACCCAACTCAATTCAACCGCACAGATGGCAAGGGGTATGAGCTGATGGCGAAGCAGATTTTGCGGATTGATCGCTTTAATCCACAAATTGCCGCTCGCTTAATCGGATGTTTTAGAAGTTGGCAAAAATTAGAACCTAACCGCCAACAATTGATGAAAGACCAGCTGAAAATGATTGCCAGTGAAGCCAAACTCTCGAAGGATAGTTTTGAGATTGTGCAAAAAATACTTGGATAGCACTCAAAAATTTAGTTAGTATCCGGATTGAAGGGGCGGGTTGGACTAATCCCCCATAGCCTGTCTCTTCACCGTTTGGTTCTCATACGTCAGTTAAAACTTAATTTTTGAACTTAAACTCTTTCAATTTTTTATACTTCACCCTATTGGACAACGCCTACTGGATAAATACACCTTATGTATGAGTTGATAAAACTAGGCCATTTTATTGCGATTTTCATCTGGATTATCAGCATGATAGCAGCAATTTTTGCTCTAAAAATGCATGCTAGTACGAGTGTAGCTAAGGTTTTAAGAAGTGTGATGTCTCTTGGCATCTCCTTAACTTGGTTGCTAGGTGCTTATATGGCTTATACCAGCGGCTTTTATCTTTCATTATGGCTCTGGGTGAAGATTGCTTTGGTGTTTGGCCTTTCTGGCTTGCACGGTAAAATTGCTGGTGCTTTACGTAAAAACGAGCCAATTCAATCTTTTTCCACGGTTAGCATTATGTTTCTCATAACATTGTTAACAGTGATTATTGTTCTTTATCTTGCTTTTTTGAAGCCATTTTAATGAATTTCACCTTGGATCGCATAGAATTCGTTAACACTTACGAAAGATCTTGCATCGAATCATTTAATTTTATCAAATGACGTCAATAAATTGATGAGGCGCATTGGCGTCTTTTGAATATGCACGAAACCCAATAGCCCGATTAATCATGTGGGGGCCTGATTTTTCTTGCGAGGGATCTTTTGTATCTGAACTTTAAATTTCAACGAGCTCGTGAGTTCTTTGGAGACTTACGGCTCTTTGAAAAATATCTTTTTTTAAAGTCGATTTTCTTTGCCGTGCTTCATATTTTGCGCGAACACTTAAAAGTGCTCGCAGCTTTTTCTCATCATAAACTGCGTTATAGCCGGGTGATATTGCGCCGATTTTTATTCAAAGTAAAATCTCGTCAATTAACGCTTGTTATCTATGGCTTGTTTATCACGCTAACGTTGAAATTTTTCAGCCTCACTGCATCCCTATTTTCAATTTTACAACCTCCGCAATTTGCTCTTTGGCTTTTAGATGGCATTTTAATTTCTCTCGTTCTTGTGCTTGTTTATTTGCTTGGGGCTATTGTTCATCCGCTTATTTCTATGGAGCGGCATGAAAACAAAGATATTTTAAAATTTGGAGATGATTTTAGTCAGCTTTTGTCTCTTAGAGGTGCCATTGAAAGTATGCCGGAGGCTTTTTCATTATGGGACCGGAATAGAAAGCTTGTTCTTTCTAACTCTAAATTTGAAGATACCTATCATTTTAAAGATGGGAAAATTTCAAGTGATGATAACGCTCCAGGGCCTGACTATTTTCAATTTGATGCAAAAATCAATCAATTGATGATGAGGCCCATTAGAGGCAATAAATCTTTTACACCTAGTAATTATGAAACGCAGATGCGCAATGGCCGCTGGCTACAAATTCAAGAAACACCGACTGTTGATGGCGGATTGATGAGTGTTTCATTTGATATTACGAAATTAAAAACCAGTCAGCAAAATCTAGCAATTCGTGAACAGCAGATGCGTAACACAGTTGAAAATTTACGTTCATCTAGACGTGAGCTAGAACAGAAAACTCAAAAATTGGCAGAGCTTGCTGATAAATATATGCGTGAGAAAGATAGAGCTGAAGAAGCTAATCGCGTTAAATCAGAATTTTTGGCGAATATTAGTCATGAGCTAAGGACACCCCTCAATGCGATTATTGGCTTTTCTGATATGATGCACAGGGAAGTATTAGGGCCCATTGATAATGCGCAATATGCAGATTATATCAATGATATTAATATGAGTGGTGCTTATCTCCTGGAACTCATTAATGATATTCTTGATATGTCGCGGATAGAAGCTGGACGCTTAACATTAGAGACCAAGCCTTGTTCCTTAAAAGCTTTACTCGGTGATTGCTTGCATATTGTCTCCCCCCAAGCAGAGACGCAGAACATTACGCTTAAAACTGAGATTTCAACAGACGTAGAAGTAGTTCTTGATAAACGCGCTATCAAACAGGTGATGCTCAACCTTATGTCGAATGCTATTAAGTTCACACCTGAAGGCGGGGTGGTTGAACTCTTAGCTGAGAAAGATCAGTCATCAGTTCATATTTATGTGAAAGATAATGGAATTGGCATTGAAGCGAATGCGATTTCTAAATTAGGAAAACCGTTTCAACAGGTTGAAAACCAATTGACCAAATGCCATTCAGGAACGGGGCTGGGCTTGGCAATATCTCGCAGTCTGGTGGATTTGCATGGTGGGCATTTATCGATTGAAAGTGAAGTTGGGATTGGCACGACTGTGCTTGTGACCTTACCTTTGGTTTCACCAATAACCGGTCAACCCAACATTAAGAAAGATCAACCGGTTAAATCTATTGCAGCTTAAAGCGTTGTGAGTTTCACAATTTTTCTTAATTGATATTCCTTCGCAAACACACATTTTACATATTGTAGCGTCTATTTCTAATGATGCTTATGATGATGCCGGTGTCTGCGTTTCATTTTTCGCTTAATTTTTTTCAACACTTCCTTTCGCTCTGCAACGGTGAGTAGTTCAGCTATATCTGCTATAACCTTTCCCCCATTGACCCAGCGCTGATTATGTTGTTCTAGTTCTTTGCTGTAGACCTCAAGAAACTCAGCTCTATCGAAGTTTTCTTTGAGTAGAACGTCTTCAAACTTGTCCCAAGAGCGGATCATTTTACCGCGGCGGTGTGGGTATGAATTTCTATAATCTTCAAGAATTTTTTTAACTTGAGGACGTTTTTCTTCAGGAATGACTTTTAAGACATGATGTTGCATGCCCCAATGGCGCCACTTTTTATGAAAGCCCAGTTTTTTACTCGCAACAACACCTATAACGGCAAAGTTTAATGCCAATGAAATAAAGAATATTATTTTTACCCAACGGGACATATTCTTCCTCCTAACTCGATTAATTCCTTAAAAATTCAGCATTATCTATGCTGTATTCAGTTCCTAAAAAAAGCACGTCATCTATGAAGCCATTGCTTGCGAGCAATGTTGTGCTTTCATCAACAAGAAGGAACTCTCCTCCACCTAAGCTGCCAATCAGTAAGCCGGCTAAGAGACTTGCCGCTATTAAGCCGGTTGATTTTACTGTAAAAAGATCATTTTTACCAAAGTCTGTTTTTGACTTATGCGTTATTTTCGTTTTTGATTTTCTATCTTCAAGCTGGATTACATCCGCTGATTTTTCTTCTTTTCCTTTAAAGGCTTTTTCTAAAATTTTATCTTCAATTGCTGCTAAATCCCAGTTGGGGAGAGGTCTATGAAAATCTAGTGCTTGGTCGATAAATTCAGCATTTGCTCTTAACTCGGCAACCTTTAATTTTATCTCTTTTGAAATATTTTGGTTATCTTCAGTCACATGATCGAGATAATTTTTTACGTCTTCAGCAAGTGGCTCGGGGTATTTGGATAGATCAGCTCCATAAATATCGAGGAATGCTTCTAACTTTTTTTCATCCATATTTAAATTATCTAACTTCTTGGTCATGCTCTTTCTCCCATTTCTTCTTGTTGTTCTGAGGAGCTCGTATTTTTAAATTCTTGCCAGAGCGGTCCTAACTTTTGTTTTAAGGTTCTTCTTGCTCTTGCTAATAAACTCTCAACAGCTTCACTTGAACAATCCATTATCTCTGCGACTTCAGACATGCGATGCCCTTGATAGTGGAATAAAACCAGTGCCAGATATTGTCGCTCAGGTAGTGTTTGTAAAATGATGTTCATAAGTTTGCTCAATTGCTTGTTATAAAGGGTATCGAGCTGTTCTGCTTCAATTGTTGGATCATAATCTTCCGGCAATTGCTCTGGTGTTTTTTTTCTCAGAACATCAAGACAACGATTGGCTGTTATTTTATAGAGCCAGGTTGAAAATTTTGCCTTTTCAGGATCGTAAACTTTTAAGTTTTGCCAAAGACTAAGCAACACGTCCTGGGCTACATCTTCAGCTTCATTTGCGTTTCCAAGCATTCTGAAACCGAGAGCGAGGACATTAGGCAAGTGTTGGTTCACCAGCACTTTAAAGGCTGTTCGATCCCCCTTTTGAGCGCTAAGAATCAAATCTATCTCACCATTGTCTCCAGGATTTTTATTCCTCAGATTTTTATCTATAGGAGTTGTCATTGCTTGTCTTTTTATTGTTGTGTTAGATGAAGAGCGCTCTTCATCTAACATTTCAATTGTTATCTCTGACTGCATTTCAACAGCTTGTCAGTTTTATTTGTATTATTATTCTTTGCCTGGCTCACTTTTTTGTTCATCCATATGAGAGCCACGTTTGTTGCCTTTATGATAACCTTCTCCATGATGAGAGCGGTGATGTCGTTTCCAGCCCATTCGTTTAAAGGGACGTTCATCTTTGCTGATCACACCATCATCATTAAGATCTAGCATGTATAATTTTTTCTCAGCTCGTTTGGTAAATTCTTCTGCAGTGACTTTGCCATCGCGGTTGTCATCGAACCTGCGTGTTATTCTCTTTGCGATTTTTTCATAATGGGCGGAGAGTTTCTCTTGCACTTCTTTTGCTGTTACATTTCCATCTGAATTTAAATCAAATTCTTTAAACCGTTTTTCATGTGCACTAATCAATTCAGCTTTAGTGATGTTGCCATCTTTATCAGCATCAGCATGGCGCATGATATTTAGTTTATGTTTTTTCATGCCATGATGTGAGTGGGCATGATGCTTGCCATGGAAACAATGTTTCTTGTGATTTTTCGCAATGGCAACGCCGCCAATTGAAACCGCTAAAAGTGTAATGCCTAGACCTAATGCTATTTTTTTTGACATTTGTTCCTCGATTATTCTTCCGTATTATTAGTCATTTGATATTTATAATACGAAGAAGCAAGAGAAAATCCGTCGGAATTACATGAAACTTCTTTAAATAAAAATTTGATCAAAAACCTTTTTCACTTGTTTTTGTGTGTTGGTTAATTTCTCAACCAATTCCTCGTAAGTTTCTACATTTGCGGTTTGAGCTAACCTCAGTTTTAACCCCATACTTGCTGTTTCCGGTTTAAAGCTTTTTTCCGTGCATAGTCTAATTATCTGGATCAAATCTGTATAAAAATGTGATGCTTCTACAAGAAGATGAATTTCATCTTTTTCAAGGAGTTGTAATTCTTTAATTTTTTGAAGACAATTCACTGTGTTTGTGTTGATGATTTCTGGATGATTGCTTGCTAAATGTAATTGTAGATATTGGCAAATAAATTCGACATCAACTTGGCCTCCTCTTACCTGTTTAATATCCCAGATGTTATCTGTTCCCTTTTCTTTTTCAATTTTCTCTCGCATATCTCTCACTTCGGATCGAAGAGTTTCTGCATCGCGTTCTTTCGATATAACATCTTTGATTGTTTGAGAGAGTTTACCCTTTAACTCATCAGTACCGGTTAAAGAACGGGCCCTTGTTAATGCTAGATGCTCCCAAACCCAAGCTTTATTGTTTTGATAATCGAT
>JAEPQF010000012.1:37727-40751 GCA_017640685.1 Hyphomicrobiales bacterium
TGCAACTGGCCCTGCTCTTCCTGATGGTCTTAATCGCATATCAACTTCATAAAGATCGCCTTCAGCTGTTGGTGCTGAAAGAGCTGAAATCAATCTTTGTGTAATACGTGAATAATATTGTGTGGAAGAGAGTGGTTTTGCTCCATCTGACTGGGTTTGACCTTGTTTGAAATCATAGATTAAAATGAGGTCAAGATCTGAACTTGCTGTCATCTCAAATCCACCGAGTTTACCCATTGCCAGAACTGTTACTGCCGCATCTTCAAATCCACCATGCACAAGACGCATTTCTTCTTCTACTTTTTCGAGTAGTTTTTGAATTATTGTTTCAGCTAATCGTGAATATGCAAAAGCTGCTTCATCTGAGCTTAGAATTCCAGAGAGCAATCTTACACCAATTAGAAAAGCTTGCTCCTGCCCAATAACTCGCGCTAGATCCAATGTGTCTTGGTAATCTTTGCAGCTTGTGAAGCTTTCTTCAATCAGGGAACTTAGCTCATCCTGGTCTGGCAAATCTCCAAAGAATTCTGGGGCCAAGACGGCATCTAGTATTTTTGGGCGCCGTGAAAGTACCCTTGCTAAACCAGGGGCGGTTCCCATTATCTCTGCGATTAGATTGAGTAATTTGGGATTAGAAGAGAGAAGTGAAAAGAGTTGAACCCCGGCTGGCAGTTCACTTAAAAATTTATCGAATACTGATAACGCTCCATCTGGTTGCTCTGTCTTTGCTAGAACTTCTAATAGTTTAGGCTGGAACTCTGTTAAGCGTTCTCTGGCCCGTTCACTCCTTGTTGAGGCATATCTGCCATAATGCCAAGACTTTACCGTTTCAATTGTTTTATCTGGATTTTTAAAGCCCAAATTAGCTACAGTTTCTCTTGTATTCGGGTCAATATCATCACCTACAAAAACCAAATTACCGCATTCACTAGCTAAAGATTGATCATCTTCAAATAATTCTGCGTAATGATGCTGAACCGTTTCCAACTCGTGTCTTAATTTTAGAGAAAACTCTTCAAGTGTCTCAAAGCCACTAAAATTCGCGATTTGCGTCATGCCTTCTTCTGTTTTCGGAAGGGTGTGGGTTTGCTCGTCATTGACCATTTGAATGCGGTGTTCAACGAGACGTAGGAAATTATAAGCGGTTGTTAACTCATCTCTTGCCTTTGGAGCAATCCACTGATCTTCGGTTAAGCCTTTTAAAGTTTCTAGCGTTTTTGTTGTTCTTAGGTGTGGTTGTCTGCCACCAGCGATGAGTTGCTGGGTTTGGGTGAAGAACTCAATTTCTCTGATGCCGCCTCGCCCTAATTTAATATTGTGACCAGTTATTGCGATTGTGCCATGACCTTTGACGGCATTAACTTGACGTTTCATTGCATGGATATCGTCAATGGCTGCAAAGTCGAGATATTTGCGCCAAACAAACGGTGCTAAACCTTTTAATAGTTCCTCACCAGCCTCAATATCACCAGCTACGGGACGAGCTTTGATCATAGCGGCACGTTCCCAATTTTGCCCAAAACTTTCATAGTAGGAATAGGCAGCATCAGTTGACAGAGCTATTTGGGTGGCTCCTGGGTCTGGTCTTAAACGTAAATCAACCCGGTAAACATAACCATCAGCGGTGAGCTCCTGCATCATCTTGACCATGTTTCTCGTCAATTTAACAAAAAAGGTGCTTGGCTCTATTCCCTCTTTTAATGTTATCCGCTCAAGATCGTAGAACACAATCAAGTCGACATCACTGGAATAATTTAATTCAAACGCCCCCTGCTTGCCCATGGCAAGAATTATATAGCCGCTATCTGCAGCTGGGCTTTCTGGATTTTTGGGGAGGACATCTCCCTTGATCATTGCTTGCCTGAATAGAAACTTCGTGGTTTGCTCAAGGGCCGTATCTGCGCTGATTGTGATGGCTTCTATAACTTTGGGTACTTCCCAACAATTAGATAAATCCGTGAGAGCTGTGAAAAGTGCAGCTTTCTTTTTATAGCTTCTTAAGCACTGCATAGCTTCATCCATTGTTGAAGCTTTATTTATGTTCTCTTCAAGCTCTTTACCAAGCTCATCCATTCTACTTTCTGTTGGGGAATATAAAGCTTCAATTAAATCAATTGGGCGACGTTTGATGAGGGAGGTGAGGTAAGGAGAATTACCAAACACACCAGCAAGAAATGACTTTAAGAGAGGGGTATTATCTAGGTCCGATAAAAACTTTGAGGCTTCAGTATTTTCGTGAAGATCCTTTGCAAGGTCATCCAGACAGCTTTTTGCTAGTTGTTTATTATAGGGGAATGGTACTTTATTAATACTCTCGATTAAGGTCTTCATTAATTGTTATTCCCCGCATTCTTAGAGACTTAATTGGTCTTTCCTCAACATAAAAAAGTTTGATGATAGAACTTTGTTCTGTATCTAACTTTTAATAAGTTTATGGGGGATTTTCTGATTTGAAAATGATAATCGTGTGAATTATCAAGCGCTTTGCAATTGAGAAGTGGGATATAGTGGAAATCTCATGATAATGCGTAATCCTGGATCATTATCCTCCAAGCGCACAGCACCTTTATAGGCATTTATAACAGCACCAACCATTGAGAGCCCTAATCCGCTACCTGGTTTTGAGCGACTTTCTTCCAAGCGCACAAAGCGGCTGAAAACTCTCATTTTATTTTCTTCGTTAATGCCCTCACCATTATCAGCTACATGAATTTCAACAAACTCATTGTTTTGTCTCACTGTTAATTCTAAAACTGTTTTATGATTAGCACTATTCAAGTCACCTCTACCATATTTGAGAGCATTATCTATAAGGTTGGTTATGGCTTGTGAAATTAATTGCCTGTCTGCCAGAATTGTTAAATTGTCAGTGATTGATAAATTTAACTCTATACCTTCATCATCCATGACAGGTTCATAAAGTTCAGCAACTTCAGTCATGACTTGGCTGATATCGACAAGATCTTTTTGCTCATTATCTGCGCCTGCTTCAAGGCGAGCGATTTTTAAAAGAGCATTGAATGT
>JAEPQF010000012.1:40761-43050 GCA_017640685.1 Hyphomicrobiales bacterium
GATTCAAGAAGAGGTAAATTCCTGCAGAGCTTCAATTTGAGCTTTTTCCCCTTCAGGATCGATCAAGGCTTCTTCTGCCTTTATGCGGATGCGATTAATGGGAGTTTTTAAATCATGAGCAATATTGTCTGTTACTTCTCTCATGCCGCGCATCAAAGTTTCTATTTTAGCAAGCATATTATTGAGGTTTTGAGAGAGTTGATCGAGCTCGTCATTGGAGCCGTTTATTGGCACTCGCTCTGATAAATCACCAGCCATAATTGATTTACTGGTTTCAGAAATTTGATTGATGCGATTAAGAAGGTTGCGACTTACCCATAGACCTGTGCCTAAACCAAAGGCGGCGAGTAAAGCCAGGCCGATAAAAAACATTTTACGGGCTGTGTAGATGAAGTTTAGCTGATCTTCAATATCGCGGCCAACGATTAGCAGTAAGCCTCCATCTACTCGAAAGGGGATCCCCACGGCATTTCGTTTTTCGCGAGTTTGATCTTGTTGCCAGACATAACTAAATTGAGCGCCCCTATTGGCTTGTCTTAATTCTGTTGGTATTCGATTTAAACTACCAGCAATTTTACGCCCTGATTGAGTGCCAAAAAAATAAAGTGAATTACCTGGTTTTCTTGAGCGCGCGGCAATCGTTTCGGCCAAACGTGTTGAGCCGCCTTGGCGGTATTGTTCAGCTAAGCCTTTAACTTCAGCTGTGATTACGGCGACGAGCTGTTGCGTGAGTAGTGCGTTTGTTTTCCAGCCTGTATATGTACCGACCGCTATACTTGCTAATATGATAACAAACAAATAAATCGCAGACAGGCGAAAAGCTGTTGTTTTGAATAAACGATTAAGCGCCATCAGTGATCATATATCCTGCACCGCGAATGGTCTGTAATAATGTTTCATCAAAGTCTTTATCAATTTTCGACCGAAGGCGAGACATGTGCACATCAATGACATTTGTGCCTGGGTCAAAGTGATAATCCCAGACATTTTCTAATAGCATTGTTCTTGTAACCACCTGCCCTTTGTGACGCATTAAATATTCTAGCAATCGGTATTCTCTTGGAACAAGTTGTATCGTCACTCCTTGGCGAGAAACTTTTTGTGACATTCTCTCTAAAGTCAAGTCACCAACTTTTAGTTCTGAATTTTCTGAGCCAGGACTGTGGCGCCGCATGAGAACTTCTATTCTGGCTTGAAGTTCGCTTAAGGCAAATGGTTTGGTTAGATAATCATCACCACCAGATTTCAAGCCCTTTACCCGCTCATCGACTTTATCTAATGCGCTTAAAATAAGAACTGGTGTGTTAATCTCATTTGCTCTTAGAGTTTCGATGATGGATAGGCCATCTCGATTGGGTAACATGCGGTCTACAATGAGGACATCATATTCGTTTTTCAAACCATATTGTAGCCCGATTTCACCATCATCCGAATGGTCTACATTATGTCCGCTGTCTCCTAATGCCTTACATAAAAAACGTGCGGTTTCTAAATCATCCTCAATTAATAAAATTTGCATGTCATCTCCCGATTAAAAAAGGAGGAACTCATTCCCTTCTTGAATTCCTCCTTAATTTAGCTTTGTCGTTATTTCTTTTGGGTTTTTAATTTCAGTCCGTAATATGGTCCGTCTTTTACTCTTATGAGAATGACTTTTGCCAATGTCTTTTTCGCTTTCACGATTTCAGAAGTAACATCAGCTGGAAAATTCACTGACTTACCATTTACTTCCAAAATAACATCACCAACTTTAATGCCTTTAACTGATGCATCACTATCTGGGTCAACTTCAGTGATAACGACACCTTTTTTACCTTTGCCTAGGTCTCTAGCCGGTGCAAGAGATAGGCCAATGTCATCTAAGGCTTTGTTGTCTAGTTCAAGAGCTGGTTCACCTTTTTGAAGTGCTGCCAATTTCTTATTGTCAGGGAATGTGCCAAGTTTCACTGAAACTTGCTTTTTACGACCACTACGAAGCACTTCTAAATCAATCACTTCACCGGGGCTAATCTCACCAATTTGACGCATTAAGTCGCGAACATCAGCGATTTCAACTTTATTTACAGATAAAATCACGTCTCTTACTTTAAGGTCAGATTTTGTTGCTGGCCCACCTTTTACCAAACGGGTAACGAGTGCACCTGAAGGTTTGTCCATTGAGAGACCTTCAGCAATATCTTCACTTACGTTTTGAATGTTAATGCCAAGCCAACCACGAACAACTGCACCGCCTTTGCGAAGGTCTTTTGCAATTTTTTGAACCACGTTTGCTGGAATGGCAAATGCGAT
>JAEPQF010000130.1 GCA_017640685.1 Hyphomicrobiales bacterium
TGTTTTACATGGTGTTTACGTGCTGGAGACACTTGAACACGAACAAGACGAGTTCTATAGCGAGCTGGTCTTCTTTCAGTCCATGTTCTTGCACGGCGAACCATAACTTTACGTGTTACGTGCTTGTAAACAGCTGGGTGATATACACGGTGTGTACGGCCACGTGAGACAATCACTTTTCTCTTTACAGTTTTGTAAACAGCTGGGTGATAAACGCGGTGTGTACGACCACGTGAGACAATCACTTTTCTTTTTACAGTTTTGTAAACAGCTGGGCGGCGTACAAGACGGTAAGATGCGCGTTTTACTTGAACACGGCGTTTTTTCCAAGCGTAAACGTCTGCAGAGCGATGTGCAATGCGACGGCCACCACGAACTAACACACGTGTTGCAACACGTTTTGTTTTGTAAGTTGTGCGTGAGCGGTAGTGACGACCACGGTCATCACAGTGACATGGCTTGCTGCGAACAGCTACGCGTTTTGTTCTGTAAACTGTTTTGTAAACAGGGGCTGATTTTGTGTAGTGTACACGGCCGCGTTTTACTAATACACGTTCTTTTTTGTATCCATAAACAGCTGGTGTGTGAACACGATCATAACCACCACGATTTACCATAACACGCTCAGTTCTCCAGCCATATCTAGCTGGTGTGCTACGTGTTTCAGTCCAACCGCGTTTTACCATAACACGTTCAGTTCTCCAGCCATATCTAGCTGGTGTGCTGCGCGTTTCGGTCCAACCGCGTTTTACGAGTACGCGATGTGTGCGTGTCGCATATTGTGCTGGTGTGTGATGTGTTTTTGCATAAGCTTTACTTACTAAAACACGTTCCATTTTTAAACGGTGTCTTGCGCGCTCAACTCTTGTTTCTGTCCAACCACGACGAACAAGCCTTTTTGACGCTTGCCAACCGTAAACAGCTGGTGTGTAGCGAACTTCACGTCTGGCTCTAGATACTAGAACTTTACGTTTTACATGACGATATTGCACTGGCTGTGCCCGATGAACGGTACAAGCTGGTGCGGCTCTGTGGACTCTCTCACGTTCCAAACGCGACGTTGCGTTTGCATTTGTAGATAGTGTGATTGTCCCAATTGCTGCGACTAAAAGCGCAACGCAACGCATATACATAATTATACGCACTCCCTCACAAATTAAAAAGCATACAGCTTTACTCAAAAAATTAGGGGAGACCCTTATAGTGCCACCCCCCTGCATTACTAGAACATGTTACTTTTATTGAATTCAAAGGCATGCTCTATTTTTTTGTTTCAGCTTGTCATTTTCCCTAAAACTGGTAACCACTTTTAGGTGACAAGCTATAGATGCTGTAAAATAAATTTTACAGTTTGAACTTAACCAGTAACCTTAATTGAGAATGGGCCACAGTTGTTAAGCTCAAGATTGTAAAAATCCAGTCTAGTTAAAATGAGAAATTTCTGCGATACTTAAAATTTGAGTATTTTAGAAGTTTCTATTGCAGATTAACTTTTCTGAAGAACTCCAATCTTTAAAATATTGTTATAACAACATTTTGTGTCTTCATATTTGACTTGTTTTGCTCTTAAGTCAAGCGGCCTCATTGGTCCTTTTTTGGTTTTTTTGCCATATTCTGAAGAATTCTTATGCTCGCGGCCTCAATGTTGCTTATTTGTACCAAAAAATGGGTAGGTGCTTAATCTCTACTTGCATCACTAGGCAGCTTTGATTACACCAGTTAGTGGCGTTTTGAGCTGAAAGGGAGAGCCATTAATGTCTAAAATGATCAGTTTGATCAGGATTTTATATTTTATGATCTTGTTTTTAGGGGTAGCTGGTCTTTCTGGGTGCGGGATTAATAATATCCCTACTAAAGAAGAGCAAGCGAAGGCTGCTTGGAGCAATGTTTTAAACCAATATCAACGGCGGGCTGAATTGATCCCAAATTTGATTGAGACGGTTAAAGGGTTCGCGGCTCAAGAGGAAAAAGTCTTTAAAGAAGTGGTTGAAGCGCGGGCGAAAGCAACAAGCTTGCAATTACCGAAAGATATTACAACCAATCCTGAAGTGTTTCAGCAATTTCAAAAAATACAAAGCCAACTTTCTAGCGCTCTTGGACGTTTGATTGCTGTTGCTGAGGCTTACCCTGATTTGAAATCCAGTCAGAATTTCTTAACTTTGCAGACGCAATTAGAAGGGACTGAAAATAGAATTGCCATTGCTCGGAGAGATTATATTGAAGCGGTAAAACAATATAATACAGAATTAAAAACAATTCCGGGGCGGTGGTGGAAGTCGCTTGTTTATCCTGATTCTGAATTGATGGAGACATTTTCTGTGTCTCCTGAAAAAACAAAAGTTCCTGAAGTGAACTTTAAATGATTTTTTAAAAAAGCTCTATGTTATCTAACATAGAGCTTTTTTTTAAAGGCTAATTCTGATGGGGTTCAATTCTTGATTATTAAAGTTCGCCATAACACTCAAAGTTTTGCATTCGCTATTTTAGGGGGTGCACTTTCTTTTTGGCTTGTGATGTTTGACCTTGCTTTGGCTGCGTCTCCTAACTTTCCGAAGTTAACTGGAAGAGTGGTTGATCAGGCGCAGATCATTTCGGCTGAAGATGAAGCTCGATTGGTGAAACAACTTGCTGATGTTGAGGGGCAGTCAACAGACCAGATTGTTGTGGTCACTCTGAATAGTTTGGAAGGGTATCCTATTGAAGATTATGGTTATCAGTTAGGTCGTCATTGGGGGATTGGCCAGGCTGGTAAAGATAATGGGGTCTTATTGATTATTGCCCCCAATGAAAGGCAAGTTCGAATTGAAGTTGGGCGTGGTCTTGAGGGGAACTTACCTGATGCCTTAGCCGGGCTTATTATTCAGCGCCGTATATTACCTCATTTTAAAAAAGGGAATTTAGTTGCTGGGATTTTTGCTGGCGTTAAAGATATAAAGGCGAGTTTGCTTGGTCAGCAGCAAGAAGTTGCTCTTCGAGCTTCAAAACCCGTTGCTAAAATTGATCCGCTTTTGCCATGGATCATTTTTGCTTTTTGGTTGGTTCCTTTTATTTATCTTATCAGTTCGCTTGCGCGTGACCGGCAAGTGGGTGGTCGTGTGCCAGGCGGCGTTGTGATTGTGCCGGTTGATTATGGGACTTCTTCTGACGGGTGGCGGGGGACAGGTGGGTTCCGTCGTCCACGTAGTGGTGGATTTTCTGGTGGTGGTGGAAGTTTTGGCGGTGGTGGTGCATCAGGCAGTTGGTGAACTGTTTGTGATGAGCAATTTGGGAGAGTTTGATGTATTTGATTGATAAAGATGATGCGAAAGAAATCAACGAAGCTATCATTGCACAAGAAGAGAAGACAAGTGGTGAGATTGTTGCTGTGCTTGCAGCACAATCTGGTAGCTATCGATTATTACCTTTGTTCGTCGCAGCTTTCATTGCTTTGCTCATTCCGTTGATATTGATTTATCTGCCTCGTTATACAGAGGGGCAATTTCTTATATGGTCTGCGGAGAAAATTTATTTTATTCAGCTTCTTTGTTTTGTGGCACTGGCTCTCATTTTATCTTTTAGACCGCTTCGGTATTGGATTGTTCCAACCTATATGAAAAAAAAATGGGCGCATGCACATGCGCTTGAGCAATTTGCCGCTCAAGAAATGCACACGACTTCTGGTAGAACTGGGATTATGATTTTCGTCTCTGTTGCTGAGCACCATGCTGAGATAATCGGTGATATGGGCATTTATGAAAAAATCCCTGCCAAAGAATGGGATGCGTTGGTTCGTCAATTGGCGCTTGATATTAAGAATAAAAAACCCAAAAAAGGTTTTATTACTGCTATCAATCAATCTGGTGCGTGGTTGGCGGAGCATTTCCCGCCCGGTAGTGAGCCGGTGGATGAGCTTGTTAATCATCTTATAGTGATTGAGTAAAATTCAAGTTATTTCATCCTAATTTTGAGCTTTTCTGAATCAAAACCTTATTTCTTTTTGATAACACTAAGAATTTGTTCACCTTTTTCTAGCTATGGTTGAATGGAAGTGAGTCGCTTGTTCTCTGGGGTCTTTTTGCAAGCGCTTATTATTCATGGGAAAAAGCATGCCCTAAAAGAACTGGGGTGGGTGTTGGTTTTTGCGTATATCGCTTGCTTGATTGATTTTTTGCCGGGTGTGTTGGAACTTTTTTAAGTGAGCGCTGGGCTATGGCATACCTAACAAAACAAGATCATTATTCTTCGATACAATCTATTACGTCTTATATTTCTGTTTCGCAAAGGATGATACCGTCTTTGGATGAATTTACAAAAAAACTACTTGGTTCAATTAAATGGACTGACTTTAATCAATTTCACGGTGAGATGTTTTCAACTCTTGTATCTCACTCCTTTGAACTTATGCAAAAGCGTAAGCCTGGTGAAAGCAAGCTAAAAGTTTATGTGCCGGAAGTCTCTGAGCATTATCAATTTGAATATGGTGATTTCACCGTTATTGATATTTTAAATGATGACATTCCTTTTCTCTTAGATTCTGTACTTGGCGAACTTCAATCTCGAAATATTAAAATTCATTTGGTTCTTCATCCTATTTTGTCTGTGCGACGTGATGAAAAGGGCAAGTTAAAAGAAGTTCTTGATAGTTCTAAGCTGGATGGAATGAATAATAAAAATGGTCAAATATATTCTGAAAGTTTTGTATCCTTACATGTTGATCAGTTAACTGAAGCTGCTATGGAAGAGCTTGAAGCCGTGCTTAATGCACTGGTTGGACGAGTGCAATTGGTTGTGAATGATTGGCTGTTGATGCGCACGAAACTAACAACAGTTGCGACTGGCCTTTCAACCAATGAAACAAAGGTTCCTGTTTCACAACTGTCTGAATCAATCCAATTTCTACGCTGGGCAAATGATAATAATTTTACGTTTCTCGGCATGCGAGAATATAAACTCAAGGGTAAGGGCAAGAATAGCCAGTTAACAGCTGTTTCTGATTCGGGTCTTGGACTTTTACGTGATGAAAGTGTTGAGGTTTTACGCAAAGGCAAAACGCTTTGCACCATGACACCAGAGGTGCGCAAATTCTTTTTTTCACCATCTCCGATTATCATTACCAAAGCGAATATTAAATCAGATGTGCATCGCCGAACTTATATGGATTATATCGGTGTGAAGCTATTTGATGATAAGGGGAATATTAGCGGTGAACTTCGCATCGTTGGTCTATTTACCTCGACAGCCTATGCAAGCAAGGTTGCTTCCATTCCTTTGCTTCGTCAGAAATTAGATTATGTTTTGGATCATTCGGGCTCTCCTCGTGAAAGTCATAGCGGTAAGGCTTTGACAAATATTATTGAAACATTTCCTCGTGATGAATTGTTTCAAATTTCGAAAGAGATGCTTAGCATTTACGCCGCTGAAATTGAAACGCTTGATCATTCTCCTCGTGTGAAAGTTTTAAAGCGGGTTGATGAGTTTGATCGCTTTGTATCTTTGATGGTGTTTATGCCGCGCGATCAATTTTCAACGGATATCCGAAAACAGGTTGGTCAGTATTTAGCAAAGAGTTTTAAGGGCCGTGTTAGTGCATACTATCCTTATTTTGCTGAAGGGCCTTATGTTCGCATTCACTACATTATTGGTCGTGATGAAGGGAAAACCCCGAAACGTGTTTCAAAATCATTAGAAAAAGATATTCAGGAAATTTCGCGACGCTGGGAAGACCGAATGCAAGCTGAGATTTCTAAATTCCATGATATGGATGAAACAGAACTATTGATTGAGCAATATGGCAGTGCGTTTCCTGTTGGCTATCAAGATGTTTATAAAACTGAGCGATTGATGAGTGACATCCATATCATTGAAGAAATGGATGAGAACCGATCGACAGCTGTTTCGTTTTATCGATCTGAAGGAACAGAAAAAGATTGTGTTGAAGTGACACTTTATAATTTATCGACGTCAATACCTCTTTCGAAACGTGTTCCCATTTTTGAAAATCTTGGTTTTTCAGTGATTGATGAACGGAGCTATGAAATCACTCCTGACAAAGGTGAAGGGCAGCCTTCTGTTTGTCAGCATATGATGAAGCTGAAAGTGCGCAATGGGCAATCTATTGACTTAACGAAGCTTGAGGACCGGCTTGTGAAAGGGTTTATGGCTGTTTGGCGCGGGGATGCCGCGAACGATGGTTATAACCAAATGATTTCCTTGCTTGGTATTCATTGGCGCGAAGCTGCTTTACTTCGCGGGCTTGGTGGTTATTTGCGCCAAATTAATGTGCCTTATGATCAAGATTATTTGGTTCAGACTTTGGTTCACTACAAAGCTGTGACGAAGGATTTGATTGAACTGTTTAAATGTCGCTTTGATCCCAAAAGTCAAAAGGGTGCAGCTGCTAAAATCAATCGAATAAATAAAAAAATAGATCAAGTTCTCAGCGACATTCCTAGTTTGGATGAAGATCAAATTCTACGCCACTTTAGAAATTTGATTATGGTCGCCTTGCGCACGAACTATTATCAACGTGATGAGCATGGGTTAGCGCCTGAAGAGCTTGTTTTTAAGTTTGATAGTGAGGCAATTGATGGTGTGCCGGAGCCTAAGCCTTATCGTGAAATTTTTGTTTATTCACCCAAGGTTGAGGGTGTGCATTTGCGCTTTGGGAAGATTGCGCGTGGCGGCCTTCGTTGGTCTGATAGACACCAAGATTTCCGCACGGAAGTGCTTGGCCTTGTGAAAGCGCAATTGGTGAAAAATACTGTGATTGTGCCAACAGGTTCTAAAGGTGGATTTGTTCCAAAAGATATGCCTTCGAACCCGAGCCGTGAGGAGTTCATGGCACATGGCGTTGCTGCTTATAAGCGGTTTATCAATGGTTTGCTTTCTATTACCGATAATATGGTTGGTAAGAAAGTGATCGCACCAGAAAACACTGTTACCCATGATGGTGATGATCCTTATTTGGTGGTGGCTGCTGATAAAGGCACAGCGACGTTTTCAGATATTGCAAATGAAATTTCATGTTCTCGTGGGTTTTGGCTTGGAGATGCTTTTGCGTCTGGTGGGTCTCAAGGGTATGACCACAAGGCAATGGGTATTACAGCACGTGGTGGTTGGGAAGCCGTGAAGCGGCACTTCAGGGAAATAAATATTAACATTCAACGCCAACCTTTTACGGCGATTGGTGTTGGTGACATGTCTGGTGATGTGTTTGGTAATGGCATGTTGTTATCAAAAGCCACTAAATTACAAGCTGCGTTCGATCACCGTGATATTTTCATTGATCCTAATCCTGATCCGAAAACGTCTTGGAAAGAGCGTAAACGGTTGTTTGAACTCGGGCGCTCGAGTTGGCAAGATTATAATAAAAAATTGATTTCTAAAGGTGGCGGTATTTTTTCTCGCTCTGCAAAATCAATTAAGCTCAGTCCTGAAATGAAAGAGATGCTTTCAGTTTCTGACAATGAAATGACTCCAGCACAACTTATGAAGACCATTTTGAAATCTAACGCCGACCTTCTTTGGAACTTATGTTCGAGGTTCTACCGAGAGTGATGGTGCGGTTGGTGATCGAGGTAATGATGTGCTTCGTGTTTCAGCTGGGGAGTTGAATGTGAAGGTGATTGGTGAAGGAGCTAACCTTGGTATCACTCAAAAGGGACGTATGGAATTTGCGGCCTTAGGAGGGCGCGTAAATACAGATGCGATTGATAATTCAGCTGGGGTGAATTCTTCTGACCTTGAAGTGAATATTAAAATTGCGCTTGGTTCGGCTGTTGCTTCTAAACGCATTTCAATGGAGAAGCGAAATAAGATTTTGGCTTCTATGACTGAGCAGGTTGCCAATCGCTGTCTGGTTAATAATTACCAACAAACTTTAACATTAAGCCTGGCAGAACGACGGGGTATTACAGAACTTGGGTTTCAACAACGGTTGATGCGCGTTCTTGAAGAGAAGGGCTTGATGAACCGTGAAATTGAAGATTTACCGGATGATGCCGCTTTAGCAGAACGAAAAGAAGCAGGTGATGCGCTTACACGGCCAGAACTTGCTACCCTTTTAGGATTTGCGAAAATTGATCTCTTTAGCGACCTTATCGACAGTGAGGTCGTGGATGATAGTTATTTCACGGCGTCTTTGAAAGACTATTTCCCAGATGGTATGCAAAAGGACTTTGCTTCTGAAATTCGTAACCATCCATTGCGCCGGGAAATTGTTGCCACTCAATTGACGAATAATATCATCAATCGTGGCGGGTCAACCATGGCGGTTCGTTTGGAAGAAGAAACAGGCCATAGTCGCGGCGAACTGGCTGCTGCCTTTACTGTGGCCACAGCCGTTCTTGGGTTGAATGAAATTTATGATGCCATTGATGGGCTTGATAATAAGCTTGATGGGGCGATGCAATTGAAGATTTATTCTCGATTACAATTTATCTCCCGGAGAAAAACAGCTTGGTTCATAACCAATGGTGATTTTTCTAAAGGCTTATCAAAAGAGATTAAGGCCTATCAAAATGGGCTTGCGACCTATATGAAAAAAGTTCGTCTTAGCCAAACGGATGAGCAAAAGGCTCAGATTTCAGCCGATATGAAAGAGCTTATTGATGGTGGTGTGCCAGAAAAAATTGCTCAATCTATTATTGATTTGATGCTGAAAAATGATGGTTTGGATGTTGTTAAAGCGGCTCAGAATTCTGATCTTGATGTGGTTGAGCTCACACAAATCCATAATGTCATAGATCATCAGTTCCGACTTGGATCGCTCATTCGGGCAACTGACCTTGTTCCTGTTTTAGATGTTTATGACCGATGGGCTTTGAATGCGGTTGTTAGCCGTATTCAAGGGGCACGCCGTAGTCTTATGGTTGCGATTGGACATGAAACGAAAGGTTTTGATGCTTGGAAAGGGCAGAAAGGCTTAGCGGTTCAAAGAGTGAGAACAGCGATCGATGAGATTTTAGTTGGTGGTGAGATTGGTTTATCGAAACTGATTGTCGCTGTTGGTCAAATTGATGAATTGTCTCATTAACAAGAAGTGGATCGAACATAAAACTTTTTAAGGGAATTTATAATTACGAGGGAAAACTGGCCCGCTCCATTAAATTGGGGCGGGTTTTTTTTGACCAAATTTCGTGTTTATGAGTTTACGGCCTAGATTAGCAAGATTTATCATATGGCTTTGTTTTATGGATTTATTCACAAGATGAAACCAAAAGGTTGATGGAAAAATTTCATGAAAAAAACGCAAAAACTCAGTGACTATCTCGACCGTATCGAACGGGTTTCTGTTTATATTTGGGAAAATTTGGATGAACCTCTTGATTTTGCTCATTTGGCGGAAATCGCT
>JAEPQF010000131.1 GCA_017640685.1 Hyphomicrobiales bacterium
AAAAGCAACAAAAGATGTATTTACAATGCATCTTTTGTATTGTATCTAATTTTTATCTTGTCAGCACTTGCTGGCTACATTGCAATTATGTTGCACTATAAGAATATTTGGAAAATCTATGTCCGAAATTAATGACATAACCGAGTTTGATGATGACCATCATATCAAAGCAAAAGACCGAATTTATAGTTGGCTTACTCTTGCTTTAAATGACTTTAAAGCCCGCCCTTATTTATCAATTTTTTATGGTCTCGGTTTCTTTTTTATAAGTTGGGTTGTCATTTTAGGCTTATGGTTTACTGGGCTGGCTTGGATGTTACTGCCGGCTATTTCTGGTGCGCTTTTGGTTGGTCCAATCATTGCGGTTGGTCTATATCAAATCAGCAGAACCCACCAACATCAGTGTCAATGTTCCGTTTCTGCTCCCACTCAAATAGCTCTTGTTGGTGGTGTTCTGATGATTTTGCTGCTTGTCTGGTTAAGAGCTGCGACAATTCTTTTTGCTATTTTTTATGGATTAAAACCATTTCCTGGATTTTTGGAAAGTCTCTCACTTATTTTTACAACATCTCATGGGCTGGTTCTTTTGTTTTTCGGCACAATTGTTGGCGGTTTGTTTGCGGCCTTTACTTTTGCTATCACCGCTTTTTCCATTCCTATGCTCGTCCATAAAGAGATTGATGCTTTTACAGCTATGGGACTTAGTCTTTCAATCTGCTTGCAAAAACTTCACCTTGCTATCTCTTGGGGTGTGGTGGTGACTGTTTTGACTTTGATAGGTTTTGTCACCGGTTTAATCGGTATGATTTTTGTTTTTCCACTTTTAGGCTTTGCCACGTGGCATGCCTATTACGATGTTTTTGAGCTCAATAAACCATAAGTAGTTTTAACAACTTTTAATTTGCAACTACTGCGAGCTAAAAGATGCATTTAAAATGAATTATAAAGGAGTAATGATATGATTACAGTTTTACCCGACGGGGTGACAAAATATTATGAAACCCCAAAATTTGATCAAGATACTTTACCTATTGCTTTGCAAAAAGAGCATAAGACAAAGCCAGGTTGTTGGGCCAAAGCGATCATCACGGATGGTTCCATTGACTATGTGCTTGAAGAAAGACCAGATGAAATTTTCACCGTTAATGCTGGTCAATTTGTGATTATTGAACCTGAAGTCCCTCATCATGTTGAAGTTACTGGGCCGGTTCTATTTCATTTAGAATTTTATAAATTGCAATCTTGATATTGACCTTTTGACGAACGAAGCCCACCCCAAAGGAAAATTGAAATGAATGAAGTTGTTGAAGAGTTTTTCTCGCTCTTAGGTCTCATCATCATGCTCGTAATTGGAGTTTTAATCTTGAGCTCTACAAATGAAATGGCTTATGTCATTCATGGATGGCTCTTGGTTTTAGGCACTTGTTGGGGCGGTTTATTCATCATGACCCATCTGATTGAGAAAAAACAATCCGATAAAAGTGAATATAATGATGAGATCATAAAATGGGGAATTTGGGCGACATTTTTATGGGGGATTGTTGGTTTCTTTTTTGGAGACCTTCTTGCTTGGCAACTTGCTTACCCCTCGTTAAATGGTGATATGTCTTGGTTGAATTTTGGTCGCATAAGACCGGTTCATACAACGGCTGTGATGTTTGGCTTTGCTGGCAATGCCTTAATGGCAACGTCATTTTATGTTGTTCAACGCACATCAAGGGCTCGTCTTGCCGGTGATATATCTCCATGGATTATATTTGGAGGATATAACCTCTTCGTTCTTCTTGCTGTAAGCGGTTATCCTTTAGGCATCACCCAATCTCGGGAATATGCTGAACCAGAATGGTATGCTGATATATTACTTCTGTTCGTTTGGGTTGGTTATTTTACCATCTATATGCGCACATTAGCCCGGCGTCAGGAGCCTCATATCTATGTAGCTAATTGGTATTATCTCGCCTTCATTATTGTGATTGCTATGTTGCATATCGTCAACAACCTTGCTGTTCCTGTTTCTTTAAGCTTGCCAACAAGTTACTCGCTCTTTTCCGGCGTTCAAGATGCGATGACACAATGGTGGTATGGTCACAATGGAGCTGGCTTTCTCTTAACAGCTGGTTTCCTTGGGATGCTCTATTATTTTCTTCCCAAATCAATTGAGCGTCCGATTTATTCTTATCGCATGTCGATTGTGAGCTTTTGGGGAATTACCTTCCTTTATATGTGGGTTGGCTCTCATCACCTTCACTATACAGCATTGCCTGACTGGGTGCAGTTCCTTGGAATGACGATGTCTATCATTTTGCTTGTTCCAAGTTGGGGCTCTGTTTTTAATGGCATACTCACCCTCAATGGGGCGTGGGATAAAGTGCGCACTGACCCAGCAATCCGTTTTATGTTGGTTGCGATTTTATTTTATGGGCTAACAACTTTTGAAGGCTCTTTCATGGCCATTCGCTCGGTCAATTCTCTCAGCCATTATACAGACTGGACCGTTGGGCATGTTCATGCAGGTGCTCTTGGCTGGGTGGCTTTCCTGACATTTGGCACGATGTATAAACTTGTTCCTTGGGTTTGGAAGCGCGAGGGAATGTATTCTTTGCAACTAGAGGCTTGGCACTTCTGGCTCGCTCTTTTGGGCACATTAATTTATGTGGGGGCTATGTGGAACAGTGGCATCACCCAATCTCTTATGTGGCAAACCTATGATGCCAATGGCAACTTCCTCTATTCATTCATCGATACAGTTGATGCGATGCATCCCTTTTTCGTTGCCAGAGCAATTGGAGGGCTCCTTTATTTATTAGGAGCTGCAATCGGTGCTTACAATATTTTCATGACAGTAAGAGGACCGTTGCAAACTGAAATCCCTCTATCTCAACGCCCTATTTTTAATTAATAAGGAGATCTGCTTATGCCTAAACTCCACCAAAAACTAGAGAGAAATTCAATTGGGTTTACTCTGCTTATTTTATGCGTTGCCTCTATTGGTGGCTTAATCGAAATTGCGCCGCTTTTTACAATTGAAAACACAATTGAGAAAGTTGAGGGCATGCGGCCTTATACACCGCTGGAGCAAGCGGGCCGGGACATTTATGTTCGCGAGGGGTGTTACGCTTGCCATAGCCAAATGATCCGCACGCTTCGATCTGATATTGAGCGTTATGGTCATTTTAGTTTGGCGGCTGAGAGCATGTATGACCACCCCTTTCAATGGGGGTCTAAACGAACTGGGCCTGACCTTGCGCGCATTGGTGGGAAATATTCAGACACCTGGCATGTTGCCCATTTGAAGGCCCCGCGCAAAGTTGTGCCCGGCTCCATCATGCCTGGCTATGGTTTTTTAGCACAACAAGATCTTAAAATTGAGCACCTATCAGATCGTCTCAAGGCGCTATCTCGCACTGGTGTTCCCTATTCTCAAAAACAAATACAAGATGCCAAAACTGATGCCCAAAACCAAGCCGACAGCGAGGCAGAGAACGAAGATGAACTTATTGAAAAATATGGTGAAAAACTTAACATTCGAGACTTCGACGGCAACCCTGACCGCTTAACTGAGATGGATGCTCTGGTTGCTTATTTACAGATGTTAGGCACTCTTGTTGACCCTAAAAAAACTCTCAAAAGAAAGGATTGTTAGATGATGGACAATGCCACTTTTGTTTTCATAGCAAAGAGCTGGGGTGCTCTTTATATGCTGATCTTTTTTCTTGTTTGCGTGATTTGGACTTACTGGCCTTCGAATAGAGAAAAGTATGAAACTGCGGCCAACCAACCGCTCCACGAAGAGGACAAACCATGGCAGTAGAGCAAGACCCACATACAAAACAAAACACGACAGGTCATGAGTGGGATGGAATTAAAGAGCTGGATACTCCAGTACCTAAAATTCTAACCTGGAGTTATATTCTGACTTTGTTTTTTGGAATTTTATATTGGGTGCTTTACCCAGCCTTTCCAGGCGTTTCTAATTTTACACGCGGGTTATTTGATTATTCTTCGAGAAGCGCTGTGATGAACGATGTTGCCGTTGCCAGCAAGACTAAAGAGACCAATGAAGCAGAACTTTTAAGCAAAGATTTAACTGATCTCGCACAAGATGCTTCCATTAAACATAAGTATATGAATTCAGCTGCTATTTTATATAAGGATAATTGCTCTGTTTGTCATGGTCCAGATTTGAAGGGACAAACAAATTTTCCAAACCTTGCAGATCATCATTGGCTTTGGTCGGGAGATCTTAGTGAAATTGAAACCACAATTAAATATGGCATCAATTCAGGTCATGATGAGGAGCGAACAGCAGAGATGCTCGGGTTTGGCACATCTGAGGCATTGACTTTCAATGAGATTAACCAAGTTACACAGTATGTTCTCTCTCTATCCGGTAAAACTACTAACGACGCATTAGCTAAGAAAGGTCAGTCGATTTTCAACGAGCAATGCGCCTCTTGTCATGGAGAAAAGGGAGAGGGTGGTTTAGAAGTCGGTGCGCCGAGCCTTACTGATAAATCATGGATTTATGGAGGTAGCCAACAAGCAATTAAAGACACCATCACCAAGGGCCGCAAAGGTGTAATGCCGGCTTGGGAACACAGGCTTAGTCCGTTTGATATTCGCAAACTCACGCTCTTTTTAAAATGGAAACAAGATGATGCAAGAGCGCAGTGAAACAGACCGAGTTTTTAGAAACAGAATGTACCTTCTAATTGGTGTGCTTGTGATTGGTTATTTTTTCTTAAAAACTTGGCACATCTTACTTGCACTTGATCTTTGGGATGCGCAAAAAATTTTAATTGATGTGGAAGGAGCTGCGAAATGACCCTTCAGTCTTCTATCCAAGCTTTTGAGCGAGATTTAGGGAATGGGCATCATTCTCTCAATTGTATTTTGGATGGCATTCATTGTGGGGCTTGTACATTAAAAATTGAAAACCATATAGGTAAACTTGCTGGTGTTGTTTCTGTAAGAGCGAATGCGACCTCTCGTCGCTTAAGGTTGGTGTGGAAATCTGAGGACGTTTCCTCAACTGAAATTCTTGATGAAATTGACCGGCTCGGCTTTTCAGCAAAACCATTTGAAAGAGAAGACCTTACCACAAAAGAACAAAGCTTACTCATCCCGTTATCCATTGCTGGTTTTGGCACAATGAATATTATGGTGTTTTCTTTTGCTGTTTGGTCAGGCCTTATTTCTGACATGGGAGACAACTCACGCCAATTCATGCACTGGCTTTCTGCGTTTATTGCAGTTCCTGTGATTTTTTATTCAGCATATCCGTTTTACATTCCGGCCTTTCAGACTATAAAAGCCCAACGCATTACAATGGACACCCCCATTACACTCGCTATTTTTGTAACTCTTTTTGCCAGCCTTTATGAAACTTATAATCATGCAAACCATGTTTATTATGATGCGGCTGTTTCTTTGGTGTTTTTCCTTCTTATAGGCCGTACTCTTGATCAGATGCTTCGTAAGCGTTCGTCACTTGCTTCAGAAAACTTACGCTCTCTTGGTCATGTTTTAACACAGCGTTTTCATAAATCTGGTGAGATCGAGCATGTTTTATCGGATCAATTGAAGTTAGATGATTTGATTTTTGTTCCCCTTGGGGAACGAGTTGGTGCTGATGGTGTTTTAACAAGCGAATTTACTGAAATTGATGAGAGCATTATTAACGGTGAAACACTACCACGCCGTATTGGCAAAGGTGAGAACATTGTTTCAGGTTCAATCATAACTGGTCCCGCCGCTACCATAAAAGTTACAGCGGTTGGTCAGAACACACGATTATCAGCGATTGCGGACTTGGTTGACAATGCGCTTTCCTATAAAGGGAAGGCTCAAACTTTGGCTGATAAATTTTCTCAAGGATATGGCCCTTTTGTTATTGGTTTATCTCTTTTGGGTTTTTTGTTTTGGTATTTCATTTTGAATGCAGGATTTGCGAATTCACTTCTTATTTGCGTTGCGGTTCTTGTGGTCACATGCCCATGCGCTGCCGGGTTAGCAACACCTGCTGTTATGGTTCGAGCGGTCAACCAGCTATTAAAGCAAGGAGTTTTGGTAAAAAGCGGAGACGCTCTTGAACGTTTATCACAGGTCTCCCTTGTGACTCTCGATAAAACGGGCACGCTTACAAATGCGAGTTTTGAACTTGTTAAAGAAACAAATAGAGACGCCCTTAAATTAGCTGCCAGCATGGCTGCACATAGCCATCATCCTTTGTCAAAAGCGTTGGTGAAAGCCTGCCCTACTCCGCCGCTTGCTGGTGTGAAAGAAATTATTGGAGAAGGCTTAGTTGCACCAGATGGAATGCGCCTTGGTTCCGCTCGTTTTACAGGTAACCTCAAAACAAATAACAATCTCCAAGCTGAAGAAACGAAGCCAGTGCTTTGGTTCACTCGTCCTGGGCACCAAGCGCATCGATTTCATTTTAGGGATACTGAAAAAAAAGACGCTAAGGAATTTGTTTCACGATTAAATAACTACTCCCTAGATTGCATTATTCTCTCTGGTGACAAAAAAGATATAGTCTCTAACCTCGCTTCACGCCTCGGCATAACGCAGTTTGAAGGTGAACTTTCTCCTGAGAACAAGCTTGCTATCATAAAAGAAAAGCAAAGTGAGGGCGCGGTTATTTTAATGGTTGGAGATGGTTTAAATGATGCCCCAGCGCTTAGCCTTGCTGATGTTTCAATTGCCCCAGCCAGTGCAACGGATATTAGTCAAAGTTCAGCAGACTTAATTATGATTAGATCAGATCTTTTACCAATTGTTACAAGCATTGAAACATCTCGAAAGGCGACCAAGCTGATCAAACAAAATTTAATTTTTGCAGCCCTTTATAATATTTTCACCGTACCAATTGCTCTTGCTGGTGGCTTAACACCATTGATCGCGGCTATTTTAATGTCCTCATCATCAATTCTTGTAATGCTCAACGCTCAAAGACTAAAGGAGTGACCAATGAATTCAATATTGTATCTAATTCCCATATCAATCTTTCTTGGCATTTGCGCTCTTACGGCCTTTATCTGGTCTGTTCAAACAAGGCAGTATGAAGATTTAGAAGGAGAGAAATATCGCATTTTCAATGAAGATGACAAACCAAGATAATCACTTGTTGTTTTAAATTTGCATCTCTTTATTTCAAACTTCGGCTTTTAGTTTTATTTTGTTCAATGTATTGGCCGCTATAATTTTTTCTTCATCAGTTTTTAAAACCAGCACCTTAGCAAGACTTTGCTCTTTATGAATTTCAATTGATTGAGATCTGTTTTTTTCGTCATCTATTTCAATATTCAGCCAGGCTAATTTTTTAATGATGCGGCGTCTAATCTCAACTGAATTTTCTCCAATACCCCCTGTGAAAACAAGGGCGTCAAGTCCTCCAAGGGTAACAGCTAGCCTACCAATCGCTTCACAAATTTTATAGACGAATAAATCAACTGCTTCGGCGGCTTTTGGCGCCTCACTTGCTAAAAGGTCACGCATATCATCACTAACCCCCGAGACGCCTAAAAGTCCTGATTGTTTTGAAAGCAGTTTTTCTAACTCGTCGACGGAATAATCCTTTTCACGCATAAGATGGAGGAGGACGCCGGGGTCAATATCGCCGCATCTTTTGCCCATCATTAAACCACCCAAGGCTGAAAACCCCATGGTTGTGTCCTGACTTTTTAAATTAGACAGGGCGCACATACTACAGCCGTGACCAAGATGCAAAACAATCACCTTGCCACGGGCTTTGTCTCCTAAAAATGTTGGTAAGATGGACGCGATATATTCATAGGATAACCCATGAAAGCCAAAGCGGACTATGCCTTCATCTGCAAACTCATTTGGTAGCGCATAAAGCTGCGCTAAGTGGGGGGCTGTCCTGTGAAAGCTTGTGTCAAAACAGGCCACTTGTGGTAGTTGTGGCCAAAGTTCTGATATAGTTTTAATTCCCATGAGATTAAAGGGTTGATGTGTGGGGGCAAGAGGTGAGAGCTCTTCTAGCTTTTCAATGATGGGCTGACTAATAATTTGAGCTTCTTTGTAATCGATGCCGCCATGAACAACACGGTGCCCAACCGCTACGATATTTTTCTCCTCTGATTTTAGGTTTAGATGATCAATCATCCATTCTAGAGCGGCCTTATGATCCATACCGTTTGTAAGTTCATGAATGACAGTCTCTTTATCAGATTTAAAAACAGGGATTAGGCCAAGCCTTGAAATTTGACCACCCTCTGTCTTTTGCAAAGGGTTAGAGCCCTCCGTTTCTGGAGTGTCATATAATGCATATTTAATCGAGGAAGAGCCAATATTAAAAGCAAGGATTGTTTCTGTCATTTTATCTATGGTTCTTCCTTCTCAAAGGGCTGATGTTTTTTGGTTGTGAACATAAAGCTTAGCGAGCGCCGCTGATGTTGTTCGGGCTAAAATATTGTCTGCACGGCTTGTGAGCATAATTGGAACGCGCGCTCCTAAAACAATGCCAGCCGCATCACTGCCAGCCAGATAAATTAACTGTTTCGCCATCATATTCCCGGCTTCAAGATCTGGTGCAATGAGAATGTCGGCATTGCCAGCAACTTTCGATACAATGCCTTTCGTTTCAGCTGCCGCTTTCGAAATGGCATTATCAAAGGCAAGAGGGCCGTCTATCACCGCACCGGTGATTTGTCCGCGATCTACCATTTTACATAAAGCTGCCGCTTCAACTGTCGACATGATCTTCGGGTAAATGGTCTCAACAGCCGAGAGCAAAGCAACGAGCGGTTCTTCAACCCCGATTGCATGGGCTAGATCAATAGCATTTTGTACGATGTCTGCTTTTGTTTCTAAATCAGGACTAATGTTAATTGCCGCATCTGAAATTAATAAAGGTTTTGGGTAATTGGGCACATCCATCAGATAAATATGGCTCATGCGGCGCTCTGTTCTTAGCCCGCGAGATTTATGAACAACGGCTGACATGACTTCATCCGTGTGTAGTGCCCCTTTCATAAGTGCTTCAACTTGGCCACTTCGAACAAGTTCTACGGCCCGTTCTGCAGAGGCATGACTATGATTTGTGTCTTCAATCTCAATCCCCTCTATATTGATATTATGATCAGCTGCTGTTGATTTTATTCTCTCACTCGGCCCAACTAAAATGGGGGTGAGTAAATTTAAGGCCTTTGCTTCAATCGCCCCTTTTAAACTTGCCTCATCGCATGGGTGAACAATGGCTGCGCGAATGGGAGGAAGCTCTGCCGTTAAC
>JAEPQF010000132.1 GCA_017640685.1 Hyphomicrobiales bacterium
GCCCCAATAGCCCTTGGAGATGATAGTTTTGTAACTGATGAGGACAACGCGATTATTATTGCAGCAAATGATTTGCTAAATAATGATAGTGATGTTGAGGGCGATATTCTTTCACTTATCTCAGTAAGTGACGCTACTAATGGCACTGTTGTGATTAATCTAGGTGGTGATGTGAGCTTTACGCCAACTGCTAATTATTTTGGCAATGCTTCATTTAGATATACTATATCAGACGGAAATGGTGGGGTATCTTCAGCGACTGTAACGCTTGCTGTTAACGCTGTGAATGATGCGGTGATCAGTGGGCAACCAATAGCCGACCAGCAAATTGAAGAAGATGGAGTATGGACTTACACATTACCTATAGATAGCTTCATTGATGTAGATGGAGATATTACTTATTCAGCTCGCCTTTCTGATGATACGCCGCTTCCAGATTGGATTAGTTTTGATGCTGATACACAAAGCTTCTCTGGAACGCCGCCACAAGATTTTAATGGAGTTTATTCTATTAAAGTCTCAGCTACAGATGGTGTTTCAGAAATTAGTGATGTGTTCTCCTTTACGATTGCACCGGTGAATGATGCACCAGATGCAGTTGCAGACAGTGAGTATTCAACTGATATTGATGCGCCTCTGGTGATTTCTTCGAGTGAATTGCTTGCCAATGATACAGATGTTGATGGTGATAGTTTAACAATCACGTCTGTTCAAAGTGCTGTTAATGGCTCTGTTGAGCTTGACGATAATGGAGATGTTGTTTTCACTCCTGATGTAGGTTTTTCAGGAGAAGCTTCATTTATTTATACTGTTTCAGATGGCATTGGTGAGAATGTATCTGCAGAAGTTGTTTTAACAGTTAATCCTTTAAGTTCACCAGTTAGTTTAGCTAATCCTATTCAAGATCAGGTTATAAATGAGGATAGTTCTTGGAGCTTTACTATAGATGATAGTGTGTTTTTTGATGCAGATGGGGACACATTAACATTTGCGGCAACTTTGTCAGATGGTTCTGACTTACCAGATTGGGTAGATTTCAATGTTGAGACAAAAACATTTTCTGGTACTCCTAGCGCTAACTTCAATGGCTCTCTTGATTTTAAAGTGATAGCTACGGATGAACAAGGCATGAGTGAGGATGAGTTTAATTTGCTTATTGCTTCAGTTAATGATGCTCCAATTGCTCGAAATAATGGAACTTACAATGTATATGGAGGTTCAAGCGATTATATTTATAGTGGGTGGCTTTTGGGCAATGATAGTGACGCGGATGGAGATGCTTTGAGAATTGTTTCCGTTGATTCTGCTAGTGTAGGTAGTGTCTGGATGCAAAATAATAACCCAGTTTTTGCTGCTCCGAGTTGGTATACCGGTTCTGCTTCATTCCGATATACTATTAGTGATGGAAATGGGGGAACTTCTTCAGCATATGCATATTTAAATGTGCTTAATAATGATCCATTTGGTGGTGGGGGTGGTCCTTAATTCTCAAGGAAGTTGAGTTGTGACTAGAGATTGTTTCAGACGGAGACAATATTCTTAAAGTTGAAAATTTGAACGGTACTTTTGAGGTTGATGATTTTAAATTTGTTTAAAATGTTAGTTTAGATTTGTTAAGAAGGCGCTATGTTTTTCATGGTGCCTTTTTATGTAAACTGACTGATACTAGGTCGAGTAGTATCAGTCAGTCCGAACAAGCTTAGGATTAGCTTGTGTGTTTCTCTATTCGTTATAATCCAGGAGAATAGGATATAGGGAAAAACGAATAGAGAAATTGGATTTGATGATTTCTAATGGATATATTTTTTTTGGATAACCGCCCTAAATAAATTAGGGCGGTTTTTTTGCATTAGAAGAATAACACAGCGCCTACTGCGACTTCATTCCAATCTTCGATTCCTGCCGATAAGGGGGCTGCGGTTGAGCCGGCAACAGCGTCGACGTCAAATTCCATATGAGTATATTTCACATAGACTTGCATTGCTGCTGCATCAACCCATTGATTGATACCAACGCCCCAACGTTTGATTTCTGAACCGGTTACACCGCTGGCAAAAAGAAGTGGGTCATAGCGATCTTTGTAGATTGCGTAATCACCAAAGATTGAAGTTGCTCCGAGTGAATTCCATTTTTGTTTAATACCGAATTTTAGGTAAATGGATTCTGGATTATCTTCGAACCTTGCGTTTGCATCAAAGTTATTGACGAGATTACCTGCTGAAATGCCGCCTATTGAATCGACAAACTCTTGATTGTAATCAAAGTTGAAGAAGATGCCTGTTGGAACGTGCATGATGGCACCTGCAACGTTTAGAATTTCAACGTCTGTTCCAGCAACGGCCAAGGAATTACCACCAGCCGTATTACTTTGAGAGTTAACATACCCAAGAGAGCCAAGAACTTTAAAATCGCCAAATTGACCGGCATATTTTAATGCCACATCAAAGAAGTCGTTTTCACCCCAAGATGTTGAAAGGGTAAAACCTGAAAAGGTAGGTGACTCATACTTAATAGAGTTTGTTAGAAAACCGTTACAGTCAAGACCGATACCTGCATTTACGGTATGACACATGGCTAGATCTGCACTTGTGATACCGGTTTTTAATGATGCGATTTCAGTTGGATCAGCGGCGGTGTTTGCACCAGTTAAGCCTGGAGCGGCACTACCGTCATTGTTAAATGAACCACCCGATGTGCTTCTTAGTTTAAATGCATTGCCACGGAAAATTGGAGCAACGCCTGACCATAGACCACCTGACAAATCAGCTACACCGATGTTATCAGTTGCTTGACTTTGAAGACCCCAGCTTAATTTACCTAAGGTTTTACTTTTGACATACATGTAGCTTTCAAGCAAACCAACGCCATTAACAAAAGAGCCATCATCATTTTGCTGTGTTACTCCAAAGAGAGCTTCTGTTTCCACGGGTTGTAGAGTAATTGTATAACCGGCAGACCAATCCGTATTAATTTGAGCGGCACCAGCGAAGGTAAGTCTTGTTGAAAGGGTTGCACCATTATCTGTTACGACATAGGCGTCACTATCAACTCCATCATCCCAAATATATAGTCCTTGGTTTATCCAACCAGATATTGTTAGTGAGACTTTGCGATTGCCTTTTCTGGCTGTTGTTGCTTCAAGCGTTGCAACGCGTTCTTCTAAATCTGCGCAGCAATCCCCTCCAAGGTCAGCAGCATTTGCTGCTGATGCCGTTATGCTCAAAGCAGCCGAGCAAAGAAGTGAAAATAAAAAACTTTGTTTCATTCGGTTTTATCCCCCAATAATATTAACAGCTCCCTGTTTTCTTGTTGTTTAGACAAAAGGTAGCTTATGGATCTTAAATTAGGGTTTTCTTAAAATAGGGTCTTGGCAGATGACGTCAGTGTTTGTGCAAAACGTGCCAATTTACCAACTATCTTCAGGCGACTGAGTTTTTTTCTGAAACGGCATTGTTCAAAAGTGCAGTATTTTGATATATGGGCGATAATTTTACCTTAAGAATCAATCTTAATTTTTGAAGGTCCTGTTGATTATCAGCTCGGCAATAATTCGCAACAATTGAGAAACTTTTCTGCAATTTTTCTCACTTAGCATTTTACTGCGACATAGATGTCATAAAAATGTAAATCCAAAACTAAAATTGAAAATTAAAAAATAATTGGATTTCAAATTTCCTGAATAGATACAAATAGGTATGAAGCTTATTATCCTTATTGTATTGGGATTCAAGTGGGAGGGGAAATGTCAGCTCAATGTTATGATGAGTGGAGCCAGATGCTTCTGGATAATTGCGGGCACTTTTATGGTGTTTGTGATTCTGATAATAAATTTGATGGGCATTTTAAAGTTCATCATTGGTATGATCTTGATGTCATCGATATTTCTTGCGATGTTGAAAAAATAAAGAGAACATCCAGGGATGTTCGACGTGATGACCACGAATATATATTTTTATTAAAGCAAGTTAGTGGCCAGACCATTACCACACACAATGATAAATGTTGTGTGTTGAACCCAGGAGATTTCTTCTTATTAGATTCAACTCTTAGCTCTGATTTGATATATCAGGGCAATAAATCTGAATTCCTTTCTGTTCATATGCCACGGACCGAGTTTTTAGATTGGTGTCAAGCGGATATTGAAATCGGGGAAGTTTGCCGCGCGAATGATTTGAAGGGCCGTGTTTTAGATGTTGCCTTTCCTAAGGAAAAAGAACATTTCAAAACGATTGATGTTGGTTCGGACTTTCTATTCGATTTGGCTCGAATAGCTTTTTTACAAGAAAAGAAACATACAAGTGTGATGAGGTTTTCTTGTAGTAAGAACAGGCATTTTGCTACCTTGCAAATTCTCAATCAAAATCTGACTAATCCTGAGCTTTCATTAGAATGGTTAGCGCGAGCTGCCAAGATGTCACCTAGACAATTACAAAGAGACTTTCAATCTGAGGGAACATCGTTTTCTTCTGTGTTGACCGAACGGCGCCTATCTCTTTTTGTTTTCAAACTCCGTCAATGTTTGCAATTGGGAAGAACGCCTAATATTGCTTATGCTGCGTTTGATTGTGGGTTTGGAGATATATCGAATTTTAATCGTGCGTTTAAGAAACGGTATGGGTGTTGCCCAACTGAATATCTTGCGCAGATTACAAAAGAGACACCGACGCAATAATTTATCTGGCGTGTTATACAAAATGATCTGACGCGATCAACCAAGACGCTTTTCCTTTACCTTCCATATTGTCTTCTATGTTGAAATGGTTGATCGACTTTAGAAGACAATTTCCTTTTACATAGAAGTTGCACTTAAAAAGATTGCAGAAAAATTTTGTGTAACTGATGTGAAATTCCGAGCAGTTCTTCTGAGCTTCTTTTGAAGTTTACCTTCCATTTTTTCATAAAATAAAATTAATCTGGGAGGTTGATACAATATATGAATTTTAAGGCAATGTTATTAGGAGGGGTGTTTGCGTCACTGATCGTTTCGCCTGTTCTAGCCGATGGGCATAAAGAAATTAGTGCTGAAAAAATTAAAGAAGTGACAAGTAAAATAGACACATCTGCGATTATTGCTAATGATAAAGCTGACAAAAACTGGCCAACTCATGGACTGAACTATGGTGAGACACGCTATAGTACTTTAAACAAAATCACTCATGAAAATGTTAGTAAGCTTGGATTGAGTTGGTCGACTTCGCTTGAGTCTCGCCGCGGTGTTGAAGCAACACCGATTGTTGTTGATGGTGTTATGTTTGTTTCTTCTTCATGGAGTATTGTTCACGCGATTGATGCGGTTTCAGGAAAAGAACTTTGGCGTTATGACCCTGAAGTTCCAAAAAACTATGCCCATAAAGGCTGTTGTGATGTGGTTAATCGTGGTGTCGCCGTTTATAAGGGGCTTGTTTTTGTGGGTGCTTTTGATGGTAATTTACATGCTATTGATGCAGCTACAGGTAAACGTGTTTGGAAAACAGATACGATCATTGATCGTACAAGGAACTATACGATTACTGGTGCACCCCGGGTTTACAATGGGAAGGTTCTGATTGGTAATGGTGGTGCTGAATATGGTGTTCGTGGATACATCACAGCCTATGATTATAAAACAGGGAAACAATCTTGGAGATGGTTCTCTGTGCCTGGTGCACCAAATAAGCCTTATGAAAATGCTTCAATGAAAACAGCTGCAAAGACTTGGGATAATTCTGCTGAGTTTTGGAAAGCTGGTGGTGGTGGCACCATTTGGGATTCGATGGCGTTTGACCCTGAGCTTAATCTTGTTTATGTGGGCGTGGGGAATGGCAGCCCTTGGAGCCAGAAAATTCGAAGCCCTAAGGGCGGTGACAATCTTTATTTGAGTTCTGTGGTTGCATTGAATGCAGATACGGGTGCTTATCATTGTCATTATCAAACGACACCTGGTGATACATGGGATTTTACGGCAACACAGCAGATCATACTTGATGACATTGAGCTGAATGGTAAAAAACGTAAAGTTTTCATGCAGGCGCCAAAGAATGGTTTCTTCTTTGTTGTTGATCGAACAAATTGTAAATTTATTTCCGCAAAACCATTTGTGAAAGTCACTTGGGCAACCGGTCACGATAAAGATGGCAAAGCAATAGTTGCTAAAGGGGCGCGCTATGAAAATGGCTCAACCTATGAAGCTATACCAAGTGCTTATGGTGGGCATAACTGGCATTCAATGTCATATAATCCGCAAACAGGGTTGGTTTATATCCCGGCTCAAGGTATTCCTTTAACATATACGGATGATCCGAATTGGAAATTGAATACACATGTTGCTGGTCAAGCTATGTCTGGCATGGGATGGAACTTAGGGGTTGTCTTTAATAAAGTTCCCCCTAAAGAAAAACCATTTGGACAATTGCTTGCATGGGATCCGGTTACTCAAAAACCAGCTTGGAAAGTTCAATATGCGTCTCCTTGGAATGGCGGAACGTTAACAACTGCTGGTAACCTTGTTTTCCAAGGAACGGCTGATGGGCGTTTCGTGGCTTATGATGCAAAAAGCGGAAAAACACTATGGCAAACACCCGTTGGTACAGGGGTTGTTGCTGCGCCAATTACCTTTGAGCATAAAGGCAAACAGTATGTTTCTATTGGTTGGGGCGGTGTTTATGGCCAATTGCAACGTGCAACGGAAAGAACTGGGCCGGGCCGTATTTATACTTTTGCGGTTGGTGACACAGCCCCTATGCCGGCGCTTGTGAAACGTGACCCTGCTAATTTAGTTTCTGGCGTGGCGTTTAAACAGGATGATTTTGGACCGGGCGCTGGGCTTTATGTCGCGAACTGTTTGTTCTGTCATGGTGTTCCTGGTGTGAACAATGGTGGCAATATTCCCAACTTAGGTTATTCATCAAAATCAACAATTGAGAATTTGCATGACATTGTTCTAACCGATGCCCTTCAAGAAGGTGGGATGCCTAGCTTTAAGGGGAAACTTACTAAAGACCAGACGAAACAAATTGCAGCTTTTATTCAAGGAGTTGCTGATAGTTTGAAACCAAAACCTAAAAAATAATAATAACTTTCCTCCGACTGCTGTTTGCCCCGATAGTTTCTATCGGGGCATTTTTGTTCCATATGGGCTAATTTTATTTAAGCTCTACATTCTAAATGATTTACCTAAATCTTACAGAGCTTGGCATAATTTACCTATTCTTAGGCGTTCATTGCCAAGTCAATTGAACTCCATTGGGGTAGCCTTTTTTCATTAAATTCATTGGGTTGAATTTTGAAAACAATGATTTCAGACAGTTTTATGTGAAGGGGTGTTTCGTGGCGAATGATATGCGTGTCGATGAGATTGGTATGGGCAATGTTACTGGTTCTCGGTCTAGCTCATTGGGGATCATTCCTCAAAATGGAATTTCTCATGTTTTAGGGCGTCAGGATTTACCACTTTTAGAAACAACCATTCCTCAATTGCTAAAAAACACTGTTGCTCGTTTTCCTGACCATGAAGCAGCAGTTTTTTGCGAACAAAATATTAGATGGAAATATTCAGAATTCAATGCCCTTGTTGATGCCTTAGCTGGTGGTCTACATCGATTAGGCTTTAAAAAAGGGGATCGACTTGGGATTTGGTCACCCAATAGATATGAGTGGCTTTTAACGCAATTTGCGACAGCACGGCTTGGGGTTATTCTTGTGAATATTAATCCTGCTTATAGAATTTTTGAATTAGAATATGCTCTTACTAAAGTTGGGTGCCGTGGGATTATTACAGCTCATTCTTTTAAGTCTTCACATTACATCGGCATGCTTGAAAGTTTAATTCAGAATAGTCAGTTAAAAGATGAGCAGACTTCTATAAATTCGCTAAAAGATTTGATTGTCATTTGTATGGATGATGTTGTTCCAGAAGGAATGTTTGCTTTTGATCAAATTTTAGATCAAGGGTGTGATGTTGATGTGGCTGAGCTTGATGCTATTTCTTTAAGCTTAAATCTGGATGATATGATCAATATCCAATTTACCAGTGGCACAACCGGTAAACCAAAAGGGGCCTGCCTTACTCACCGAAATATTATTAATAATGCTCACTTTGTAACCGAAGCTATGAAACTCACGGAAAAAGATCGGCTTTGTATTCCGGTGCCGTTTTATCATTGTTTTGGAATGGTGATGGGAACGCTTGGCTGCGTGACTAAAGGGGCCACTATGGTTGTTCCAGGTGAAGGATTTGAGGCAGCTGCGACTTTGACTTCTGTATCAAACGAAAAATGCACCGCCCTTTATGGTGTGCCGACCATGTTTGTCGCTCAATTAGATTTACCTAGTTTTGATCAGTTTGACCTTTCAAACTTGCGTACTGGTATTATGGCAGGTGCGCCTTGCCCGATAGAAGTGATGAAGAAAGTTCAATCTCGTATGAATATGAGCGAGGTTACGATTGCTTATGGAATGACTGAGACGAGCCCTGTTTCTTTTCAGAGTTACGTTGATGATCCTCTTGATAAACGGGTGTCTTCTGTTGGTCGTATCCATCCGCATGTTGAAGTGAAAGTCGTTGATGATACGGGGCAGACAGTTCCTATTGGTACGCAGGGCGAACTTTTAACACGCGGTTATTCTGTCATGAAGGGATATTGGGGGGATGTTGAGCAGACGTCCGCTACGATAGATAAAGAAGGATGGTTGCATACAGGTGATTTGGCGACTTTGGATGAAGAGGGATATTGTAAAATCACTGGCCGCGTTAAAGATATGATCTGTCGGGGCGGTGAGAATATTTATCCTCGTGAAATTGAAGAGTTTTTATTCAGTCACCCGGCTGTATCTCAAGCTCAAGTTTTTGGTATTCCAGATGACCATTATGGTGAGGTGACTTGTGCTTGGATTATCATCAAAGAAGGTGAGACTTTAACGGAAGAAGAAGTGATCGCTTTTTGCAAGCATAATATATCCCACTTTAAAGTGCCGACTTTTGTTCGGTTTAAAGATGAATTTCCAATGACCATAACTGGCAAGCCGCAAAAATTTTTAATGAGAGACAATATGGTTGAAGAGTTATCTCAGCAATAATGTTTTTCATTTTCCCCGATAAATAAGTTGAAATAGAATTTTAAAGTA
>JAEPQF010000133.1 GCA_017640685.1 Hyphomicrobiales bacterium
TAATCCCTCCAATAGATGCATGAATTACAAGCACCTAAATAACTTTAAGAGAGATCATGACCTTAAAAACTTTCCACCTCTAAACATGAAGCACGAAATCACTCAAAAATTTCAAAGAGTAAAAAGAGGAGATCCTAAAAATGTAAAAGATGAACTCATTAGCATTCTCTTTGGTTTTGGAAAAAATGCTTTTTGTAATGACGATCCCTCATCAATAGGTGACGTTTTAAAAATGGCACATCAACCTGGTGGTATGGTTTTTACAACAGATGAAGAATTATATCTAACAGAACGCGCCCATCAATATGGTATCTATAATCAAGATGAGTATGACAATGCTCTTCAAAAGCTCAAACCAAAACATAAGGCTCTGAAGCGCTTTGATGACATTCGAAAGTTAAGTCAGCAAAAGAAAATATATCAAATTGATCTTATAAACGGTTTTTGGCAATCAACCTGTAAAGAATTATTACAACCGAAAAAAAAGAAAACCTGACTTTCCTTGCCGCCATGTAAGTTTAGTGCCGTCTGCTGATATCAGCATGAAGGTCATCATCAGTAAGAGCGTCAAAATCTTTTCCTTTGATGTGAATAAGAGAGTAATGATCTCCCCCCTCAAAGAAAATATCACCCAAGCCTTCTAAACGATTATCAATGATATTAAAGATGTGATAGGCATCTCCAAGAGCAGGTATCGCCCCAGGTGAGCAATCATCAAATAAATCTCGGATCTCCATTTCTGTCGCTAAACAAACAGGGTGATGTAAAAAACTGCCAACCTCATTAAGCCGTACTTGCCGGGAAGCTGGTATAGTCGCCAAGATGTAGCCACCAGCACTTCTCAAAACCACGCCTTTAGCTAATTTATCGCAAGGAATATGCGCTGCATTAGCATTTTGAAGTGCACATCCAGTTTTCCCATGCATGATAATGTCATAAGGCACACCAGCACGGTTAAGATATTCATGTATTGTATTTGGTATAGTCACGACATGTCTCCTTATTGATTATAAAAAATCAACTGGTAGCATTGCCGTATTTACCCGAGCAAATCGGACCACATCTTTAAATCTCCACCCTCAACCAAGTTCCCCCAAAACTGGAAGTCGACGGCAAGCTTACTGCGGCATCAAAAAATCGCAGCACAGTCTAAATAGTAGTTTACTCTTCAATTCCCAAATCTGCAACTTTACACATTTTGCCCTGCAACCCATCCGGATGACCACGCCCATTGGAAGTTATACCCCCCTAGCCAACCGGTCACATCAACCACTTCACCAATAAAATATAACCCAGGCACTTGCTGAGCCATCATTGTCTTTGAATGAAGCCCATTGGTATCAACACCGCCCAAAGTAACTTCAGCAGTGCGATAACCTTCAGAGCCAACAGGCTGAACAGTCCAATGATTAATCAAATCAGAGACGAGTTTCAGCTTTTTATCTGATAAGTCAGCTATATTGCCCTCAAATTCAAATTGCTCAGTAATCATATCAGCAACCCGTTTCGGGAAATAATCTGACAATACAGTTTGCAGTTCCCGCCTCCCATTTTCCTGCCGCGCGTCTTTTAATAATTGAAACACATCGCGCCCTGGCAGCATATCAAGTTGAATGGCCTCACCCTCTCGCCAGTAAGATGAAATCTGTAAAATAGATGGCCCACTTAATCCACGGTGAGTAAATAACATCGCTTCAGAAAATCTTGTCTTTTTATGAGATACAACAGCATCCAGCCCAATGCCAGCAAGCGGGCTAAGTCTTGCCAAAAGCTGTTCATCAAAGGTGAGCGGTACTAGAGCTGGTCGTTGTTCAACCAAATCAAGACCAAATTGCTCTGCCACCTTATAACCAAACCCTGCTGCCCCCATTTTAGGAATAGACCGCCCGCCTGTTGCAATCACAAGAGAGGAGCAAGACACATCTTCTAAAGGCTCGTCTGTTTTTGAATGTTTTAAAGAAAGAGAAAACCCATTTTCAATTTTCTCAATCGTTTCAACCTTTGTCTTTAGCGCAAGCTCAACATCCCCTTTGCGCATTTCAGCAACCAGCATCTCAATGATCTGAGTTGAAGATCCATCGCAGAACAACTGCCCCAAAGTCTTTTCATGAAAATCAATATCATAAGATTTGACCAATGAGATAAAGTCATGCTGCGTATATTGACTAAGCGCAGATTTACAATAATGTTTATTATTAGAAAGAAAGTTTTTAAAAGAACAGCCAGTGTTCGTAAAATTACACCGCCCACCACCAGAAATTCTAATCTTCTCACCAAAGGCTGTGCTATGCTCAATCAGTAATACGGAACGCCCTCGCCTGCCAGCTTCTAAAGCACACATCATCCCCGCAGCCCCACCACCAACAATAACAACATCAAATTTTTTCATGGTTTTCTTTCATTAGGAAAAGTCTTATGCGTCAGCTAACTTCAAATTAACTACACGAAGGAAGAGTGGCATTACTTCGGTGCGAGAAAATGGCAAAAACATCAATCAGCAGAAGGCGAAAAACGTAGGCCTCCGTGCGGTTGCTAGATGGGCAAGCTAAAGCGCAAATTAAAAGAGGCCGTCAGCGCCTAGCGCTGCACCTCGTAGGGCGGCCACTTCGTGGCCATCGCCCGTGAGAGAAAAAAACGCGGATGCCAAGTGGGCATCTGAAGCAAATAAAGGCAACCGAAGGAGCACTAAAAAAAGACCGAGCAGCAAAAACCACTCGATCTTTTACTAATTCATTGCGCTATTTATAAGCCTAGGCTTTTATCTCGGCGCCAAAACCATAATCATCTGGCGGCCTTCTAACTTAGGCTCTAACTCAACCTTAGCGATATCTTCAGTTTGTTCTTTAACCCGCTTCAGGAGTTCCATACCCAATTGTTGATGCGCCATTTCACGTCCACGAAATCTCAAGGTCACTTTCACCTTGTCACCTGCATCAAAAAATTTCTGCATATTGCGCATTTTCACATCATAGTCATGTGTGTCAATATTAGGCCGAAGCTTAATCTCTTTAACGTCAAAGGATTTTTGTTTCTTGCGGGCCTCAGCAGCTTTTTTCTGCGCTTGATATTTATATTTGCCATAGTCGAGAATTTTCACGATCGGAGGTTTGGACCCACCATTGATTTCAACCAAATCCATGTTGGCATCCGCAGCGCGGTTTAGGGCATCCTCAATCGGAACCGTCCCAACATTTTCTCCACTTTCATCAATCAACTGAACTTCACGATCATCAATTTCCTGATTGATGCGAGGTCCTTCATCCTTTTTTGGCGTTGCCTTCATTGGTCGGCGTGCGATAGCTATATCTCCTATATAATGACTACATTTAAAAAAACAAAGTTACTCTAACATTTAAAAATGCCGAGATCACAATTTTAAATTTTGAAAATCCCGCAAAGGTGAGAGTAACAAACTCAATAAATTTGAGGTTGTTTTATTTATAACACATAAATTACAACCAAAGAGCTATAAATTCGTCAAGTGAATTAGCACATTCTACCCCTATTTTAGGCTTATACTGTGGCTAGTGGTCCACCTAACAGAGTTTCATAGACTTTAATCGTCTGATTTTGCATATTCAACGTTGTAAACTTGTCTTTCACATAAGCACGCGAAATCTCAGCCATACTGGCTAATTCATCTGTTTCAAATTTCAAAATCTCTTTGATTCGATCTGCAATGGCAGAGCCATCGGCGACAGGAACAAGCCAGGCTGTAGGCTTCGTCTCGCCTTTTCCTAAATTTAAAAATTCAGGCGGCGCGCCAATATCAGTTGCAATCACCGGACATCCCATGGCTTGGGCTTCTGCAGCAGCTCGGCCAAAAGCCTCAGCTTCTCGAGATGCTACCACAACAATATCAGCCAACTTAAAAGCTGCCGCCATATCGCTCACATGACCAACAAGTTTAACATGATTTTCCAAACCATCTTTAGCAATCAGTTCTTTTAATTCATTTTCATAAGCAACACGGCCCTGTGCATCTCCAGCCAAAACCATAACAGTGCGATCATCACCCTGGCGTTTTAATTGAGCTGCTGCTTCAATCACATCTCGCTGGCCCTTCCACTCGGTCAAGCGTGCCGCATGAAGAATAATCTTTTTATCTCTTTTATCATCACCATCCAGCCCCCAAGCAGATAGAAGCTCTGCCTGACGCTCAATAGAAACAGCATCAGGGTCAATTCCATCCACATCAACGCCGCGATAAATCACACTTAAGCGGGATGGATCAGGTTTATGCCGTTCCAGAATAAGGTCAGCCGTGAATTGTGAGTTCGCAATCACCCAATCTCCGCGCGCCATCACCCCATTATAAAAACCTTTAAGAGACGATTTCTGATTATAAGCACCATGGTAAGTTGTCACAAACGGTACACCAGCTGCACGTGCGGCCCAAAGCCCACTCCAAGCCGGTGCACGAGAACGTGCATGAACAAGAGAAACATTTTCCGCTCTGATTATTTGCGCAATTTTTTTTCCATTAAGCCACATCTTAATTGGGTTCTTCGTCGCAACCGACATCTTTATTATTTCGCCACCTAGAGAAAGCACATCATCTGAAAGTGCTCCCCCTTCCGTTATCACCAGCGACCGGCCACCAGCGCGAATAACCGCCTCAGTCATTTCAACAACAGACTTCTCAGCCCCTCCCGTTTTTAACTCAGGGATGATTTGTAAAATAGTTGCGCTCACAGCAGATGTGTCCAAGAATAAAATTAAGCTTCAATAGAAAAATTAAATTAGATGTATGACTTATAGTTTCACAAAACTAGTCATGCCCCATCCTCAAGGAACAGTAAAGAAAAATCAAAAATTAGAGAAAATCATTAAAAAATTATGGTTACGAATAAGTTCAGATAATTTTATCGAGTTCGAAAATTCAGAGCGTACCGAGCTCACAATGAGAAAGAGCCGCTTTTGCCCGAGCTTTCACTTGCCAGCCATATATTAATTCATGGCTTTCAGCTGAAGATCGAGCATCGGGTTTATTTTCAGCTTTTTTCTCATTTTCTGAAATATCAGTTTTAATTTTCTTTAACAAAACACCCGTTTGCTCTTTATCCAATCGATATTGATCCGCAAAAGCAAACGCTTCTAATTGAGATGTTAAATCTAAAAACGCCCAGAAAAATTGCGGTGTTCTTTGAATTAATCCGTGTATCTTTTGAGGTGGCAATTTGCCCACCATATCAGTTAGCAAGGCTTCCGCTCGCCGCTCGGATGCATCAGCAAGACCAAGCACATAAAATGTTTCAGATAAAAATTCAGGTGTCAGCACACATCTGTTCAACTGATCAAGAGAAACATCTGCGTCCCCAGCAAACATTTTTTTATAAAACTCAAGAGACGCTGTTTGAACCCGAACCCGATGCTTTAGCAATTCATCTGTTAAAGTCTTTGCTCGTTGATGAAGCAACCCTTTAAAGAGCACAGCATCCAAAGCTTCCTTGCTACCAAGATCTGCCAATTTCTCTGGCACAAGCCAAAGAGAATAATCCCGCCGATGAACACCAACTTTACAAGCAAGCACTGATTTCTTCAAACTACAATTTTCAACTTTGAATAAAGGGGTTTGACTTTTCATACCTTTATCAAACAAATCATCCATGTAACTATGGCTAACATAATCAACATCAACCGGTTGGATTGTAGCATTATCAATTGTAACAAGTTTTGATAAATCGACATCTCTAAAAACACAAGCTGTGCTATCTCGGCAAGCTCCTGCTTTTTTAATCAGGCGTAAGCCAGCACTACCTTCATAAAAGGTTGCTGCACTTTCCAAACCATTACTCACGTAGCAACCAGCAGCACCGCAAAGCACAAGGTCAGCTCCTGCCCCAACATCCCAAGCAGAGCCATCAGCCCGGCGTGGCATAACAACCAGTGCAACTGAATAAGTCACAGCAGATTTGTTAGATTTTAAAGGGGCATCTTTTAGTTTTTCTAGCTCATTAGATTCTAAAGCTTGTTTCTCTTGAAAGGTATCATCTTGAGCTTTGTCGTCAGAAACAGGCTCAAATGCCTCATTACTAGACTTAGCGTCGATGTTTGGCGGATAATCAAAATAAATAGAGGCTTGTGGGGTACCTTCATCAAAATTCTTGAAAAGCCCTTCATTCAGCTCACCTTCAAAAGAATGAACTTGCACAAGCGGTGTTAAAACACCGCAAAGTAGAAAAGGCAAAATCAAAAATTTTTTCAAATCATTCGTTTCCTTTTAACCTGCACACCTAGTTTATATAGGAACGCTCAAAAAAAATTTCGAACAAATAATAAGATAATTTTGCCCAAAATACGTTGAGAGGATAAGTAAAAGTGAAAAAAATTATAAAGAAATCAGTCCACTATATAATCGCTTAAAAATCGGAAATAATTCCCTTTGTCTCCCAATCTCCAAATCGAACTGGATCAGGGCCATCTCGTCCCCCAATTTCTTTAGGGTTATCAGCGAGTTTCTCCCCTTTACGGCGCTCTTCAGCCTCTTCCAATGCTCGAATGGCAGCAGGAGAAAGCTTCTTTTTATCTATTTTTTCATCCATAAACTAATCTCTTGACCCTTGCGGGTTAAACTTGTCATACCCATATTAGCTTCACTATTATAATATGAATATATTAATGGCATAAAGTCCTTTATTAGAAATTAGCCTCTAGGTGAAATCTATTGTAGGCAATAATGACTATTGAAGAATTTAAAGCGCAGTTATGTTCAAAGAATGCCACCTTCTGTTGCTTTAGGGCCGGTTGCTTGTGGGCAACCTAAAGGCCCATTAAAAAAGGCAACCTATAGCGCAAACTAATAGCGCGATTGCTTTAGGGCCGGTTGCTCGTGGGCAACCTGAAGGCCCATTAAAAAAGACATCTGAAGCGCGATGAAAAAAGAGAAAGAGATTGAAAATGAGCTACGTCAAAACTGCATTACTTCTTGCTGTAATGACCGCCCTGTTCACAACAATTGGCGCCGTAATGGGCGGCCAAACAGGCATGCTCATTGCTTTTGCCATAGCTGTTGCTATGAATCTTTTTAGCTATTGGAATTCAGATAAGATGGTCCTCTCAATGCATAATGCCGTTGAGGTTGATAGACAATCAGCTCCTGAATTCTACGACATCGTCGAACAACTCGCCATCAATGCAGATTTACCAATGCCAGCCGTTTATGTCATCCACACAGATCAACCCAATGCCTTTGCAACGGGCCGCAACCCAGAGAACGCCGCCGTCGCAGCAACAACGGGTCTTTTGGATGTTTTAACAAAAGAAGAAGTCGCCGGCGTTATGGCGCACGAATTTGCTCATATTAAAAACCGTGACACACTCATCATGACCATCACCGCTACTTTCGCTGGTGCCATCTCAATGATTGCAAATTTCGGTATGCTCTTTGGCGGTAGACGTGAAAACGGACCAGGCATGATCGCAACAATTGCTATGATGTTCCTTGCCCCAATGGCAGCAGGTTTAGTGCAAATGGCCATCAGCCGAACAAGGGAATATGAAGCCGATAAAATCGGTGCTGAAATTTGCCAACGCCCACTTTGGCTCTCTTCTGCGCTTTATAAAATTGCAACAGCAGCTGGCCGCACTCCCTTTGCAGAAGCTGAAGACAACCCAGCCACAGCTCATATGTTTATCATCAATCCGTTAAGCGGTCAGAAAATGGATAATCTATTTTCAACTCATCCAGATACCGAAAATAGAATTCAAGCTCTTGAAGATTTAGCTGAAGAATGGGGACAACTTGACATCCCATCTGGTCAGCCTATGGGCTTTTCATCACACGGTTCATCAAGTAAATTTAATTTGTTTGATGATCGCGGTACAAGCGCTGAAACCCCAAATCATGAGCCTAATGAACCAGGACCATGGGACCCACAACCCAATGATAATCAATCAAAGAAAAAAGATAAATTCGGCGGGCCCTGGGGCTAACAATCTTACAGGAAATGAAAATAAAGCTAGCCCACGAAGTGGGTTAGTCTTGCTTGAAAAATGCCGTTGCTGTTAACCCTGCAATAACAGCCAAGATCACCGCAAAAACCCCATAGAAAAACGGATAGTCATAAGCAAAATTATAAATAATTCGCTCAAATCCAGATTTATGAATTGTAATTGGTGTACTACGGCGTCCTAAAAGTTTTCCGCCTCGGAAAAGGTAAACATCAGCAATAAACTCACCAGATGGCACATTTGCCTCCAGATTAATGTTCACCTGAAATAAGCGATCACCTACAATTTTAACACCGCTAGCGCCAGATTTATAAAGCCCCTGTTTTTCCATAATCCGAACCACAGCTTCAGAATATTGCTCAGCCACATTACTATCATCAATGTCAATATTGCGAGAGAGTTCACCAACCAAAGATCCAAACCCAATGCCCAAATTATCTAGAAGTGAAGCCGGTGCAATATCAAGCAACGGGCGCGAACTTGCAACTGAATAATAAAGCGGAACTGAAGAGACTTTATTTGGGTTTTTATTAACCCAAATGCCAGCCACTCTTTCTTTTTTCCGAGCAATCAAGCCTTTCTTAGGGCCCCGGACAACAACAATCACATCAGGCTTATTATCGGGTCGAATTTCACCTTCAATCGCTCCAAAAAGAAAAATATTCGCACCTGTAAAATTCCATTCAATTGGAACTTTATCAGCCGTCAAATCAGTTATAACCCCATCAGCCGCCTGAGCTGTAAAAGAAACAAAAAAGCTAATGCACAACACAAAGAGTTTAAAACTATGTATCAGCCAAGACGAAATTAAGAAAGGAGCCCTCATCATAAAGCTCCTAACATTTGAGTTAGGGAATAAAGCTCATCTGGCTCAACGATCAAATCAAAAAGCATCCGCAAACAAACAGCCAAAACCATAAAGCCAAGCAAAGCCCTCATCTGCTCACCGCGCAAATGCTGGCCAACCCTAACCCCAAATTGTGCCCCAATAACCCCGCCAATCATCAATAAAAGCGCCAGCACAACATCAACTGTCTGATTAGATGTTGAATGGAGAATGGTCAC
>JAEPQF010000134.1 GCA_017640685.1 Hyphomicrobiales bacterium
TTTTTCAGCACTCTTTTAAAGTGAATAATTTAATGCCTTGAAAAATCACTTGGGTTAACGCCCATTTTTTTGCGAAAAATTTTGGCAAAATGACTAAGGTTAGAAAACCCGCACGCATAGGTCACTTCGGTCACTGACATTCCTTCCCTTAAGAGAGAGGCAGCAGCTTCTAGGCGTACTTCTTGATGATAATTATTGATGGTTTTGCCAATTAATTGGCGAAAACCCATTTTCATTTTTTTCTCATTCAGACCAACTTCTCGGGACAATGCTGAGATTGTCCAGGCTTTATCGAAATGCTGGTCTAATAAATTTTGTGCTTTTTCAATTTTGAAACGATCTTGCTCGCTAACACTCTCTTTGTTGCTTTCTGCTCGATCTGAAAAATCAATAATATGAGCTAGGACTTCTAAGGATTTCGCGCGAAGGTAAAGTTCACGGCAATTACCTTGCATAGAACAATTTAAAATTTCCCTGGCTGTTCGTTTTAAACTAGGTGACATAGGAAAGCCTATCATAAAGGCACCATCTTCAGGCACACAATGTTCGTTGAGGAGTGACGTTGCAAATTGCTGAAGATGACGTCCACCAGCAGCTCTTAAAAAAGAACTTTGGTAACGAAGGTCAATAAAACAAACTTCTTCACCAGCGCATATATGATTAGAGCCTTTGGTGTAACGATCTGAACTAAAAAGAATAGCGCAGCCCGGTTTCACATCAAAAGGTGCACCCCCATCTATTTCAACTGTACCTTTTCCACCAAGGCAAAGGTGAATGCTAAAAGTTGCTGGCCCTTCAGCACGCATTGTAATTTCTTTTTCAGGTAAGAATTCAATACGAGTGATGGTTAAGTCTTCTTCAATCTGATCAATTTGAACATGATCTTGCCAACCGAGTTTTTTTATAATTCCAACTTCAGCAGGGATATTCGCCTTTTTTTCTTGAGTATCATCGATGAGATAACCGTCTACTTGTTCCATTTTTTAACTCACCTTTACTCTAATCAAACCGCAACTCAACCTCAGTTTGCACTTTAGAAAATTACACTCAAAACTGCTTTAGAAGTCCTGATAACGTTTATATTCGCCCCGATTCCGTTAGCCGCTTAACACCCTTGTAGATATGAATGAATTTTAGCGTGTTTAGCGTATATCAAGGATTAAAAATGATTAGACGGGTCTTGTTAAGTGCATTTTCTGCACATTGTATAATTAGTGTAAGTGAAACCTCTGTTGTTTGGGCGCAAGAAAATGGCACTGTTCAGCTAGATTCTATTGTTGTAACAGCAAACAAACGAGAACAAGATTTAGCTGCGGTTAATGGCGGTGTTTCCGTTAAAAGCGGAGAAGAGTTGAGTGCTGCAGGTGTTACCAAGGTGGATGAACTTGGCAAAGTCTTCCCGGGTCTTGTTATTCGTAACAGGGGTAACCGCGTTTATTCGAACTTTACAGTACGAGGTCAGTATTCTCCTGATTTTTATAATGCGAGCATCCAAGTTTATGTTGATGGTGTTCCACAAGATGTTTCAGTTTTTAGCCAAGAGCTCATTGATGTTGAGCGCGTTGAATTTTTACGCGGGCCACAAGGCACTCTTTATGGGCGCAATGCTTATGGCGGTGTGATTAATATTATCACCAAACGTGCTCGGGAAAACCGGATGTCTGTTGCGGCTACTGCAACCACACAAGGTTTGGTTGGTGAGTTACAAGGCACTGCTACTCTTATTCCAAATAGCTGGTTTCTTGATTTTTATGGGCGCGTTAGTAAAGACGATGGCCAGATTGATGATGGCAGCACAGGCGAAGACAATATTGATGAAACAAGAATTCACACAGGTGGAATTAAGCTGCGCTATGCGCCAGAGGGTGGGCCATTTGATGCAACCTTTGCAGCATCTTATGACCGCGTGAAAACAGCTGAAGAGCTTTATCTTTTAGATCAATTTGTAGGCCAGCAAAAATATTTTACGGGGGCTCCCTTTTTCCAGCCAGAAAATTCTCTTGATCGAACAACAGAAAATTTTTCATTAAACTGGAATTATAAATTTGAAAATATGACGCTTTCAAGCACAACGGCTTATCAAGATGTGAACTATGATCGAGATTTGTTTGGTTTTCAATTTCCAGAATCAAAAGAAACATTTTCACAAGAATTAAAAATAAATTTTTCTCATCAAGATCGATTAAACGGTGTTTTAGGTGTTTATTTCCAGGATGATGAATTTACCAGAGACAGCATTGTTAACATTCCTATGTTTGGCAGTGTGAGTAAAGGTATTGTTGAGGGACAATCATTTGCAGTTTTTGGTGAATTGACATATTACATCACACCAGAAATTGATATTACAGCTGGTGCTCGCTATGCATATGATAAAGCTGAAATCGATTTTAATTCGACAGGTTTTTCAACTTTTGGTTTCCAAAATTCTGAGAGCTTTGACTCAGTTCAACCGAAAGTTTCTATAGGGTATAAAATTTTTGAAGGGACTAGGATCTACGGTCTTTACTCTCAAGGATATAAGCCTGGTGGGTTTAATCATGCAGTTGCCACGCCTGCAGATATTGATCCATATAAAGAAGAAACGTCAGAGAATTATGAAGTCGGTTTACGCAGTTCATTATTCGATAATAAACTACAACTTTCTGTTAGTGCCTATTACATAAATTCAAAAGATAAACAGATTTATGTTGGGCCTGTGGGAGCTGCGGTTATTCGTAACGTTGGCGAAGCAACTTCAAAAGGTATTGAGGTTGAAGGCACGTTACAGGCAACTGAACACTTAAGCTTTAGTGGTTTACTCACCGTTGGGAAATCTGAATTTGATGATTATGTAGACCCAATTACTTCTGTTAACAACACTGGCAATCGAGTTCCTTATTCACCAGATGCCACTGCTAACATCTCAGCAACATATCTTGTGCCGCAAAATTATATTAATGCTGATGTTCGCCTTTATGCCGGCCTTCAATATACCAGCGAAGTCTTTTTTGATGAGGGAAATACGCTGAAAGAAGATGATGTTACATTACTAGATGCCTCACTTGCTCTTTCATTTAATAGCGGAACTGAAGTTAAATTCTTCGGCACAAATCTCACTGATGAGATATACCGGACTTATAGTTACGTGCAAACTGGTAATGTCTTTAGCAGTGTTGCAGATGGCCGCGTTCTTGGTGTTACCGTTAAGCAAGAGTTTTAATTTTAGATGGCCACTCAAATAGAAAAAGAAGGCGATGAAGAGCTTATTCTTCACCGTCTTCCATTGCCTAAACTCATGATAACAGCTGGCGGAGTTTACGCTGCGCAAGGGATATTTGGTGGCTTGACTTTTCAAGGGCTTCCGACTGTGCTTCGTGCAAATGAGGTTGGTCTTGATCTTATTGGCTTCGTGTTTTTAGCAATGTTACCCTGGGCGCTTAAATTTCTTTGGGCGCCATTTTTAGAACGTTTACGCATTACAAAAGAAAATCAGCGGCGCTCTCGAGTGATTATTTTAACGGGACAGTTTATAGCGGTTGCATTGTTAATTCTAATCGCTTTTTTAGGTTTTTCCTCCATTCCCTATTTGATTGGTGCTCTCATTTTATTAGCAACGATTGCAGCGACCATTGATATTCCTTGCGATGGATTTATCGTTGAGCAATTAACAAAAAAAACTCGCGGATGGGGCAATACGGCTCAGATTGGCGGGGGGTATGCTGGTTTTATGATTGGCGGTGGTTTGTTTCTTTGGCTTAATGCGACCTATGATTGGATGATCGCTAGCTTGGGAATGGCGATATGTGTTTTTCTGTTTTCTCTTGCCTTTTTATTTTTTAAAGAAACTCAACCCGAAAAACAAAAAAGAATTCACAAACCTAGTTTAGTCCATGCCATTGTACGCCCTGAGATCCGTTTCGGGATTTTGATTATGATCCTTTATGATATTGGAATACGGGTTGCCAGCGGTCTTTCTGGTCCGTTTATGATTGATCAAGGGCTCTCTCTTGAAACAGTTGGTATTGTTAGCGGTGTTGGTGGCACAGTTGCTGGTCTTATTGGTGCAATTTTAGGGGGGTGGGTTGTTCGTGAAGTTGGCGCTCTTCACACTGTCTTAGCTGTCATTATCTTGCAGGTCATTGTGCTTCTTTTTTTCTATTCGTTTGCTCTCAACTATAGTTCATCTCAAGCTGCTCTTATGGCTGTGGTAATTCTTCAATCTCTGGTTATGGGGCTGGGGTTTGTTGCTATTTATTCTCTTCTCATGGGCTTTATTTCCCTTAAACAAGCCGGTGTAGATTTTTCTATTTTTCAATGTGTTGATGCGCTGGTTGCTGCACTTGGTGGTTTTGGGGCGGGGCAAATTGCTGGCCTATTTGGCTATGGAACAACATTTGGAGTTACAGCTGCTATGACAGCTTTATCATTTGTGATTGTTCTCATTCTTGTTCGGTTTGCAACAAATCAAATTACCTCAAACCATAGCGAAACAATAAATGAGAAGACTTAAAGGGAATTAAAATGAGTTTGATACATTCGATTGCGATTTTGTGGCTGGTTTATTTGGCTGGAATGGCCACTCATATGTCACTTGCGCTTTTACCGCTTTTGTCTGGGTTTGATGTTACTGAAGACAGTATGAAAGGGCGGCTGCCTATAAAAGAAAAATGGATGCTGATGTTTTTTACAATCATTCCGATGCTTATCATTGGCGTTATTTTTCTAACCGATCATGTTACTATTCGCTGGGCTAATCTCATTTTTTCTATCGTTTTTACATTCATGAATTTCATGCATTTACTTCAACATTTAAAGGCAAGACCGATTGATAATGCTCAGAATATTTTACTGGGTGTACTTGCCTTACTATCTCTTGAATTAAATTATCTTTCTTACAATTGGGTGTTTAGCTCATAGCTTAAAATTTTAGGAGGCAAAGATGAAGGGTGTTCCCATAAATTCACAAGACTGGCCAATATTGCGCATTACCATGCCCGCTGAAGTTGATGATGGTGCAGAAGTTCCTTTTTTAGAAACCATGCAAGCATTACTAGATCGAGGTGAGCCTTATGTGGTGATTATGGATGGCGCAGAGCAAATTAATTCACCTACATTTAATAGTGCTTATATGAAATGGTTTAAAACCACGAAAGAGAAACAAAGCGAATTATGCGCCGGACTTGTTCGGGTAGAAGAAGAAGGAGGACAGCGCAAATCATTATTAGACAAAGCAAAAATATATATCGCAAAAGCTGCTATTCCCTACCCTTATGATGTTTGCGCATCTTTTGAAGAAGCTGAAGCGATGGCAGCCAAGCTTTTAAAAGAAAAACAAAATGGCTAAGTTTACTGAATAAAACAGATGCAGACTAAAGACACAAAATTGAAAAGTGAAACCATTGATCTAAGCGGTGTTCCTGAGACGATGCTCTGGCCACTGTGGAACAGAGCTGCTGAAAGCCAGGCACGAAACCCGCTTATTACTGATCCAATATCCAGTGATCTTGTTTCTCGCATTGATTATGACTTTGAGAGCAAATTTGACAAACCTAATGCAGCTCATGCTATTCGAGCGCGTTACTCAGATGATTTAATTCTGATCTTTTTAAAAAACAATCCTGATGGTATCATCGTTGCGCTTGGGGAAGGGCTTGATAGTGCATTCTGGCGGATTGGAAATGACCAAGTTCATTGGTATTCGGTTGATGTGCCTGAGAGCATAGAAGTGCGCGAAAGCTTTTTGCCTTCCCATGAACATATGCACACAATAGCTTGCTCAGCTCTTGATGATGCCTGGCTAGATGAAATACCCAATAATACTCCACTCTTCATTTCAGCTTCTGGCTTATTTATGTATTTTACTCGTGAAGACGTTGTGAATTTGCTTCGAAAAATTGTAACACGTTTTAAAAATGTTGAATTTTTCTTTGATACAATCTCTGAAGCTTTATCTAAAAAAACGACAAGTTCTAAGGGGTGGAAAATTACGCCAAATTATACGGCTCCTCCAATGCCGTTTGGTGTTGACCTTGAGGATATTGCTAAATTCGCGAAAGAAATTCCGGGTTTCTCTATTATAGAGGTTCTTTCTTATACAGACCCTTACCCTGAAAGATTGCGCTTTTTTTGGTTCTTGTGCTTGTTGCCAAGGATTAGAAAGAAATTAGCTCCAGGCCTGATACATGCCCGTGTAGTGTTTTGAAAACGATCACTTTATCCTCTAATTTTATTTTTTAATTTCATGCATCAATTATCCTTCAAATTATTCATTACGCACACTTATAAAAATATCTAATATCACCCTATGTAATGGCTACTTTACTTTCTATGCATAGAAGGAGCAGCCAGGTGTAATTTGTGGTACAGGCCAAAATTAAAGTGGTGTTGTCAGGTGGTTAATGTCTTTAGAAAGAAAAAATTCGTCGCTTTTGATTTTTATGGAACACCGCCCAGAATTGATCAATTACGCTAAAAAATTTATTGATTGCCCTCATCGTGCTGAAGACATCGTTCAAGAGGCATTTGTTAAATTTAACAAAGCTTCCAGCACCACTTTATTGGGCAGCCCAACAGCTTATCTTTTTCGCATTGTCAGAAATCTCGCCATTGATTCTCTTAGGGTTAAATCACGGGAAAGCAAAGTCATATCATCAGAGCCTGAATTTGAGAATATTGCTGATGACACGCCAACACCAGAAAACATCGCTTTATATAAAAGTGAAATGGAGTTGATGAACGAAGCACTAAATGAACTGCCTGAGCGAACAAGAACCGCTGTAGAAATGCATAGAATTAACGGTTACAAACTAAAAGAAATTGCTGCGAAATTGAATATTTCAACTAGCTTAGCTCATTCTCTCATTTGCGAGGGCATGAAACATTGCCGAATAAAGATGTACGGTTAATAACCAAATAAACCAGTTTTGTAGACTTTGAAGGGGATGAAACTGTCTGAGATTACAAATAATTATTCTCAGGAAGAAATTGATAAAATTGAAGATGAAGCCCTCTCCTGGATGATCAAACTTCAGGAAACGCCAAATGATCAATCTCTTCTTAACGAATTTAAAAGTTGGCTTTACAAAAGCCAACTTCATGCCGAGCTATGGGCGCAATTCGGCCAGGTTACAGACCTTCTCCAAGAACAAACTATTGACAAAACCAAGCACAATAACATCACTCTGGTTCAACAAAGTCGTAAGCTCAAGAAACCACAACTTTATCATTACGGCTTTCAAAAATACGCAGCCATTTTTACTATTTTTATAGTAAGTGCCTTGCTCATTAGCTATTTACCCAATGCAATAATGCTAGCCCAAGCCGATTACAGCACGGCAACTGGAGAAACCAAAACAATTCACCTTAAAGATGGCAGCATTATTAACCTGGGTGCCAGCAGTGCAATTAATGTGAACTATTCAGATGATTTAAGAGAGATTGATCTCCTCACTGGCCAAGCATTTTTTAAGGTTGCTAAAGCCGCTGACCGCCCCTTTAAAGTGCTGACCTCAAACTCGGTTACTATGGTCACAGGCACTTCTTTTGAAGTCAATAAAGCTTTGAAAAGTACCATTGTCAGTGTTGTGGAGGGCGAAGTTTTGGTAAACCCGGCAGCACAAAAAGTAGCCAGCAATAAGCGCAATAATCAATTACATAAAGGTGAGAGAATAAAAATATCGAACTCCGGTGAAGCTCTTAACTCTCAAGTCAAAATCCAAAACATCGCAGCCTGGCGCACTGGCAAGCTTGTTGTTTTAGATAGATCGGTTAAAGATGTAATCCATGAGTTACAACGGCACTATAAAGGGTTGATTATCAATAGCTTAGGATCAATTGGCCACAAACGAATTTCAGGAGTTTATGATCTAAGCAATCCTGAAAAAGTCTTAAAAATTATTGCTGCAACCCATGGAGCAAAAACCCGGCAAATATCTAAATGGATCTTTGTTCTGAGTAAATTTTAAATTTTTATTAATATTTTTTGGAAAACGCAGAATAACCAACGTCCCCTAATTATGAGGGGTGTCTATTAAAACCTAAGTATTTTTCTACTTAGGATCCTTAGACCTCGAATTAGTTATTTCGTACGGGGGTTAGTATGTTGTTTGTTAAGTACCATATGAATTACGCGAGTAATAAATATGGAGTGAGTAAACAGGTAAAATTACGTATGGCAACAGGAGTTGTAAGTTTATTTTCTTGCCTGTTATTAGGATCCGGCTCAGCTTTAGCTGTATGGTCGAATGATGAAAACGTAACCAAATCACATCATTTCATTACCAATGTATCGATTGATGATCGTGTTCATTATAATATTCCAGCGCAGTCACTGAGCAAAGCACTGGTGTTATTTGGTAAACAAGCCGGCGTTGAGATTTCATCAGATCCGACCACACTAGATGGTCTTAGTACAAAAGCTATCAAGGGAAAATTCACCCAAAGCCAAGTTATAAAAAAGCTATTGAAAAATACTGGCTTAAAATATTCTCGCTTGGATAAAAAAACACTTATCGTCTCTTATCCAAATCTTATTTATGCCCAATCAGGTGATATTGCTCTTGACACTATTACCGTTGAGGGACAGGAAAAGAAAAAAGCTACTGGAGAAGTTCAAGACCCAACATCTCATCTAGATGGGTATATTGCGACCAGCAGCAGGTCAGGTTTAAAAACGAATACGCCTATTGAAAAAATCCCACAATCAATATCTGTAATCACTTCAGACAGAATAGATGATCAAAAGGCGAAGTCTGTCTCTGAAGCTATTGGTTATTCTGCTGGTGTTGTGACTAAAGGGTTTGGTTTTGACCAAAGATTTGATCACTTTTTGATACGTGGTTTTGACCAGCAAGGAACCGGAATTTATCGTGATGGTCTACAACTTCGGAATATGAATTTTGT
>JAEPQF010000135.1:0-2038 GCA_017640685.1 Hyphomicrobiales bacterium
GGAGCAAAAACACTTGTTAATCAGCTAAAAGAAACTCCATCTCATTATCCAAAATCTTTTCTAAATCATGGCGATGGTGAGAGATTTTGGTCTTCTTATATAAGTTGGTTAAACAGTAACTCATGGAAAAAGGAAGAACAGGAAAAAGCCATAGCAGCCGCACAAAGCGTGTTCGAACTCTATCTTCAAGCTGTAGAAAAATTTATAAAACCTCACAGAGCTACCAACTATGAATGAACAAAAAACAGATACTCTCACCAATTGTGACAAAGAACCAATTCATTTATTGGGCAGGGTACAATCTTTTGGCTTTTTGATCGCTGTCACTAGAGATTGGAAAATATCTCACATTTCAGAAAATATTGGCAACTTCATTCCTTACAAAACCGATGAAATAATTGGTAAACCTGTTAATGATCTCTTTGATGATAAAACTCTACATGAGATAAAAAATAAGCTGCAATCATTAACCTATGGCGGCGGTGCTGAGGTTTTAAATAGCATCCGTTTTCTAAAATCAGATGATCTTTTTGACCTTTCTGTTCATCCATCAAATGGTAACATCATAATAGAATGCGAACCATCATGTGATAATTTATCCATAGAAGATGATTTGGCAGCTATACGAGGTATAACAAACAGATTAAAACGCCAAACGAGTATAGATCGTTTTTTTACAAACACTGTTCGGTTTGTGAAACTGCTGGTAGATATGGATAGAGTGATGCTCTACAAATTTCTACCCGATGGCACAGGCGAAGTCATTGCCGAGGACAAGAGTCCTCATATTAAAGAAAGTTTTCTCGGGCTGAGATATCCGGCCACTGATATTCCCAAACAGGCCCGTAAATTATATATCCAAAACCCATTTCGAATTATATGTTCGTCAAGCGAATTGGGGCACGAGATTAAACCGCACCATACTGCATCGGACCATCCTTTGGACCTCTCAGGCAGTGTCTTAAGAAGTGTGTCTCCAATTCATTTAGAATATCTGCAAAATATGGGCGTAACAGCATCTATGTCTATATCAATCATTATAGACAACCAACTATGGGGTCTTATAGCTTGTCATAATTACGAGAAGCAATGCACTCTGCCTCAATCAAAAAGAAGTACAACGTTACTTTTTGGGCAAATGTTATCTTTGTTATTAAACGAAAAACTCGCAGAAATAGAAAGAGAAAACAAGTCTGCTGCAAAAAGTTTGATCGAAGACCTAAATAAACTCAGTGACGAAGAAATAACAGAGAAGAATAAATTAGCTTACCTGGCACAAAGGTTGATGCCTCACATCAATGCCGATGGAGCTGTTATTGTTTATGAAGGTGAGACAAAAACTTTTGGGGCAACGCCAAGTTCTGAGAGCATAAACGAAATAATTGATTTTTTAAAAACTCAATCAGACAATGCTGTCTTTGAGACCAATGATCTGCAATCAATTATTAAAAATAATTGTCCTACCTGCACGGGTGGTATGATTGCCATTCCAATTTCTAAGTTACCTGCAGACTATATTGTTTATTTTAGACAAAAATCAGTGCAAAAGATTAATTGGGCTGGCAATCCCGATAAAACAGTTGATCAAGGCGAAAGGCTAAGCCCAAGAAAAAGCTTTGAGGCCTGGCAAGAGATTATAGAGGATAGAAGTGATGATTGGTCAAACTCCGAGCTGGAAATTTGCAAACAGCTTAGGATCACACTTTTAGAAATTATTCTAAGAGCTTCACAAGATGTCGCTGATGTAAGAAAGACAAAAAGTGAAAAGCAAGAAGTCTTGATTGCAGAGCTTAACCACCGCGTTCGCAATATTCTAGGTTTGGTTCGAGGTTTAATTTCGCAAACATCATCAAATAAATTAAGTGTAGAAGAGTTTGTTGACGTGTTAGATAGCCGGGTGCAATCACTCGCTCGCGCTCATGAACAAATCACCAAACAAAATTGGGCTCCTGCCTCACTAAGGCAGCTCATCAAGGTGGAAGCTGAGAGCTATTTAGTTGACAAAAAAAAGCGCGTGACAGTAACGGGTGATGAAGTG
>JAEPQF010000135.1:2048-8609 GCA_017640685.1 Hyphomicrobiales bacterium
TGTTACTTCATCCAAATGCTTTCTCAACCATAGCACTCGTGTTACATGAAATGTTGGTAAATGCTTTAAAATATGGGGCATTAGCTGACAGTAAGGGTTTGGTGACAATCAAATTAACTAGAAATAATAATAATGACCTCACTATAAGATGGAAAGAAACCGGTGGCCCGTTAATCTTAAAAACACCTGAACGCCGGGGTTTTGGCTCAGGAATAATTGAACGCTCGATACCTTTTGAGTTGACTGGTCAAGCCAATATCGAATATTTACGTGAAGGTATCTCTGCTACATTCATCATACCATCAAACCACGTAACCTATGAAGAATTTGCGAGTGAAACCCCAGAACTAGCCACATCTACTAAAACAAATGATTTTCCAATACCTGAAAACATTCTCATTGTTGAAGATAATCTAATTATTGCGATGGAAGCTGAAGATATCTTTCTAAACCTTGGGGCAACGAAAATAACACTCGTTTCATCAATTGAACAGGCAAGTAACCACCTTTCTAAAGAGACAGTTGATTTTGCCTTACTAGATGTAAACCTAGGTTCAGAAAACAGTTTGCCAATTGCAAAACAACTTAGAGAGATGAATGTTCCATTTGTATTTGCAACAGGCTATGGGGAGATTTTTGATTGTCCAGATTTTGCTGCAGATATAACCTGCATTTCTAAACCTTACGACAGTGACATGGTAAAAAGTGCACTATCAAATTGCCTTACAGATTCATCAAAATACTAAATGTTTTATCTAAAAACCAGAGGCAATCTCGTTACCATTGTATAGAAAATGGAAAATTACTACATGAATTGGGCAAGATGACATCTGTAAACAATTATCAAGACTATACTCAACACTGACTTAAGTCTTTAACTGCGCTAGTGTTGATAAAAGGTTAGTTTTTGTATTATCTCACTGTAATCAGCCGGTTTGCCATAGATCTTATCGTTGGTTAAACCCTGGCTAGTTATCGTTTCCCTAATCGTGCCAGATACTATAGCATAGGGTATATGCGAAGTTCTTAGGAGTTTGGCAACCGGCTCAATCGTACCATCCAATAATTCATAATCCAATATAGCTGCATTAATTTGGATGTTTGCCAAGATCGACAAGGCTTCTTTAATGTTGCTAGCTACACAAACTTCATGTCCTGCATTTTCAACAACATCAGATGCGTTTACAGCATTCACAAAATCATCTTCGGCAAGCAAAATTCTTAAATTGTTAGTATGCATGATCTTTTCCTTTATTGTACAACGTGCAAGTTTAGAAAAAGTTCAATTCTTTTTTTTAACAATTGGGAACCATCTAGGGCTTAATACAGTTATGGCTGTGTTGATGAAGCTGCAAAAACATATTGCCCTCATATGATTTCTTGACAGCACCCCGAATTATCAACTTCTCTGTATTACAGGGATTGAAGGCGGCATGTGCTATCCTCATGACGCCTTCTTTATTAAAAGCTTTCTTCTTTGCAACAAAATAAAATATCGAGACAGGCTTTATCTTAGCCTGATTTTTTCATAAACGATAATTTATAGTTTACGCTATCTGCTCCAACGTCATACTCAGCCTTGCCATTAACAGCCAAGGGCAAAAGTTTCTCCAATAAATTAATACCAAATTTTTTTACAAATCGGTGGTGAATAGTATCATTCTTTAGCGTTTCACTGAGTTGTGTTTCTTTCCACTCAATGGTTATTTCTGTTTGATCTCCCACCTGAGTTGTCGATGAGGTAATGGCAATCTCACCACACCCTTGACTTAAAGCTCCATAGGATAGTGAATTTACTATCAGCTCATGCAAGGCCAGGCCAATGTGTAAAGCCTCATTAGGTGAGAGTTCCACATCATCGCCTGTTAAGGTAATTGCTGTATCACTATCTGTTACATATCTCTCAGTTTGCTCTAAAGCTAATTGGTAGAAATTAGCCCCACTCCAACTTGATACAGTTATAAGATCTTGAGAAACTGATAAAGAGTAAACTCTGCCGGTGAATTTTTTCAAAAAACTGTCTATAGTAGAAGCGTGCTTCGCCGTTTGAGAGGCAATACTTTGCACAATAGCTAACATATTTTTAGATCTATGACTAACTTCACGAAGCAAGGTTTGTAATGTTTTTTCTCTTCGTACTTCATCAGTCCGGTCAGTAATCACAGTAACGATATGTTTCTTACCTGCAATATCAATTGTGCTGCAATTAAATTCAAACGTCCGCCCAGAGCTATGAAAATACTCTGTTTGATCAGAATTTGTATCTGAGCAGAGCTGCCGTAATTTCACAAACTGATTTGTAATAGCAGATCCAAACAATCTCGTCTCATCGACGGGATTTGTTTCACCAAGGGACCATAAATCAGGAAGATTGAGAATAAAAACTAGTTTCTCGTTTTGATCATGTATAATCGTGCAAAGATTAGAGATGAGAAATGCTTTAATGAAACATTGCAAAAAATCATTGGTTTTAAAACCTTCTTCATACCAAACGCTGGAATCTTCTTTGATAAGTTTATGCCACACGCTGGTATTATCTCTTTCTAATTATCAGTCATCAATAGATTAAATGAATATATCAAATTACATAGGCTGATATATTTTTAAATTAGCACTAACACCACATCCGCAATCAAAAAAAGGTCAAATGCCAAAATATATATGTTTGGTATCAATGTATTGTTATAATAACTGTTTTAAAAGCTGAAAGTTCCCCCTTAACCTTATATCTGTAATTTTACATCAACTTTGCACCAACTTTGCATCTTGTTGCAAAAATAGTGCCTGAGTTATGAGCGCTTTGACCATATCTGGATTAAAAGGCTTGGTGACCAAAAAAGTAGGCTCGGGCCGCTCGCCTGTAAGCAATTTTTCTGGAAAAGCAGTTATGAAAATGACCGGTATTTCAATCGTTTCCAATATATCATTTACAGCTTCAAGACCTGAGCTGCCATCAGCAAGCTGGATATCGGCTAAGATCATCTTGGGCTGCGTTTCATCAAATAATTTCATAACTTCTTCATGTGTTCTAGCAATACCTGTAACTTCATGCCCGAGATCTTCAACCATATTCTGAATGTCTAATGCAATGAGAGGCTCATCTTCTATGATGAGAATAGTTGTATGTAACTGTGCTGAAATTTCATTTGATGCAGTTTCAATTAATCTTTCAACATCAGATACGCTGACAGATAAAATCTCTGAGATTTCATCATATGTAAATTCTTCAAGAGCATGGAGTAGAAAAGCTTTGCGAGGATCTTCGGGGATGGAAATAAACTTCTCTGATGCATTCTTTTCCCAAAGGTAGGGTGACTCCCATTTTTTTTCAGGTATGTTTAACTTGTCAAACAATTCAATAAAAAGTTTATAAAGTTGGACCCGATCATTCCCCACATCTGGAAACAGAGCGACATCTTCTATGAGAGCTTCGAGGAGAGCTGTCACATACCCATCTCCTGTCGTTTGTGATCCTGTGACTGCACGAGCGAATCTCCTTAGATAAGGCAAAAACATTGCAATTCTTGTAGATAATGACATGGTTGCTCCCAAAATTTTTGTTATAGTATACAATAAATATACGAAACTAAAAAAAGTTCCTTTGTGATGGAACTTTTTTTGAAGTTAATTCGTTAAAACTGTGATCATTGACCAGCCCCAAAGCACGCACATGAAAAACAAAAATTCTAATGATACGTATAACAAGAGCAAGACCTCAGCTCTCTCAACAGATACTCGACAGTTGAACGTGAAGCTGCGCAGTTATTACAATTCTATTGCGAATGAACCAATACCTGATCATTTTTTGGACCTTCTAGAAAAATTAGATAACGCAGAAGAAGAAGCAAAACAGTCACCCCAGCAGAATGATCATGAGTAACGAAACTAACTTCAAGAGAGAGATGCTGTCATTATTACCTAATCTTAGAGCTTTTGCAGTCTCAATAGTGGGTAATTATGATTACGCTGATGATTTGGTCCAAGAAACAATCATGAAAGCCTGGGCAAAGCAAAGCAGTTTTGAACCTGGAACAAACATGAAAGCTTGGTTATTTACAATTCTCAGAAACGAATTCTACAGCCAGGCTCGTAAAAACAAACGTATCGTTCTTGATGGCGATGGCACTTATACAGATAATCTGCGTACGCCAGCCGAGCAGCATGGTCATTTAGATATGAAAGATTTGCAAAGAGCATTAAACGAGCTGCCCCCTGACCAGAGAGAGGCAATCGTTCTTGTTGGTGCTTCTGGTTTTTCTTACGAGGAAGCTGCTAATATTTGTGATTGTGCCATGGGCACAATTAAAAGCCGCGTCAATAGAGCTAGAAAGCGCCTAGAAGAGATTTGGGCGGATGAAGAAGATTCTTTATAAAGTAATTTCAACATATTGGCTTATGAGATAATGATTTAAAACAACAATTACTGTGACTAATACCATTACCAACATCAGGAAAGGGACCAGGTGCCCCATCTATGTTTGGTTGTGGATTAAGGATTTGATCATAGGCCTCATCCATCAAAGCAGTCATGTTTCTAATCAATATTTTTATCATCACGTGAGTTGTATCTTCTTTGTATTTTTTTTCTAGCAACTCTGTGACTTCTTTTTTTCTGTTTAATATATTTCTGTGTGATTTATCATCCAAGGTGAACAGACTCCTATGGAGTATGTTTAATCGATTGTTTTCCTGTGCGATATAAAAGTTATTGAGATCTTGCGTTTCTGCACAAGGTGCTAGATTGACCGAAGCTTCTATCGTTTTTGACATAAGATGTTCGTGTAGCCTTAGGAGATAGAGATATATTTTCTTTACCTGCAAACTTCGAGACCTGTTCTGCTCAGTCCTGTAATAATCACATAATTCATAGTGCGTTTTGACAATGAATTTAAGTGGTGTGTAATCTATCGCCTTCATAGTCTGATCCTTCTTTATATAGATTAACCATTTGTTTACCTTTTTGCTCCAACCAGCATTCATAATTATTCAAAATAGCTTACTTAAAACACAGGTTGAGAAGTAAACAGTCTTTTGTTTCAAGTGTGAGAGAATTTCATTAAAACTGCTCATATTTTCACATAGGCTCCCAATAACTTAGGTAACAAAGCAGCTCACCTATTGTTAGTTTTTTTTAGCTCTAAAAGATTTTAGACAAAGTGCTGTAGTTTCATTGAATTTGATGGTGTATGATTTTAGCTGTACTTGTTGCAAACGATGCGTCTTGCTAATGATGCGCCAATCAAAACTAGTGAGATATGTTTTTTCATTTTATTTTTAGGTTAGCTTTGCTGCCAATATGGAGGCAATACTTATAGTGAAGCTCCAAGCAACCATAAGTTTTTGTATTTTGCAGGGAACTTTTATAGTTTTGAGCCGTTAACGTTCGAATGATGACAGAACTTAAACAAAATAGCTCGTAAGGCGATCTGCACGGCCTGAGCTCTTTTATTAAAATTTACAATTCGCGAACAAGCTTGTGCAGAATAAACCATAAATGGATAGCCCCATGCAAATATCACCACCTGGTATTAAGCCAGCCTCGGAGCAACTTCCCTGTAGTAAATGTTTACTTCTTAAAAATAAGGCTTTTAGGAATTTCAATAAAAAAGAATTGGAATTTGTTCAAAATTACAAGAGTGGAGAAATGGTTGCCGATGCTGGAACAACTTTGCTGTTAGAGCAGAATAACAGCGCACATCTTTACACTATTTTATCAGGTTGGGCTTTTAGATATAAATTATTAGAAGATGGCCGGCGACAAATTTTAAATTTTGCCTTACCCGGCGACTTTATAGGACTTCAATCATCTATATTCAATGAGATGGATCATTCTGTTGAGAGTTTGACAGAGATTGTCTTATGTATATTTCCTCGTGAGAAACTCTGGAATCTTTACAAAAACCATCATGAGCTGGCTTTTGATATAACATGGCTGGCTGCACGTGAAGAGAGAACACTTGATGAGAATTTATTAAGTGTTGGCAGGCGAACTGCTATTGAGAGAATTTCGCATATATTACTCAACCTCTATTGCAGATTAGAACAGCTAGGTATGACAAATAAAGGCAAAGCTTTATTTCCCTTTAAACAACATCATCTTGCAGATGCGTTAGGGTTGTCCCTTGTTCACACGAATAAAACCCTCAAGAAGCTTGAAAGAATGAAAGCAATACGATGGAAAAACGATACATTTGAGGTTATTAGCCACAAAGCCCTTGCAAAAATAGCAAATTATGAATTCAAAGATCCTGCACCTCGACCGTTCATTTAAACCTTTCTATGTGTTGTAAAACTAATAAAGAAACTAGGATCTTAATCATCCCGTTATGTGAACTAGTTACTTAAACTTACGTCACAATTTACGCAATGACTTAACTCTCTAATTTTATGAAAATGTGTAATGATCAAAGTTATACATGCTCATAAAATTGGTCACAGCAGCCCATAGATTTATCAGAAAGTAGATAAAAATTATGACTCAAGAAATCACCACCAGCAATCTTTCTGACAAAGAGCAAGATTTTGTAGAAGAAAAATTAGGTCTTAAAGCTTCAGTTGTGC
>JAEPQF010000136.1 GCA_017640685.1 Hyphomicrobiales bacterium
GATATAGATATTGATGTGACAACGGCTATTCGTTTTCATCCTATAGAAATTGCATTGTCGATGATTTACAAATGCGCCCTTGTTTATCTTTTAGGAATTGAAAGTTTTGCAGTGCTACTGTTTGAGATTATCCTAAACGGATGCGCTATGTTCAATCATTCAAATATCGCTCTTCCAAAATGGCTCGACAAAGTCATTCGGCCAATTTTCGTCACGCCTGATATGCACCGTGTCCATCATTCAATAATCCGCAATGAAACCGATAGTAATTATGGGTTTAATCTTGCAATTTGGGACAGATTGTTCGGAACTTATATCGAACAGCCAAGAGAAGGGCATGATAAAATGGAAATCGGCCTGCCAGATTATTTACACACAACAAAACCAACAAAATTGGCCTGGAGCTTTCTGCTCCCTTTCAGAAAATAAGAGTGTCTTGCCTCTTATCAGAGAAAATTGAAAGCATTTAATAATCTAAAAATAAAAAATGATAGATGTCACTTAATAAATATTGATCGGGAAATAACGGAGCATTAATTCTTCAAAGGTACCGGATTTCCTGATCTTATTTATGGCATCATTCAATTCAATGCGCAGCCTCATATCACTTTTGTTAATCGCAATAGAAAGCCCTTCACCAAAATATTTGGCATCCCAATAAGCCGCGCCATGAAATTTGCAGCACTGCTTTGAAAGAGAGCCATTAAGCCAAAACATAATTTGGATGGCATCGCCAAACAGATAATCAATCTCTCCATTTTGCAGTGCATTATTGGCTTGTGATTGTGTGCGAAATTGTTTGATTTTAGCCGTTTTAAAAAAACGTTTAATGTAGGCCTCATGGGCGGTTTTCGCAACCACTCCAATTTGCTTGCCTTCTAAGCGATATGGTGAAGGTGCTGGCTGAGGACGAGATTTCAAAATAGCAAAACGACCAGGCATCCGCATATAGCTATTTGTAAAATCTAAATTTTTTATATTGTCTTTGTTAACAGCAAGCCCGGCGATAATCGCATCAAAATCGCCGCCCTTAAACGCTAGCGCAATATTATTCCACGAGCGAACTTGAATATCACAGCGCACCGCCATTTCACGGCAAATTGCATTGGCTAAATCAATGTGAAACCCTGATAAGTTCCCCTCTTCGTCATAATAGTTAAAGGGGGGGTAATCATCTGAGGTGATAAAACGCAATTCAGTGCGCTCTTTAGGAAGAGGTTCATCTTCTACTTGCTTCTTTTGTTGAGCAAGTGATGGCAATATCAGCCCAATAGTGAGGAAAAGGGTTACAAAAACGAATGAAAATCTGGCAATCAGCTGTTTCATGAAATTAGCGAGCCTCTGCTTCACTTGATGTACGTAAGTGCGATAGGTCTTTGTAAAGCGGGTTCGTTCCGCTCAAAGGATTGTTCGGATCCCATTTAATATTCACGGACTGAAATTGACAAGTCAGCGTATCAATCAATAAAAGCCGACCAACAAGCCCCTCACCAATTCCGGTTATTTCTTTAATTGTCTCTGTTGCTTGCAATGTGCCAACAACACCAGCAATCGCCCCTAAAACCCCAATTTCAGAACAAGAGGCAACTGTGCCTGGTGGCGGCGCTTTAGGGAAAATGCAGCGATAATTCGGGTTAGGCTCACCTTGTTCATTTTTCTCAGCTGCTCTAAAGGTGGTGATGTGCCCGTCAAAAGGACCGATGGCTGCAAAAACAAGCGGCTTTTGTGCAAAAAAGCAAGCATCATTCACCAAATAACGCGTCGCAAAATTATCTGACCCGTCAGCAACAATGTCATACTGGCCAATGATCTCAATCGCATTATCAATGGTAAGACGACAATTATGCTGCTCGACCGTAACATGAGGGTTTATTTGTGCAATGCGCTGCGCGGCGCTTTCTGTCTTCGGCATATGCACATTGTCAGTATCATGCGCAATTTGGCGCTGTAAATTCGATAGGCTAACAATATCATCATCAATAATGCCAATGGTCCCAACACCAGCAGCAGCTAAATAGAGCAATAAAGGAGAGCCAAGCCCACCTGCACCAATCACAAGAACACGTGCCTGTTTTAGCTTCTGCTGCCCTTGAATACCAAGTTCTTTGAGAATTATATGGCGTTTATACCGCTCAATTTCTTCACTGCTGAGAGTCATAATTTTTAATCACATTGCCTTTTTAAATCACATGACCTTTAAATGGTCACATGACCGCTATCATCACTTTTATTATCGTCAGCGTCTTCAAATAACAATGTAGACATGTAACGCTCTGCAAAAGAGGGGGCAAAAGTGACAATAGTTTTGTCCTCAAGCTGGTGTTCTTGAATGTAATTTATAGTCGCCTTCAAGTTTGCACCGGTTGAAATCCCACCCGGAATTCCCTCAATTCGTGCCAAAGAACGGGCCATAGCAAAACTATCTTCATTACTAACTGTCAAAACTTCATCAATAAGAGATTTATTGACAATTGAAGGCACAAACCCAGCTCCAATGCCTTGAATTTTATGAGGACCAGGATCACCACCGGAAAGTACGGGGCTATCGGTTGGTTCAACCGCGACAATTTTGGTCTTCGGTTTCTTCATTTTCCAAACGGCCGCACAGCCTGTAATTGTCCCACCAGTACCAACACCAGACACAATGGCATCAACATTTCCTTTTGTGTCATTCCAAATTTCTTCAGCTGTAGTTGCCATGTGAACAGCAGGGTTTGCAGGCGAAGAAAATTGTGATGGCATCACTGAATCAGGGTTCTGCGCCATAAGTTCCGCGGATTTCTCAAGCGCTCCTTTCATGCCTTTTTCAGCCGGTGTTAAAACAAGTTCAGCACCCAGATGAGAAAGCATCTTACGCCGCTCAATGGACATGGATTCAGGCATAACCAAAATCAACCGCAGGCCTCTGGCCGCTGCAATAAAGGCAAGTCCAATGCCTGTATTACCACTGGTTGGCTCAATTAAAACTGTATTTTCACCAACCGTGCCTTCTTCCATGAGAGCATCAATCATGGAAAGACCAATTCGGTCTTTCACACTTGCAAGTGGGTTAAAAAACTCCAGCTTCATCAAAATGTCTGAGTTAAGTTCAAAATGCTCTTTGATTTTATTCAAACGCACAAGAGGTGTATGCCCAATTGTTTCTGTAATGTCATTATAGACACGCCCACGCCCCATTTGAGAGATTGTCAATGGAGGAATAAATGATTGATTTTCGCTCATTTTGAACCTTTGTATCTAGCTTGAAAAAGCTGTTAATTAGAATTTATCTTTAGTTTATTGAGAAGTGGACGAAGAATAAAGACTTGATTTCAGTTCAAAGAAGGTTAGTCACAAAATCAAATCCTAAAGTGCCTTCAAAATTGATAATAATGATAATTCACTCATGAAAACAATGGGGTAAGGAAAGGGTGAATTAAAAGATTTTCATAGTTATAAATCTTTACTTTAACTGCCAGTTGAGCCAAAACCCTTAGCACCACGCTTGGTCAGAGAAAGTTCATCAACTTTTATGATTTTAACTTGAGTAACAGGCGCAATCACCATTTGCGCAATGCGATCACCTCGATTAATTTCAACGGGGTGCTCTGAAAGGTTAATCAAAATCACTTTTATTTCCCCTCGGTAATCACAATCAATTGTCCCAGGGCTGTTTAAAACGGTAACCCCTGATTTTAAGGCCAAGCCAGAGCGGGGGCGAACTTGTGCTTCATAATTTTGTGGAAGTTCTATCGCAAAACCAGTCGGGATGAGACTGCGCTGCATTGGCCCTAATATAACGGGTGTGCCCTTAGGAAGAGCGGCTCGCAAATCCATCCCGGCAGCACCAGCCGTTTCATAAGAGGGTAAATCAAGCCCTTCACTATGTGGCAATGGTGAAAGTAGAATTTCAATGCCAGTACCAATGTCAGTGTCTGTATCTTTGTTTGTGTCCGTCATCTGCCGCTCATTTTCTATGATGAAATTTTATAATTTTAATTCCTTGGCAGCCTTTAGCAAAATTTGTTTTGCTGCGTCTTCCTTGGAAACGTTTTCGAAACTTTCAACTGTCTTAGCGCTGATAATATGAATAGAGGTCTCATCATTGCCAAACACATTTCCTTTAGCACTCACATCATTCGCTACAATCCAATCACACCCTTTTTTCTTTAACTTCTTTTGAGCATGCTCAATCACAGTTTCTGTCTCAGCAGCAAAGCCAATCACAAGAGAAGGGCGCTTGTCTTTTAAGTCGGAAAGGTTCGCTAAAATATCCGGGTTCTCGGCAAGCTCTAATTGAGGTAACCCTTCCTTTGTTTTCTTCATTTTTTGACCAGCTGACTTTTTCACGCGCCAATCAGCAACGGCCGCTGCGCATATGGCAATGTCGACGGGCAAGTTCGCAAGTGTGGCATCTCGCATTTCTCGCGCCGTTTCAACCTCAATGAAACGAATACCTGAAGGTACGGGTAATTTCGTCGGCCCTGAGATGAGTGTAACATCGGCTCCAAGAACGCTCGCCACTTCAGCAAGGGCATATCCCTGCTTACCACTAGAGCGGTTTGCAATATAACGAACTGGGTCAATAGGCTCATGCGTCGGGCCTGCCGTGATGAGAATAGATTTCCCAGAAAGCGGCCCCTTTTTCATATGAATAGCAGATTGAATAGCTGTAACTATGTCTGGCACTTCACTAAGCCGTCCAGGCCCCGTTTCACCGCAAGCCATGTCCCCAATTTCCGGTCCAACAAACTTAACACCATCTTGTTTCAAGGTATCAATGTTGCGCTGGGTCGCTGGGTGCTGCCACATGCGCACATTCATAGCTGGCGCAATAAGCACGTCTTTGTCAGTTGCGAGCAATAATGTGCTGGCCAAGTCATTCGCCAGCCCATTCGCCATTTTTGCCATTAAGTCAGCAGTAGCAGGTGCCACAACAACCAAGTCCGCTTGGCGAGAAAGTTGAATATGCCCAATTTCAGTTTCATTTTTTAAATCAAACAGATCTGTGTGAACTTCTGTCTCTGCTAAAGTCGCAAGCGAAAGCGGGGTAACAAACTCAGTACCGGCTTTGGTGAGCACAGGCGTAACAGAAATATCCTGTTCTTTTAAACGACGGATTAACTCCAAACATTTATAAGCAGCAATTCCACCACCAATAATCAAAAGAATAGATTTCTTATCCGTCATCATTTTTCTCAAACACTAAGTGTTATTAAAATTAATTAGTACTTATATAAGATCTCAACCAATCAGTTTCAATCCTGCAAAATAAAGTTAAAACAATTGCTTAATAGCTATTGCAGCAAGGCTTAAGGCAATGAGCCACAGCGCAATCTGGTTTGAAAGGCTTTTTTGTGGCTTCCCTTCAACCAACTGAGTAAGGCGCTTTTCATCCATATCTTGAATTTTGCTGGCAAAGCGCGATAAGCCACCCATATTAGTCTCAAGAACTTTCAAATGCTCTGGCATGTCATCCATAAATTGATCAAGCGCTTTCAATCCGGCCGCCATCTTTTTCATCTTCGCTGTCGGGCCAAGCTGAGCTTGCAGCCACTCTTTTACAACTGGTTCAGAAGCTTTCCATAAATTAAGTTCAGGATTAAGCGAACGCGCCACACCTTCAGCAATCACCATGTTTTTTTGCAACAAGATAAGCTCTGGCCGTGCCGCCATATCATAAACGGCTGTGTATTCCAGAAGCTGCCCAAGGAACCGCGCCATAGAAATTTCCTCAGCCGTTTTGTCAGCAATAGGTTCCCCAATCGCGCGTAACCCTTGCGCAAATTCATGAACTGAATGTTGGTCAGGCACATAGCCAGCATCGATATGCGCTTGCGCTGCATCCAGGTAATCACCAGTAACAAACCCATGTAAAATGCGAGCGAGGAATTTTTGTTCCTTGGGTTTCATCCGCCCCATAATCCCGCAATCAATCGCAACGAGATTACCGGCCTTGTCGACAAACAAATTCCCCGGGTGCATGTCCGCATGAAAGAACCCATCTCGCATTGCATGACGCAAAAAAGATTGCAGCACATGGGTGCCTAACTCTGTTAGGTTATGTCCTTGGCTTTCAAGCGCTTCAATATTTGAAATTGGTGTGCCATCAATCCACTCTGTTGTAAGCACTCGCCCAGTAGTGTGAGACCAATAAACTTCTGGCGTTCTAAACTTTTCATCCTCAGCAGTGTTTTCACTCAGCTCACTAATGGCTGAAGCCTCAAGCCGAAGGTCAAGCTCAATGGTCACAGATCTATCTAGCGTTTTAACAACCTCAACGGGACGCATACGCCGTGCCGCTTTGGAAAATGTCTCAACCAGATTCGCAGCAAAACGAAAACTGTCTTGGTCTTGAAAGAAACGTTTCTCAATCCCAGGGCGAAGCACTTTGACAGCAACTTCTCTCTCAATACCATTTTCTAAAATGGTTGCCTTATGAACTTGCGCTATGGAGGCTGCAGCAATTGGTGGGCCAAACTCTACAAAAAGCTCGTTTATTGGGGCGCCCAATTGTTTTTCAATTTCAGCTATTGCTTCTTCTTGCGGAAAGGGCGGCAAACGGTCTTGTAAGGTCGAAAGGTCATTGGCCAGTTCAGGCCCGATAATATCACTACGGGTAGCTAAAAACTGTCCAAGTTTAATGTAAGTCGGCCCAAGCTTTGTAAGCGCAGTGACCAACCGCTCCGATGGCGTTTGCTGCCCAAAAGGCGCGCGCAAAATCATTCCCAAAAGTGAAAAAGGCAAAAGCAAAATCCGCATTAATTTCACTGGTAAAGGTGTTGGAATGTGCTTAGGAAATAACGTCACACCATAATAAGTGAGCGTAATGCCAGCTTTTGCGAGGCGGTATATATTGCTGAGAGGATTAGCCATAAATGAAATCAATAATCACTGAGTTAATAAAGTGTGTTGCTGACAAAATAACGAAAATTAAATGCGCCATCCAGAATGAAGGGCCGCAATTCCTCCCGTGAGGTTGCGGTAATTGCTACGAGAAAATCCTGCGTCAGCAATCATAGATTTAAACACGTCTTGTTTGGGGAATTTGCGAATGCTCTCAACCAAATATTGATAAGGCTCACCATCTCCCATCACCATCTCTCCTATTTTCGGGATCACATGAAATGAAAATTTATCATAGATGTCATCAAGAACAGGAACGGTTACCTCAGAAAACTCAAGACAAATAAACCGCCCGCCTGGTTTTAACACTCGGTAAGCTTCTTGAAGCGCTAAATCAATGCGCGGCACATTGCGAATGCCAAAGGCGATTGTGTAACTATCAAATGTCTTATCTTCAAAGGGAAGGCTTTCAGCATTACCTTCAACAAATTTGATTTTTGAGGCCGTTCCATTGTCTTCAGCTCGTTCCCGGCCAACTTCCAGCATTTCACGAGAAATATCTAAGATGGTACCTTTAGCTTCAGCACTAGCTTTTTCTAAAATGCGAAATGTAATGTCACCTGTACCACCCGCAACATCAAGATGGTTTAAGGGGCCAGTAGCGCGAGGGGCTAACATGGTGATAAGTTCGTTTTTCCAAACGCGGTGCATGCCACCAGACATGAGGTCATTCATCAGGTCATAATCTTTCGCAACCCGGGAAAATACATGATTAACCCGGCCCTGTTTTTCACCTGGGTTAACGGTTTGAAAGCCATATGAACTTGTGTTGTCTGTCATCTCTATCTATCTGTTCGTTTTGGATATTTAAACTTTACCTGCACCATAGCTGATCCCGCCATTGATTGCCAGACGACAAGAAACGATAGGGCGAAAATAGCACATCATTTTTGCTCATATTCTGTAGGTTTGGTAAAGAAATTGATGGAAAGAGAGCAAAGAAAAGGGCAACTTCCTCTAAATCCGTTGAAAAGGGAATAAAAATGCCAGAATTACCAGAAGTTGAAACAGTGATGCGAGGGCTATCTCCTCATATGACAGGGGAAAAATTGGTAAAAATCGAGCAAAATCGAGAAAATTTACGCTTTCCCTTCCCAAAAGACTTCGTGAAAGCCTTAACCGGCGCCAAAGTAGAGCATTTGTCGAGACGGGCGAAATATGTGCTTGTTCACCTCTCTACTAAAAACATTCTCATTATGCACTTAGGCATGAGCGGCAAATTCACAGTGAACGGAGATGTGAGTTTGGGCGACAATAAAGTAAACCCCAAACATGATCATATCGTCTTTCATCTCTCAAATGGTGATGTCATCCGCTATAATGATCCACGTCGTTTCGGCTATATGGATCTGGTCGAGGAAGAATACTTAGAAAGCCACAAGTCATTTATTGATCTTGGGCCAGAGCCTTTGGGCAATGAGTTCAATGAAGTCACATTGGCTGAAAAAACAATCATCAGAGACAAAAACGGTAAAGTAAAACAGCTGAAAAAAACACCGATTAAAAGCTTCCTGCTTGATCAACGCATCGTAGCAGGTCTTGGCAATATCTATGTGCTCGAAGCATTATTCAAAGTAAAAATAAATCCAACTGAACCCGTATCAATTCTAACAACCAAAGCGGGCA
>JAEPQF010000137.1:0-7934 GCA_017640685.1 Hyphomicrobiales bacterium
GCCATACCCGTTTGCATGACTTTGTTTGCAATTCTGCCAGCAAAATCACTTTGGAAAAATTGCAGCGATTGGCGCGACACATGATGGTGACTTTGCCAGCGGATTAAATTCGTAAAGCCGGGGAACTGAGCATGAAGCGAGATGAGCAACTCTAAATACCCTATAAGTGGGCGCACGATCACAATCGCTAAGATAATGATAAATATGCTTTTACCGTCTTGCCACACTGTTTCTGTGCTGGTTTTACTGAATAAATCAACAAGCCAACCAATAGTTACAGGCAGCATCGCATCGATAAATGCACCAATTGCAGAGACAAAGCAGGCAACTGTTATCAATGGCCAAATTTGCACTAGAAAATATTTATAGAATTTTTTTAACCCCATTGGGGGCACAGGATTTTTGGCCACTGTTAATGGGTCGATTAATTTTTCAAAAAATTCAAATGGCCGACTAAACATGTTTTTTCCAGAATCAGTTGCGTGTTTCTAAAAGAGTGTTCTGCTTTGTATTTCCAATTGAGATCATGAATATGTGCCATCCTCAGATCTCAGATAATCTTTGGAAATTGTCAAAGCTGGTAAGAATATAAAAAGTTTGTGGCGAGAATATTTTTTAAATTTCTTTTTTAGATTATTTTTTACTGACAATAGAGCCCAAGGTCATGAAGATCAGTTTGATGTCAAAAATCAAGTTTTTTGACTTCGCGTAATCACCATCTCTTTCAGCTAAGAGAACTGGTGTTGACATATCGAGCCCTTCAACTTGAGAGAGCCCAGTTATGCCTGGCAAAATATCCAGTGCCCCGGTTTTAAATCGGGCATTTGTTAATTCTTCATGTGTTGGCAGGCCTGGTCTTGGGCCCACTAATGCCATTTGACCGAACAACACATTAATAAGCTGTGGTAACTCATCCAGTTTTGTGCGTCTTAAGATATTGCCAATTTTTGTAATGCTACTCGCGCTTGATTGGTGTGTTGGCACATGTTTTGTGCCCACTTCCATAGTGCGAAATTTTAAACAAGTGAATGTTTTTCCATTTTTACCAACCCTTTGCTGTTTGAATAACGCCGGACCTTTTGAATCTATTTTAATCAAGATGGCAATGATGAGCATAATTGGTGCTAGAAACATTAAACCGAAAATAGCTGCACTATAATCTATGAAACGCATGAGGGTTTTTACTCTTAGTTTGCGAGAAAGCTGGTTACTTTCTGTTTCTTATAGATGGATTGGGTCTAGAAGTTTAGAAAATAATCATTTTTATGTTTAATTTTTCGACTTTTTAAATTCTGGCCATTCATCAACAAATTGCCAACTTGTTGCGCCATCAAATTTTTTATGAGTTATTTGAGCTCTCTCTTCAAACTCTAGTAGCCTGCCGTTTATTGCTATTTTATTTATCTCGCACTTTTCTGTGGTTTCATAATGTGTTGTGCAGCCACATATTGGACAATGATGAAACGCTATATTGCCTTTTGATCTTACATAAGCAACGGTTGATTTCGTTTTGGTTTTGATACTCACTTCAGATGGGTCAAAACCAAACCATAACGCACCGATGCGTCTGCAAATAGAGCAATTACATTCTGTATAAGCGCCGATCTCACTCGGCTCTTTATCAACCTCAATCTTCACATTTTCACAATGACAGCTGATCTTCATCAGAACTCTTCCTCAATATAACTCGGTCATTAGATCAAGCTTGCTCTTTTAGGCAAACTTCTACTCTCTCTCTTAACCATTGGTGGCATTCATCACGCTCAAAACTCCTGTGCCAACCAAGTTGAATATTCATTTTTGGTACGTTGAACGGAAGGGTCACTTCTGCGGTTTCTACATGGTTTAATAATAATTTTGCATGAAGAAGAGGCACTGTAACTAGAACACCCATTTCAATTGCCATTAAAACAGCAGCTAATGATGATGTTGCTTTGAGGATGTTTTGTCTCTCTAAGCCTTTTTCAATGAAGGTTTGTTCTAAGGGGCTGTTTTTCTTACCGGCATGATCGGTAATGATATGAGGTAAGTTTTGAAAGTTTTTCAAAGTGATTTTTTTATCTTTAAATTCACTCTTTTTACTTGTGAGCGTTACATATGTCTCTTCGGTTAATTTCATCCAAGACATATCGACAATGTCATCCATAATTTCATTTTCAATGAGAATAAAATCTGTTTGACCACGCCTTAAATTTTCAAACATAATTTCTGTGTTGGTAACACTTCTTTCGATATGAATATTTGGTGCTTCAGATTGAATGAGGGCGCGTAATTTTGGAAGAAAGTAAAGTTCTGCCATTTCCGGGCAATGAAACCTAAATGTGCGCTCCTGTGTGCCTGGATTAAAGGGTTCTTTTGTTCTTAATAAACTTTCCAGGCCCGAAACGATAATATGAACAGAAGGGGCAAGCTCCTTTGCTCTGGCCGTCGGCGCCAACCTCTGGCCAGCCCTGACAAACAGTTCATCATTGAAAATATAGCGTAAATTGGCCAAAGCGTGACTAACAGCTGAAGGGCTGCGCCCTAAGCGAGCGGCTGCTTTGGTTACACTTGCGTCTATTAAGAGGGCATCTAGGACAACGATTAAATTTGCGTCTAATTCTTTTAAATGCATATGTTTTTATGATGCATAAAATGCATCTATTACCTTTTTAATAATTCATTTTACTAAATTATATTTCTTAGGCATTCTCTGGTCAATGCATTTAATCGACCTCCTCTGATTAAGCATTATCTCCTTTGAGGGGAGACCATTTACGATCTGACCTTTCCCCAATTGAACGGATTGGATTTTAAATCGTTCCCTCCTCATCTATGAAGCAGCAAAACCTTGCCGTGTAATCCCTTAAAAGATTACACGGCCTTTTTTGTGTCTTTTTCTCTCACGGGCAATGCTATTTTTAGTGCTTCAGTTGCCCACTATGCAACCGCACTTTTGTTGTGCTTCGGTTGCCCACTATGCAACCGCATGCGTTCCGGTCTGCGCTAACGTTTCGTCATATACTGCTGTTTAGAAATTGTGTTAAAATGAGTAAACTTATCAATGTCTCAATTTACAGAGTTTTTAATGCAAAGAGATTTATTTGACGCGTCTCATAATGAAAAAATTAAGCTTAACGATGGTGCCTATTTATTAAAAGCCTATGCGCTTCCCTTTGAGGCAACTTTGATGAAGTCTCTGATGGCAATCACCACTGATGCTCCTTTTCGGCATATGCTAACGCCTGGTGGGAGAAAGATGTCTGTTGCTATGAGTAATTGTGGTTCAGGTGGGTGGATTACAGACAAGAAGGGGTATCGCTATGATCATTTGGACCCACTTACAGAGAAAGCTTGGCCAGCGATGCCGTCTGATTTTTTCTCATTAGCTCAGAAAGCTGCTGAAGAGGCAGGTTTTTCTGACTTTTCACCTAATTCTTGCTTAATTAACTGTTATGAGCCAGGAGCGAAAATGGCCTTGCATCAAGACAAAGATGAGGGTGATTTTTCTCATCCCATCGTTTCTATCTCACTCGGTCTTACTGCCAAATTTTTATTTGGTGGACTCTCTCGAAAAGATAAAGCAAAACGCGTCTTGCTTTCGCATGGAGATGTGGTTGTGTGGGGTGGTGTTTCTCGGCTTGCCTATCATGGTATTGATAAATTAAAAGATGGCGTTCATGAGGTTACAGGACCTTTTCGCTATAACCTCACTTTTCGATCTGCTCAAACCATCGATCATTTAGGTTGATTGTTTATTTCAATCTATAGTGCTGGTTGTTGTTCTTTTAAAAGCTCTTGCTCTTCTTCGGTGAATAATCTGGATCTAGTTAAAAAACGCACTCCTCTTGGGGCTTCAAGGGAAAAGCCACTACCGCGCCCTTCTACGACATCTATAATGAGGTGAGTATGTTCCCAAGCGGCATATTGTTGACGGCCAATGTAAAATGGACACCCTGCAATTTCTCCAAGATAAACATCCGCATCACCAGTTTTAAACTCGCCATTTACATAGCACATTGGGGCACTGCCATCGCAGCAACCACCAGATTGATGAAACATTAAATCACCATGTGCGTCTCTTAATTCTTCTATTAATTTTACTGCTTCATCAGTTACCGAGACAAATTTGACTGCCTTCATTTTTATTCCTCCTCTTATTGCAGCTGATAAAAAAGGCGAGACCTAATCGGTCTCGCCTAATTTGAAATCAAGCTTTAGAAGAAGCCCAAAGCGTTTGGACTGTAGCTTACCAGTAAGTTTTTCGTTTGCTGGTAATGATCTAACATCATTTTGTGGTTTTCGCGGCCAATGCCTGATTGCTTGTAACCACCAAACGCAGCATGAGCTGGATAGAGGTGATAGCAATTTGTCCATACACGGCCAGCTTGAATATTTCTACCCATTCTATAAGCAGTAGAGCCGTCTCTTGACCATACACCAGCACCAAGACCGTAGATTGTGTCATTAGCGATTTGCAGTGCTTCTGCTTCATCTTCGAATTTAGCAACTGAAAGAACAGGGCCGAAAATCTCTTCCTGGAAGATGCGCATGTTATTATTACCAGCAAACACTGTTGGTTTGACATAATAACCGGTGTCAAGATTGCCACCTAGTAGCGCTCTGTCGCCACCTGTTAGCAAGCTTGCACCCTCATCTTTACCAATTTTGATGTAAGAGAGAATTTTCTCTAGCTGATCTGAAGATGCTTGAGCACCGATCATTGTTGCATCATCAAGTGGGTTACCCATTTGAATTTTATTAACACGCTCAATAGCCCGTTCGATGAACTGATCATAGATTGAAGCTTGTACAAGAGCTCTTGATGGGCATGTGCAAACTTCACCTTGGTTAAGGGCAAACAGTGTGAAGCCTTCTAGTGCTTTATCAAAGAATGCATCATCTTCTTGCATAACATCAGCGAAGAATACATTTGGTGATTTACCACCCAGTTCAACAGTTGATGGAATGATGTTTTCTGATGCGTATTGCATGATCAAGCGGCCGGTTGATGTTTCACCCGTGAAGGCTATTTTTGCAATGCGTGAACTTGTAGCTAGGGGTTTACCAGCTTCAATGCCAAAACCGTTTACAACATTGAGAACCCCTGGTGGAATAAGGTCTCCAATTAGGTCCATTAGAACCATAATTCCGAAAGGTGTTTGTTCAGCTGGTTTTAGAACGATCGCGTTACCCGCTGCAAGGGCTGGCGCTAATTTCCATGCTGCCATTAGTAATGGAAAATTCCATGGAATGATTTGACCAACAACGCCGAGGGGCTCATGGAAATGATAAGCTGTTGTATCGTGATCAATTTCCGAGATGCCGCCTTCTTGTGTTCTGATGCAGCTAGCGAAATATCTGAAATGATCAATTGCTAGTGGAATATCAGCTGCTTTTGTTTCACGGATTGGCTTACCATTATCGATGGTTTCTACGGTCGCGATTTCGGTTAGATGCGCTTCCATACGATCTGCGATTTTTAGAAGAACTGCTGCTCTATCTGTTGGGGAGGTTTTCGCCCAAGCATCTTTTGCCTTGTGAGCGGCATCCAGTGCTTTTTCAACATCAGCTGCGCTTGAGCGCGCGATTTGACAGACGATGTTTCCATCAATTGGTGAGATATTATCAAAATATCTACCATCAGTTGGCGCTACCCATTCACCACCAATGAAATTGTCGTATCTCGCTTTAATTTTCATTTTTTCTTTGAGAAAATTCAAAGCGTGAGTTGGTGTGTTTACAATCTGGTCCATTCGTTTCTTCCCTAACTTATTTACAATTTACGAAAATATTACATATTTTTTCATATTTTCACACTTGTAGATTCGTGCAATTTTTTGAGTTTGTAGGTTTGCAGCCGACTTTAATATAACATGCATATTGGATGCATGATTATCTCTTTTTCATTTTTTTTATAGTAGAGATTAGTCCTATTTTTCTTAGATTATCGGGGGGAGACACTTGTGAAAAATGAGTTATTCGCATTTCCTTTTTTGAAGGAGATGCAATATTCGACGAAAGGCGAAAATTTTGGCTTGTTTTCTCTCACGGCTATTCTAAGCGCTTAAGGCGCTTAGGCCTCCGAGGGGCGGCGCTAGGCGCCGGACGCCCATGGCGTCATGTCTCCCTGCCAAAAAAGCAGGGTTCCGTCTTCATTTAGAAAAAGAGTGTTTTAGGTTGTTCTAAAAATCGTCAGATTTTTTGATGTCAGTTAGCAATAATTTTTTTTCAAGCAATTGATGACCAAAGTCTGTTGAGGCTTCAACGACATTATCAACTTCAGCTGCGCCCAAGAGTGCGCTTGCGCAAGCTTGAAGAGCTGGGCATGCGTTATGTTGACCTGCAGCAACCATAGTGATTGCCATTCGTTCATCTCTGCCGAATTGCTCTTGTTCAGTAAGAGAAACTTCAATATCTCGGTGTGCAGATGATTGAACTGTTTGAGCCCATGAGGCTAGTTCAGAGACTGTTGTCCGAGCGGCTGAAGTACCAATAGTTTGGTTAAAATGATCCCACGTTTTTTTCCAAAACTCAAAATCATTATTTTGATAACCAGCCATCCAAAAACGAAACCCCAGACCAACAAGTTCTTCAGGAGATTTCTTAATAAGAGGCTTTTTGGCAAAATAAATCGGTGTTTTTTCTTCTTTAATTTTATCCAAAACTTGATGAGTTACTTCATTAATCATTCGCTTACCCCTCCAACAATGACAGGAGAGTTCAAAAAGAATGATTGAACTTGTTTCAGGAATTTTTTATTGCGCTGATGAAAGCATTCAATCGTTTGATTGGAAGAAATAACTGAAAGATTTATTTCCACTAACGCTAAACTTGCATTCGGCAATTTTGAGCGCACGATTGCCGTGCACTGTTTGATAAAGTAGAACATTTTTCTCTCCAATAAACGGGATTCAAGGTCCCGTAATCAGATACAACCTGTTTGAAAAAGCGGTTATATTTAGCAGCTTATTACATTTATTTGATGGGTCATAACATATTACGATTATCGATTTGTCAAGTTGCCAGTCAAACTAAGGCTAACTTTATAGTTATTCTAATTTATATTTATATTAATTCTAAACTACTGGTATTGTTTGTTTTTTTATTTGACTGATCATGGATAATTTGATTATGTCGTCCTAGTGCCGCAAGTGGTGGGGCACTAACTTAGTCTAATACCAGGGCCTTGAACCCTGATTATTGGAGAGAAAAATGTATAGATATAATCACCTTACCAGGGGTGCGTTTTCTGGTCCTTCTGTTTCTTGTTCTCGAGAGCAATCTATTTTCTCAGAGCTTTCTTTTTCTTTCACTCACATTAAATCAGCAATTTATGAAGACCTTCTGGGTGTTCAAGCTTCTTGCTCGTCTCGCTACGAAAAGCGGCATGAATTTTCACCTCGATCGGAATGCCCGTTTTTAAAAAATGGCATGCTTTAAAGCTCAGCCTTTTGGCCGCTAAGAATAAGGTCTGATCGTTTCTTTTTGAACTCTCTTAATCATTAAACGACCTTTCCATCCTCTAAAGCGCCTCTCCTTAATTTTTTGATTTTTGGTGACCATAGAAATGCAAATGAAAAATAAAATTTCTCAAGATGTTCTCTCTGACGAACATCAAATGACTGATAAAGATCTTGGCTCTGATTGGCCTTTGAAAGTGCCTCTTAAAAAATGTGGTACTTCGATATCACTTAACGCAACACCAGAGCGCTTGGTTGGACTTGGTTTTCGTTGTTGGGTTCGAGGTGTTCAAACAAATGATAGCCGCTTTTTTGATGTGTGCAGCCGTCAATATATTCAAGCTTTTGGTTTGAAAAATGGATTAGTCTTATCAACAAAACTTGGTAGTTGGGTGAATGCGTTAGATAAAATTTCTCAACGCCCTATTAGAATAGAAAAAATCGTCACACCTGGCTTTAGCTATGATGAAGTTGTGGCTATTTCAATGATTG
>JAEPQF010000137.1:7944-8484 GCA_017640685.1 Hyphomicrobiales bacterium
ATTGCCGCGTGCCAACACAGTGAATGCCCAGCGCTAAAAGCATGCGTTTATGCCATTACTGAAGCTGCTGATATTAATTTACCGCAAGCGGCTGCTCAAGATTTTGCTGATGGCCTTGTTGATGCCGGTCAGATTTTACAAGTTAATTCAATTGCCCAACCGCTTAATCATTTGGCGGCTGAGGCCACTCACTTTCCCAATTAGTTTTTCAACCTCTTTTACTTTGTATACCAGGAGATAGTTATAAATGACAAAGACTATGTTACAAAAAGCTTCAACAGGAGTTGCAATTGCACTCTTTACGGGCTTTATGGGTTCTAGTGTAGCACTTGCTGCAGAACCTAAAGTTAAAGACATCGTAACAACATATGCCAATATTGCTCAGGCAAAATATGAAGATTCTTTAAAAACAGCTGAAGCTTTAAAAGTGAAAATTGACGCTTTTATTAAAGCTCCAAGTGCTGAAACACTGAAAGCTGCACGGGAAAGCTGGATTGCTTCACGTGTGCCTTACCAACAATCTGAAGCTTATCGTTTTGG
>JAEPQF010000138.1:0-8180 GCA_017640685.1 Hyphomicrobiales bacterium
ATTCTTTTGGACTTCGTTTTTTTATCAAAGACCTCTTTCCTAGACAAAGCTGAACTAAATCAAAAAACTCTATAATAAGCAAACTTTGCCCCTGTCCGGAACTTTTTAGTGCAAAATATTGAAGAGTATGGAGTAAGAATTAAGGGAAGCGTAACATAGTAAAATCATGATTCTTGCCTAAAAAGATAACTTTCTATTCAACAAACATTGAAGATACAGATTTTCCATCTTTCCGATAAAACAACACAATTCTCACGATTGTACAAAAACTTAAAATTTGTTTTTAGGTCTATTATCGAAATAGTTGCATATTTAGCAAAATGCAAGCAGAGCAACAGTGCTAAATTCAAAGGTCGTTATGTTGTTGTCTCCTTTCCACTTTAAATCAAGTAGATATGGATGAGTGTGGTCCGTAAATACAAAAGATGCAACAAAGCTGAATTCCCATAAGCTATAAGACTAATCATCATGAATGACGAAAGCCTAAACATGTTTCGGTAAATCAATGCGGGATTTAAAAGCAGTGTCATTACGAAAGATACAGTACCAAATCCAACTACGACAATGGCAGCGGGTTTTCAACTAAAACCTTCATTCCACATTACAGCACCTACGACACCAACAACTACTAAACTCATCAAAGCTGATATTATCACCCATGGAAGTTGATCTTTGGGAGTAGTTTCTCCTAATTGAGCAATTTTTTCGCGGTTCATAGTGTCGATGGCCAATTCTAAGTTGTTTTTGAATGCAGGATAATCGTCCATCAATTGTCGGTGCTTTACGTTGTGTAGAGCAGTGTTGACCAAGTGTGCGACAAGCTCAGCGTTGAGAGATTGCAAACTCTTTGCGTATATGATCAACACATTTACGACGACGAAAAGGGCACAGAAGCTTCCCTTTGCAGCTTCATTCAATATAAGTTTGTCCGGGGTTAAATCAGAAACCACATGGCGTAAGCGTTCATTTTGTTTCTCGAGTTCTTTGAGAGGTTTGAGCTGATCAACTTGTATACCGCCATATTCCTTCCACCAGCGGTAATAGGTGACAGACATCACCTCATTCTGACGTATCGCACCCAGCTATGGTTGTGCCTTGTGATTGCAAAACATGAACCTGACGAAGTTTGGAAATATTCTCTTCTGGTTTGTAGTTTCTTTTACCAATAAGTATTCTCCATTTTGAGTAAAAATATAACATTCAAAATGAACTACTTCACTGAGGGAGGATAACAATTGCCTATACGTTTTAAATACAAATACTTAAAAAACAAATAGATCATCGAAAAGACACAAATACCCGACTAAGTTTCCGAAGCATAAACAAGCTTTTCTAGTTTTAGTGCAATAGATGGTTTTTAAAGGTTAATCTAATGCTGATATAGTTAAACTCAGACTTTAGAAAACTGGTTGGAAAGCGAAATGTTTCCAACCAGCTAAAAAAGCAAACTAAAATTTCTTTTAGTTTGCTTCAAAGCTCTCTGTCGCTTTAACCCTGTAGAACAGGAAATAATGGGGAAGAACAGAGAACACTAAGATATGAATAGAAGCTTTTTAAGAACACTCCGATAGAAACGGGAAGTGCTTTAAAAAGACATCTACTCCTCAGACTTTGGTTTCAAAGAATCTGCAACTCCCTGAATAAATGCAGCAATTTGCTTTGTCTGCTCTTTAGTTAGTTTTCCTTTAAAGTCAGGCATACCCTTTTCCTGAAGAACCCCAGTAAGAACAATATCGTGTAAATTCTCAATCGTATCTTTAGAGGAATATCCTAAATTTGGAATATTTCCACCATTGTTCACACCTGGCACACCATGACAGAACAAACAATTGGCCACATAAAGCCCCGCGCCAGGCCCGAAATCTTCTTTCTTATACGCAACACCTGAAACTAAATTTGATGGATCGCGTTTAACAAGTTCTGGCATTTTAGCGCTATCCCCAACTGCAAAAGTATAGATGCGGCCAGGCCCAGCTGTTTCCGTAGCACGTTGCAACTGGCCATAAACACCGCCCCAACCAACGGCAACAGAAACATATTGTTTTCCTTTATGTTCCCATGTAATTGGAGCAGCGACCACTCCGGTACCAACAGGAGTTTGCCAGAGCGTTTGGCCGTTTTTTGCATCATAAGCAACAAAACGACCATCCGCAGTTCCTTGAAACACAAGGTTTCCCGCAGTGGTTAATGTTCCCCCATTCCAAGGTGAAGCATATTGAACTTTCCAAGCAGGTTTCTGCTTCACCGGATCCCAAGCTAACAATTGTCCAAATGGTTTTTCTTTCGGAGGAAGCTTATTAAATATAACCCCAAGATTCCATCCAAGACCAGACATCGCTTGCCCAGAGACATGTGTATCAAGCTTCCAATTCGGATCATCTGTATATGTCAAGGGGATACCCTGCGCTGGAATATAAACCAAACCTGTCTGAGGATTATAGGACATCGAATGCCAACTATGCGCGCCATAAGCACTTGGGACAGCTTCATAGGTTGTGCCATTTTCATAACGAGCCCCCTTTGCAACAATGGCCTTACCATTCTTATCATGGCCTGTAGCCCAAGTGACTTTAACAAACGGTTTTGCCGAAATAAAAGAGCAATCTTTCCGGTCAATAACAAAGAAGAAACCGTTTTTAGGCGCATGCATAAACACTTTACGCTTTTTGCCATCGAGCTCTATGTCATCAAGCAAAATCTGTTGTGTCGATGTATAGTCCCATGTATCACCTGGGGTCGTTTGATAATGACAGTGATAGCTGCCCGTATCTGCATTCAAAGCAACAACAGAACTTAAATAAAGATTATCACCACCCTTAGGGCTACGAATTTTCTGACTCCAAGGACTACCATTACCAACCCCAACATAAACAAGATTAAGCTCAGGGTCAAAAGCCATGGAATCCCATATGGTGCCACCACCACCAGCTTTCCAAAACTGAGCAGAAGGATCCCAAGTCTTCGCAGCTTTTTTCATTGAGGCATTTTCATAAGGTTGATCTGGCGCACCCGGTACAGAAAACCAGCGCCAAGACTGACTGCCTGTTTTATGATCGTAAGCTGTTATGTAGCCACGAACACCATATTCAGCGCCGCCATTACCAATCAACACCTTTCCATTATAAACACGAGGAGCACCTGTAATCGTGTAACTTTTTGATCGATCAATGATTGTATCTGTCTTCCAAAGACGGCGCCCTGTTGCAGCATCAATGGCATGTAAATACCCATCAAACGCACCGACAAAAACCATTCCTTTATAAACAGCAACTCCGCGATTAACCACATCGCAGCACCCTTTATGAGAATAATCTTTCGGTACCTCAGGGTCATAGCGCCAGAGCTCTTTACCAGAAACAGCATCAATGGCATGAACGATACTCCAGGAAGAAGTAACAAACATGACCCCATCAACAACAATAGGTGTCGCCTCAACACCACGGCGCGACTCAAGCGATGTCGACCAACTCAATCCAAGTTTGCTAACATTTTTATGGTTTATTTTATTTAAGCTACTATAACGTGTTTCACCATAATTAAGTCCGTGAGTAGGCCAATTCAAATCTTCTTTATCATTGGCGATAATCGCGCGAGTATCTATTTTACTCGTGACTTCTTTTATTTTTTCAGGACTTATTTCCTTATGGTCTTCAGATAGAACAGGCGTGATGGTAAGCGATGCTAAAACACCCCCCAGTAACATAACTTTTAAATTCATATCTAAATTTAACCTCCCAATATTTATTGTTTAAGAGGTTGAATCTAATGCTCAAAAAAAAGAAAGTCTCTGCAAGCCCCGCCATGAGCTTATGTCTTTTACGACATTTAGTTAGATTTTATAACCAATTCTCAGAGCCCCCCAATGAGAGCCTTTAACAAGGATAGGGGCAGAAACATCTTTCAAGACAATGTAGTTGCCTCCCCCCATATCTCTTAAATAAGTTTGCAACAAAACCGGCTTTTTATTACGGCTAGCATTGCAGCCAGTACGGTCAGCAAAAATGCGTCTATTTCGAGAATGAGCAGCATTCCATTCAGGGTCTTCTCCCTGAGGTTTAGAATATATTTTATTATGTGTGGGGACATAGGAATTGACATCTGTAGCCGCGCAAAAAACGACTTTCTCGAAACGTTCAAAAATATCTTCTTGTATATTAGGTAGGACCTCGTCAGCAAACTTAGTAAACTTTGTCAAATATTGTTTAGGATTTGATCCCTCTATTTCTTGATATTCTCTATCTAAAAGATCATTCAAACTAATTTTTCCACTCTCAACCGCATTCGTAAAAATCAAACTGATTTGATTTGCTACCTCTTTCGCTAGAATGATCATTTTTCGGTCATCAATTTCAGCACCGTTATCCGCTGCAAATACAACTAGATCATCTCCGCTATCACAAATCTCACGCATTTTATTGACAACGTTTTCCAAGGCCTCACCAGCAACTTTTTCATTACTAGTCACAATTTCAGATGACTGGAGCATGTCATCACAAATCGATTGAACTCCCGTCATTCTTTCTAAAACGCAATCAGTTGTTTGATCAACTTGTTGCAGAGACTTTGACGTATCTGAAAGAACTTTGGTAACTGAAGAGGCCTGTTGCTCAACAACGAAAGCTATTTGCGTCGCAGATAAATTCGATTTACTTAATTGATTAAAATCAGTACCTATTTTATTTAAAGTCTCTTCTATCTGAGCTGTAGCTTCAGTTGTTGAAGAAGCGAGTGTTTTCACTTCACTAGCAACAACATTAAAGCCTTTACCTGCTTCCCCTGCTCGTGCAGCTTCTATAGTCGCATTCAATGCCAAGAGTTTTGTCTGCTTAGCAATACTATTAATGACCGCTGCAATATTGCCTACTTTTTGTAAAGGAACTTGCAATACCTCTATTTGTTTTGAAATTTTTTCAACAGCTCGAATTAGTTTATTCACTGAAGAAGTTGTTCGATGCACAGTTTCCATGTAAGCCAGCATTTCATTGTTAGCCTTACAAGCTATTTCACTTGAACTAGCTATTTCTCCAGAGATGATTTCATTGACTTGCCGCAATTCTTCAATCTGTTCAATAAAATGACTAAATGCAGTTTTATCAAATTCTGACTTTTCAAAAATCTCATCAATATTGCCAGATGACTCTGCTATAACAAGACCTAGTTCATTAACTCGAGCACTCAAGAAATCAAAAATTTTTTCAATTTCACCCAGAGACATATCCATCTCATCAACGATATTATCTTCAACTTGTGAAGTTGCAATTTTCTTTAGATGAGTATCCATTTTTTCTTTCCTTTAAAATCGAGACAATAAAAAACTGGCTGATACTAAGTCGAGTAATATCAGCCAGCCCGAACAAGCTTAGGAGTAGCTTGCTTACTTCCCTACTAGGAGGAACAACTAATAGAGAAATCAGAATTTTATTTTTTTGTATTTATTGGAAATAGAAGAAGCTGCCCTATATCTAGAGCAGCTTCTTTAAATGCTAGAAGAAAATTATTCCACCAACAACAACTTCATCCCAATCGCGAATGCCATCAGATAATGGAGCTGCGGTAGAACCAGCTACGGCATCAACCTCAAACTCTAAGTGTGTATATTTGACATAAAGTTGCATCGCTGCAGCATCAACCCACTGATTAACACCGACACCCCAACGAGTGATCTCAGAGCCAGTTACACCATTGTTGAATAAAAGTGGTTCATACCGATCTTTATAGATCCCATAATCTCCAAAAATTGAAGTCGCTCCTAGAGAATTCCACTTTTGCTTGATACCTACTTTGAGATAAAAACTTTCAGGATTATCTTCAAATCTTGCATTCGGATCAAAAGCATTAACGAGTGCATTTGCAGAAATTCCACCAATTGAATCTACTTTTTCTGTATTGTAATCAAAGTTAGCAAAAATACCTGTTGGTACATGCATGAAACCACCAGCAACATTAAAAACTTCTACATCCGTACCTGCCGCTGCTATACCATTGCCACCATTACTATTACTCGTAGCGTTGATATAGCCAACAGCACCAGCGACTTCAAAAAAATCATTTTCACCCCAAGATGTAGATAATGTGAAACCAGAGACAGTCGGTGATACATATTTAACGGAATTAGTAAGCAATCCAAAACAATCCATTCCAATGCCGGCATTAATGGCATTACATGCTGCAAAATCCGCACTTGTAATACCGGTTTTCAATGGATTAGAACCTGGAACATTGGCACCATTTAAACCAGCAGCTAAACTACCATCAGCATTAAACGAGCCACCATTTGCGCTTCTTAGTTTGAATCTATTTCCTCTAAAGATTGGTGCCACACCAGACCATAGGCCACCTGATAGATCGACAACACCAACATTATCAGAAGCTTGCTGCTGCAACCCCCAACTTAGAGTACCCAATCTTTCATTTTTTACGTACATGTAGCTTTCTAGAAGCCCAAGACCATTCACAAAAGAACCATCATCGTTTTGTTGACTAACACCAAAAAGCCCCTCCGCCTGGATGGGTTCTATTGTGATCGTATAACCTGCAGACCAATCAGTGTTAATTCTTGCAGATCCCGCAAAAGTAATACGAGTGGAGAGTGTGTTACCATTATCAGTAATTTGATACACATCACTATCAACGCCATCATCCCAAATATATAGTGCCTGATTTACCCAACCTGAGATTGAAAGCGAGACTTTGCGATTACCCTTACGAGCGGTTGTTGCTTCAAGAGTGGCAACTCTTTCTTCTAAGTCTGCACAACAATCACCACCTAGGTCAGCTGCATGTGCAGCTGGAGCTGTTAGGCTAATTGCCGCTGAGCATAAAATTGAAAAAAATAAACTTTGTTTCATTCGGTTTAATCCCCCAAAAAAAGAACAACCACATAAAAATTTGTGGTAATAAAGTAGTTAATGTTGTTTAAGCTAGGGAATTCATGTTGAAAGGGCTCGGCCAATTGCGTCAGCTAATTATGCAAAAAACGCCAAACTATATGATGGAAATGATTACATCAGCAGTGTGCTGAAAATAACACATGCAGATACCCAAATTAATATCTATATTTTGGGTTTATTGAATTTTATTCCTTCGAAAAAAGCATTTCCTTTGCTATTAATCGTAAAAAACAAATAATTTTTATGTAAGATTGCAACTCGTAATATAGAAATTAAAATAAGAAACCAACTAGAATATAAATAAATTTAAAATAGTTGCTTTGTAAAAACCTTTAAATAAAAACAATTAAATAGTGATGGTTTTTTCTTTTATACGAAGAATGAATCGGGAGGACATTATTATGAATCTACAATTCGATGAATGGAGCCAAAGATTATTAAATAATTGTGGTCACTATTTTGGAATACCAGTTTCAAAAACAGATGAACCACAAGGGCATTTCAATGTACTTCATTCTTATGGTCTAGATATAATGGACATCGCTACAAATGCCGAACAAATTAAACGAACACAAGTTGATGTGAAAAAAGATGAAATTGAATATATTTATTTATTGAAGCAAATAAAAGGAACCACAATTGCAACACACAATAATAAAACAAGTTTAATGGAACCAGGTGATTTTTTTTTATTAGACTCAACAAAAAGTGTCGAACTTAATTATCAAGGAAACTTCTCTCACTTTATGTCAATTCACTTACCTAGAAAAGAATTTCTAGATTGGTGCCACTGGAAAATAGAAATTGGCTCAGTTTGCAAATCGAACCAACTCCAAGGCAAAGCCTTAAATGTTGCCTTTCCAGAGGGTAACTTTTATGATGATTTGGTTTCTGAAAATGAAACAGATTTTCTGTTTGACCTGGCAAGAATTGCTTTTTTCAAAGAAAAAGAACACACAAGTGTTCTCAGATATTCAAACCGTCTGAATAGATTTGCAGCAATCAAACACATTGTTGATCAAAACATAACGAACCCGGAACTTTCATTGGAACTGCTTTCTGTAATTACGAAAATGTCAACAAGACAATTACAAAGAGATTTCAAAGATCAAGGAACCACTTTTTCAAATTTTTTAAATGAAAAACGTTTGCAACTCTCTATTCAGAAATTAAAACTAGCAAACCATAGTCTGGAAAAACCCAATATAACTTGTATAGCTTTTAGTTGTGGTTTTGGTGATGTTTCTAATTTTAATCGTAAATTTAAAAACCGTTTTGGGTGCAGCCCTA
>JAEPQF010000138.1:8190-8439 GCA_017640685.1 Hyphomicrobiales bacterium
AATTACAGTAAAATGAGCTATGAAGAACAATTTCTAAATCACGTTTGTTTTATACAAATTCTGAGGGATGTCATTTTTATCACAAAGGAGGGCAATAACCACATCCCTTAATGTCCAGCATTGAACATTTTAGGCAAACTAAAACAGATTTAGCAAAAAATTATCTGCGACTATCTTGCATAATATTGACTAAAGCCCCTCGTACAAATTGGAAAAAAATGTGTTTCCAATTCACTGGTATATACAGGC
>JAEPQF010000139.1 GCA_017640685.1 Hyphomicrobiales bacterium
TCAACTTTTACATTTGGTACAGGTGTTGGTGAGATTAATACTGCAGCTGATTTGGTTTCAGCTATTGAAGCTGCAGGTAATTACCAGGCTTTTATTGATGACACGAACCGTCTTTCTATTTCTTCGACTGATGGTGAGAATTTGACAATTGGTGGTACGGGTGCAGCTAACCTTGGTTTAACATCAGGCACTATTAATGCGACGGGCGGTCAGGATACGTGGAACCTATTCTATCTTGAAGATAGCTCTGCAACTGGTACTGACCCGGCGTGGCGCAATGTTGGTGTTGACTATATTTTTGGTAATGATGGCCAACTTAATCCTGAAATTACAACTGTTACACTAAATTCACCGACCATTAATGGTGTGCCACTTGGCAATATTGAAATTAGCCACGGCACAAGAGGTATTACACAATTTGCTGATGCGAATGGTACTGCACAAATCACTGACATTGGACAAAATGGTTATGCAGCCGGTGAGTTAAATGGTCTTGCTGTTTCTGATGAAGGGCGAATTGTTGCTAACTACTCAAATGGTCAACAGCTTGATATTGCCTCTGTTGAATTGGCTGAATTTAATGCTGAAGGCTTTTTGAGAAAATTAGATGGTGGTGCTTACCAAGCAACGGATGAATCTGGTGAACCTATTCTTGGGGGCGGCGGTAATATTGTTGGTTCCGCACTTGAAAGTTCAAATACAGACATTGCTGACGAATTTACCAAACTGATTATTACGCAGCAAGCTTATGCCGCGAATACGAGAATTGTGACTACTGGTGATGAAATGATCCAGGAAGCGTTGAATATGGTTCGGTAATTAGTGATTAGAGCATGTCGCTTTATTTAATTTACAGACATGCTCAAATTATTATTTAAGCGTTTCATTTAGTAGCGCTTTAGATGCTTTGTTTTAGCTTCAGATGCCCACAAAGCATCCGCTAGAAAACTTCCGCTAGAAAGCATCTTCTAGAAAGCAACTGCGCTATAGAGAGAGTTGGCTGTTATGGGTTTAACGAATATATTAAAAACGTCAAATTCCGGATTGAGTGTTACACAAGCCTCAATTGATGTTGTTGCGCGTAACATCGCCAATGCTGGGACAGATGGATATACTCGTAAGGTTGCCTCTCAGGATAATGTTGTTTCTGGGGCTCAAGGACTTGGTGCGCGGATTTCCGGGATTTCGCGGGAAGTGAACCAATATGTGCAACAGCAACTCTTTATTGAAGATAGCCGTTTGTCCTACTCTCAAGAAATTTCTAACTATTTGAACCAAATCGATAATTTGTTTGGAGCGCCAGGTGCTGCCAATGCTCTTGATACACGGGTGAATGAGTTTACTCAATCTTTGCAAGACCTTTCGACCCAACCTGAATCTCAAGCGGCAAGGCTTGCTGCTGTGAACCAAGCTGAGGCTTTAGCTGGTCAGTTAAGAAATTTAACTGATGGGGTTCAGAGTTTAAGGCAGTTGACAGAAGATAGCCTTGCAGAGGGAATTAATGAACTTAATAACCTGCTTCAAGGTTTGGAAGAAATTAATGGGCAGATTGCAACGGCCTCTGCTGCAGGTGTTGAGATTGCTGATTTAAAAGATCAACGAGATTTACTGATCAATAGAGTGAGTGAATATTTAGAAGTTGATGTAAGCGAAACGCCGGTTGGAACAGCTGTTTTATATTCTAAAAGTGGCAATGTTCTTGTCGATAATGAAGCGGTTCAATTTACTTTTGATCAAAATGGTAGTGTGAATGCCAACGCTCTTTACAGCACTGATGATGCGGAACGTGGTGTTGGAACAGTAACGCTTTCAGGGTCGAATGACTATGAACTTGATTTGATTGAAAATGGCATTCTTGATACGGGCCGTTTAGGCGCTTTGCTTGAATTGCGCGATAATATTTTACCCCAAACTCAACAACAGTTAGATGATTTGGCGCATGGTCTTGCGCTTTCACTTTCGAATAATACAGTAAGCGGAACAGCTGCGACAGTTGGTGCTGCAACCGGGTTTGATCTTGATATTTCAGATTTGCAGCGCGGTAATGTTATTAGCCTTGAATATACAGATAATACGGGGCCGACGACGCATAACATTTCAATTGTTCGGGTTGATGATCCTTCAGTACTTCCGCTTGATAATAGTGTGACCTCAAACCCGAATGACACGGTTATTGGTGTTGATTTTTCTGCTGGTGAGGCGGCGGTGGCTGCAGCTCTAGATGCGGCACTTGGGGCTAATATAACCGTGAGTTTGCCAAGTGCAGGAACTTTGCGCATTGTTGATGATGGGGCAACAAACAATACAGATATAAATGCGTTAAGCGCAACAGTAACCGCGACATCTGTTCAAGATCAAGGGTTTGGGTTTCCTCTCTTTATTGATACAGGTAATAACCAGCCTTACACCGGAGCGGTTGATGGGGGTTATCAAAAAACGGGGTTTGCGGGGCGGATTGTTGTTAATGGTGCCATTAAGTCTGATCCGACCTTATTGATTAAATCGACCAGCTCAACAGCGATTGGAGATAATGCCAGACCGCTTGATATTCTTGCGCGTTTAGAGCAAGGCACAAGCGCATTTGGTGGTGAAAATGGCATTGGCAGTGAGGCATCACCTTTTGTTGGTACGGTTATTAATTTTGCTAAAAATATCATTTCGTTTCAGACCTCTCAATCTGAGCGGGCTAACCTGAATTTAACCGCGCAAGAAGCGGTGACTACGAGTTTGCGTGAAAAATATGAATCTGACACGGGCGTGAATGTCGATCAGGAACTGGCGGATTTAATCGCGTTGCAGCAAGCCTTTGCGGCGAATGCACGGGTTATTGCTGTGACTAGTGAACTGATGGATACTTTACTTCAATCTGTATAGGAATTGATCAATGGCTATACCAATTTCAACATCTAGGTCGCATATTTACCAATCGATTACGACGTCGCGCGCGCAATCAGATGATTTGCAGCGCCAGTTGGCAACAGGTTTAAAGTCTGAAACTTATGGTGATCTTGGGCTAGATCGTCGCCGGGTGATTGAATTTAATGGTGATATTTCTCAGCTGCAAGGTTATGTGCGCTCAATCGATCAAGCGAATGTGCGGGTTGATATTTTAGATGAAACACTTACTCAAATTTATGAAAGTGTGACAACATCTAGAACAGATAGTTTAAGCACCAATTTTGATTTGAACTCAGATGGGCAAACGCTTTTTCAATCTGAAGCTCATGCACGGTTTCAAGATATTGCGACTATTTTGAACACTGAAGCCGGGGGGCGTTATATTTATAGTGGTGCTGAAGTGACAACGAGACCTGTTGTACCGCCAGGCGATATTTTAGATGGTGTTGGGGCACAGGCTGGTTTTAAGCAAGTTGCGGCGGAGCGTCAGCAAGCTGACCTTGGGTCTGATTTAAAGGGGCGTGTGAGTTTGTCTCAACCAAGTGTAACTGAGGTTCGGTTAGCTGAAGATGGAACGCACCCTTTTGGATTTAAACTTACTGGTGTGAATAGCACAGTTACAGGCTTGACGGTGACAGGGCCAACAGGAACACCATCTCAACTTGATTTTTCTGTAACAGCGAATACAGCGCAAGATGGCGAGACGATAAATATCGCTTTGACCTTGCCTGATGGCACGACAACAGATTTGAGATTAACAGCGCGCACTGGCACACCTGAACATCCTGGTGAATTTCAAATTGGGGCAACAGCCACTGATACTGCTACTAATATTAATGCTGCGATTGATGCTGAGCTATTGCGTCTTGGTGACACTGAACTTCGCGCAGCATCTCAATTTGAAGCGTCTGATAATTTCTTTAATTTTGATGCCACGAACCCACCACAACGAGTTGCGGGTCCGCCTTACGACAGTGCAACAGCTTTGGTTGATGCAACAGAGGCGAATACTGTTTTTTGGTATCAAGGGGAGTTATCAAGCTCAGATCCGCGCAGTTCTCAAAGTGTGAAGGTTGATGATTATATTAGTGTTGATTATGGTGTGCGGGCGAATGAAGAAGCGTTTCGAAATGCTCTTCAAACGTTAGCCGTTGCATCTTTAGATACGTATACAATCGGTGATCAAAATGGACAGGATCGCTATAATGCTGTTCGCACGCGGGTGACAGAGAACTTCTCTCAATCATCAGGTAAGCAGGGTGTTGATGCGATTATTGCTGATATTGCAGGGGCTGAATCTGTGATTGGGCGAACGAAAGAGCGCCATGTTACTCATAGTAACCTTTTGCAAACGATGGTTGATGATGTGCAAAATGCTGACATTTATGAGGTGAGTGCAAAGCTGCTTGATTTGCAGACACGTTTGCAGGCGACTTATCAAACGATTGGTACTTTGCAGGGCATCAGTCTTGTTAACTTCATCTAACCGATCTTTATCTAAGGGGAAACCACTCGATTGAGGTGAATTTTTTACTTTAGATTTTTTGTGATAGGTAAGGCCAGCCAATAGGGGAGCGCTCTTAGGAGCTTTAATAGTAGAGTGAAGCGCTTGGGGAAGTGGATTTCGAATTTTTTCGACTTTAACCCCTTGGCAATTGCTTTTGCGGCGTCTTCTGGTTCTTGTATGAAGGGCATGGGGAAGTTGTTTTTATCAGTTATACGGGTGCGAATGAAACCTGGGCTGATTAATTTTATGTCTATGTCTTTGGAGCTTTCAACTCTTAAGCTTTCAGCAAAATTTTGAACAGCGGCCTTGCTAGCGCTGTAAGGTTGGCCATTTGGCAGGCCGGTGTAAGCGGCGATGCTGCCACAAAGGGCGATTTGTTTTACATCACTGTTTTGTTGCTTGAATTGAGTGAGCATATGTTTGGTGAATGAAAAACAACCTAAAACATTTACTTTAAATAGTTTTTCGCAAAACTCTGTGTCTAGATCTTTTATTTTTTGTGGCTCATAAAGAGCGGCTAGAAAAATAGCGCGATTGATTTTGATATTTTCGGCTTTAAGCGTTGTGAAGGCTTTTTCAATCTCAGCATCATTGCCGGCATCTAATTTTAAAATTTTGTGCTTTCCACCAAGATCTTGATTGATGTTTTCAAGCTCTATTGTTCTTCTGGCTGAAAGAATTAGGTTTGCACCTTCATTTGACAAAAGCTCTGCCAAGGCTTTGCCGATGCCTGAGCTGGCGCCGACAATCCAGATTGTTTCATCTTTAAAATTTTGGTTAACATTTTTCATAGAGTTATTTTTTCATAAAGAGAGTGAGCTCAGCAACTGTAAATCCATATTTTTTTAAATATGATCTGTTGATGAGGACACCATCATTCATTTGCCACATCCAATCATCAAAATTAATGCGATAGGTTCTGCCATCGACTGTGATGTCCATCATGTAATTCCATTGAAGAGCACTGCCATTAGAAAACCCGCTGGCATCTCCAATGATATCATCAGCTTTACCGGTGTAATTTCCATCTTTGTTTTTGGTGATGGTCCAAACTCTTTTTTGTGTTTCTCCATTATAATAACGGAAATTTTCTTTCAAAGTACCTGTGTCACCTTCCCAACTGCCGACCATGTCCACATCGAACCTTGAGATGACTTTGCCTCGCCAATCTTGAATGATGCCCCATGCTTTTATGGGGCCGTTAAAGTAAGTTTGGATATCAGCCTTTGGAGTGGTGTTATCATAACTTGATAATTTTGGGTTTTTTGAGTTGGTTAACATGAGTAGGGCTCCAAGCAGTAAAAAAGGAATAATAAGCATTAATCGTTTCATGGTTTTTATCTTTCTTTAATGCGCTCTGATTGAGGGTGAAAATATAAGAGAGCAATGGCGCCTAACTTTATTAAGCAGGGGATGCCGCCATAGCAGATGACTAAAACGAAAAGGGTGTTTGCGTCGTTTTCTTTTGAGGGTTGAAAACCAGTAAATTCTAGCAGCGGAAAAATAATAGCTGTTGAGAGGGCGGCTGTTAGTTTGGTAAGCAATGTTAATTGAGAAAATAGAAACGCGCTTTCCTCTTGTTTTTTTTGCTCAGCGATTTGGTCTGCTAAAATGGATGGCGGGAGCGCGAGCTCTGCACCAAAAGCAAAACCAGATATTATGCAAATAGCGCTGTAAGCATAAAGATCTCCTGGCTTTAAAAACAGCACCCAAATGAAACTCAAGATGGCCAACGCCATAGCGATCATCCAGGTTTGTTTTTTATTGTCTAAGGTTTGGCTTAGCTTTGCCCAAAAGCTCATGGCAAAGGCAGCAGTTAAAAAATAAAGAATTAAAAAGAGGCCTATGAATTTGGGTAAGTTTAGAAAATCTCGCACAAAGAAAATGATTAAAATGGCTGGTATGGATGAAGCCAACATGCTGAGGCCATAGATGCTCAGAAAATATCTTGTTTCTTGACTGAGTGATTTTAGTTGCCGTAAAGGGTTTAGTTTCGTGGAGCTGCTTTTTGTTTGCTCAATTGAGGTTTTGTTTTTTTTATACCATTTTAAAAATACAGAAAGAGCGGCTAGTAAGAGTGTGAGCAACAAAAGGCTCATCCATTGAAACGACAATTGGGGTGCGATTTTTGTATTTAAGATGGGAGGTAGACAAACAGCGAGAAGCAACCCGATGAGGGCTAGAGCTTCTCTTGTCATGACGATTTTTGTTCTTTGATGTTTTGTTGATGACCAGATGCCACCGATTGCTGTTAGGTTTATCACTAATATGCTGTAAGCGGTTGTGACCAAGAGTACTGTTGCGAAAAACCAAATTTGTAGATGGATGTTTTTTGATGGTGTGAATAAGAGATAAAACCCCAAAGCTAAACATAAAGCTGCGACGAGTATAATGGTTGCTCTTTGGTTTTTATAATGATCTGACAAGGCGCCTATGAGAGGGTCTTGGACGGCATCTATCAATCGAAGGAACAAGAGAATAGCAGCTAAGCTTGAAAGAGATGCTCCGAATTCACTTGCGTAATAATCTGGCGCGTGGATGTAAATAGGAAAGCCCGCAAATGCAATTGGCAGGGCTAAAAAACCATATTGGATCATTGATGCAGTTGTAATATCTTTAGGATTGGTTTGCATCATGACCCTAATAGTTGAAGGCGTAGTTCTTTAAAACTCGTATTTTCGCTGAGCCAGATTTTAAAAAACCATTTCCCAAATTGTTTGTCTTTAATTGATCCTATTTGTTTTTGCTGCAGGAAAAATTGTGTGCCTTTTTCAGGGTTGTAAACGCCAGTTAGTTCAGTGCCTTTTTTTACATTGGGAAAAATTGAAAGCATTTGTCTATACCATGCGGCAAGGCGGACTTCATCTTTAAGGCCGAGATTTCTCATTTCTTGAATTGTGAGTTTTGCAATATCATCGGCTTTGGCTGCCATGTGATATTTTAGAGTTAAGGCAAAAGGAGCTTTAAAGCTGAATTTCTTTTTTTGACTGTAAAGGCTTGCATCGTAAACTGACCAGCCAAGATAAGTTAAGCGACCGCTCCCCAGTTTTTTCGCGCCAGGAAGGATTTTTTGATGATTGGTTTTAACCGTTATTGGCTCAGCTTTTGTAACGGGGCTATTGGCTGAGAAAAACAAACATAAAACGGATAAAACTAGAAAGTGTTTATGCATGAGCAAGCTCCACTTGCATGACGTTTGTGCGACCGTGATAAAAGAGAGCTATGCAACTGGCTAGATAAAATCTCCATAAACGGATGAATTTTTCATCAAATCCAAGCTTGCGAATTTGATCGATATTCGTTTCGAAGTTGTTACTCCAAACTTGCATTGTCCTGGCATAATCTACTCCGAAATTGAAATGATCGCCGGTCTTAAGGCCTGCTTTTTTTGCTTCCCTATCAAAAACAGAGGGGCTTGGTAGCATGCCGCCTGGGAAGATGTAAGTGCGGATCATATCTCCGCTTTTTCTATATAAATCAAACGCACTGTCTTCGACTGTAATCGTTTGGATAACGGCTTTACCTTTTTGATTGAGGAGTGATTTTACTTTTGAAAAATAGGTTTGCCAAAATTGTTCACCGACCGCTTCGAACATTTCAATAGAGACGATGTTATCATATTTGCCTTCTTGCTTGCGGTAATCTTCTAGAACGATGTTAGCGGAATTCCCAAGGCGACTTTTAGCATAGTCAAGCTGTTCATTTGAAATGGTTATGCCTTTTACGTTGGAGTTTGTTGTTTCAATTGCACGTTCTGCAAAGCCACCCCAACCGCAACCAATTTCAAGGAGATTACCTTTAGGGTTATCAAGGCAAGATAATATGCGGTCATATTTTTTATGTTGAGCTTCGGCTAAAGTTTTCTGCCCCTTAACATCTATTGCTGCTGAATATGACATGGTTGGGTCTAGCCAGAGTTTGTAG
>JAEPQF010000013.1 GCA_017640685.1 Hyphomicrobiales bacterium
ATAATAATTTTTGAGGGATACGAGGCTTTTCCGCGTATTAACTTATAAGATTTATAAACTGAGGATATAAAATGTCTCAAAATAAACTTGACGAGAATTTAACCCTATTTTTTAAAAAAAGGCCGGGTACTGGTAAATTAGAAAGATTAGAGCATGATGTCTGGCGTAAAATCCATGCATATGACCTTAACTGGCAACAAAAAATAATTTCGGTATTTAATTTGCCGCAGTTTCAAGCATCAGCTTTAGTCTGTGCTCTTATTTTTGGCATCAGTTTAAGTTCAACATATGAATTAGAATTATTTCTTAATTCTAAGACAAATCAAAATGTTTTAGATTTGAGGATTTTTAGTGCGAACAATCCATATTTAGCAACTAATTTATTCGGTAAATAAAATGAAAAAACGCTATTTTAATGCCATAATTTTTCTTTTGCTATTTCTAGTAACTGCATTTACCGGTCTTTATATAGGTCAGAATTACTTACATTTTGAGACAAGAGGCCGTGATGCCCATTCAGGCCATTGGCACCAGAAATTCCATGAGAAACTAAACATTACATCAGATCAGGCAAAAAAATTATTGAAAATTGAAGATAGTTTTTCCAATAAACGTAAAGCACTAGAAAAAAGAATTTATTTAGCAAATCGAGAATTAGCACAAGCCATCAAAAAGGACAAAAATTTTAGTCTTCAAGTGCAACAAGCAACCAATAAAATCCATGAGGCTATGGGGGAGTTGCAAAAGGCGACATTACAGCATTTTTTCGAAATGCGTCCAATACTGACTGAAAATCAAAATCTAAAATTAGAGAAAATGGTTTCAGATGCGCTCGAAAACAAATAAGGAAAATCTGTTTAATGAACAATCTTCTGATGAAGACCTTATTCATTACTTATCAAAGGGGCATGAAAGGGCGCTAAATCAACTTATGGCACGCTATAAGCCAAAACTATTCTCTTTCATTTTTAAGTATGTTCAAAATGAAGACGTAGCTTATGATTTATTACAAGAGACGTTTATTCGGGTGTATACAAAAGCGAATACATATAAACCACAGTTCGCTTTTTCAACTTGGATTTATCAGATTGCAATGAACCTCTGTCGTGACTGGGGACGAAAACAGAAGATAAGGAAAATTGTTTCTTTAGACACATATTTAGCATTTGGAAGTACCAATAGTATTAAGGATACAATTGAAGACCCTACAGCTAATATTGAAAATATTGTTGATTCCCAGAATCAGCTTCGCGCTCTTGAAAAGGAAATGCAAAACCTACCGCATAAGCTCAAAGTGGCATTAGTACTATTTACTATTGAAGATCTATCACAAGAAGAATGCGCTAAGCTGTTGAATGTAACTACTAAAACTATAGAAACGAGAGTATATAGAGCCCGAAAAATTTTATCTGAAAAATTTCAATAATATTTTGAGGGATGTGCAAAGTTTGCACGTACTAGTTACATATCGTTTTGTAATGTGAAAGGATCAATTTGATATGAAAGTATTTGTATTGGCACAATTATCTGTTTTAGTTGCATCACTTTTTTTTGTAAATCCAAGCATTGCACAGGGGAAAATCGAGTTTAAGAAGAATAAAATTAAACACTTCAGCAGATATGTCACGCCGCAAAGCAACCCAGAACATTTTTTAAGATACAATGCCTCTCGGACTTGTGGAAATGGGTATAACCCTATGATAAAACATCATCGTAGAAACCATCGGTACCGCAGAGCTCACACACATCCATCAATGCCCTGGTATCCTGGTTGCTCCAAATGATAACTCAAATGGTAAACAATATCGTACCTTAGTTGCAACAGTTACTCGGAATGACTTCTTTCAACTGTTACTATTATTAGAAAAAATGAAACTATATGGTATAGTTTCAAAAATGGATTCGCTTAGAAAATAGTTAGATAAATGAGCCGATTATTAGCACTTTTTATAATTTTTTCTATTTTAGTGGGCTCGTGCTGCACGGGTGCCTTTTCTGCTTTTGCGTTTAACTCTCATCATCAAAACAGCCTTACTACTGAGAATATTGAGGTGCATTCTGATGATCACGATCATGCTAATCATCATGAGCACGCGAAAAACATTTCCGAGCATTCAAACGAACCTTGCGATCATAGTTCACTTGATTGCAGCCAACAAATTGCAATTAATTCGTTTGCTGATAAATTCTCAAAAAATCTGATTTTTAGTGGTAAAAAAGAATCTAAATTTTATACTGTTATAAATTCTCAAAATTTACATACATATTTTAAACAGTCACAATTTACTGATCGTTTAATAGAGTCTCAGTCAATAATTTTTCTTCCCGTTCTTGATCTAACAAGACGGTTGCGGCTCTAATTTTCTTCTCCTGAAAAATTTCAATATCATTCGACCGGTGATTATTAAAATCATTGGCAGAACATTAACCTGCAAATTTCATTTATCGTACTCGATAAATTGCTCCGGGGGAACGCTGTGCTACGACCGATAATATTAAGCCTTATCGCCACGATTGGCTTATCAGGCTGTTTAAGACAAACACCAGAAATACATTTACCTGTGGGTCATCCTGCTGATCCAGGAGCAAGAACTGGTGCGCCAATAAAAATTACAAAAGCATTAAGGAACGAATTCAACGATGTGAAACCAGAACTTGGCAAAACAAAGCGAGAGCTTATAGAAACACCATCAAATGATCATTCTGGTCATCAGATGCATAAAAATTGAGCCTGTAGGAGGAACAAATGCTTAAACAATTACAACCTACAGCACTAATTCTGATCAGCATGATTGGTTTAGCTGGCTGCGCTCAATTATCAGCCGAGCAAGCTTTTTTAGATGTATCAGACGATGTCTTAGAGAGAACAGGTCGAAAAATTTTGTGGAACTCAGGGTCACCTGAAGACCTTCAGGCAGAGGATGTTATGAAGTCTGTTTTGTCGCGTCAATTAACGGCAAAAAATACAATACAGATTGCTCTACTTAATAATAAAGAGCTACAAGCTTCCTACACTAAGCTAGGTGTGGCTCAAGCTGATTTAGTTCAAGCAGGACTGTTAAGCAATCCGATATTAGACGGAGCAATAACATTTCCTGAAGGCATTAGCACACCTAATCTTACATTTGGACTTGCTGTTAAATTTATCGAGATCCTTTGGATACCGCTAAAAAGAGATATTGCAACATCAGAACTTGAAACTGTGAAGCTGGAAATTTCCGGTCTCGTAATAGATATGGTTGCGCGAACGCACACAGCTTACATAGATTATATCGCGGCACGCCAACAAGTTGAATTATTGCAACAAGTTGTTCGATCTTCGAGAGCTACCATTGAAGCAGCCAGTGCATTACGAAAAGCTGGCAATATAACTGCCCTTCAATTTGATCAACAAAAGAATATTTTGACATTGGCGAAACTCAATCTGGCTAAAGCTGAAACAAATGCAGTTGGAATGAAAGAAGAGTTGAATGTCTTAATGGGATTATCTGGCAAAGATATAAATTGGAGAGCTCCCAACAGATTACCCACTCTGCCAAGATATGATGTTAAAACGGCCAATATAGAAAAAACTGCCATTGAGAACAGTTTGGACCTAGCCCAGATAAAACAATCACTATTCACTCTGGCAACAAAGTATCAATTAAAACGCAAACAATCCTTATTACCTGACCTTGAAGTAGGGGCAGAGTATGAGCGAGATGATGGTGAAAAACAGTTTGGGCCTACATTTGAAATTGAAATTCCTATCTTTGATATGGGCGAAGCGAAGCGTGCCAAAGCTAAATTGGAAATTGAAAAACTGAGAAGTCAGTATTGGTCTTTGGGTATTCAAATCAGATCTACCGCGAGATTGCTACGTGCCAAGATTTTAACAACCCGCAAAACAGTGGCTTTCTATCGGCAAACCGTATTGCCGGAAAATAAGCAAATCGTATCTGGAGTGCAGCGTGATTATAACGCAATGCAGGCAGGCGTTTTTCAATTAATAACCGCAAAACGTCAACAAATATCTTCTGGTCAACAATACATAGCAGCACAACAAGACTATTGGCGCGCACGTATTGCCATCAAGCAATTAATCCATGGTCGATTACCAGGCAATAATGGCGGCGCAGAACTAAACAGCACAATTTCAGCAGCAAATAATGCAGAAGGAGGAGGTCACTAATGGACAGATCTCGAAGACATTTTTTAACCACATCTGGCATTGCAGTAGCAAGCGCTACATTGGCAAGTAAAGACCTATTGGCACAAGAAAAGCATGATATGAGAGGCTCCCATTCAGGTCATAAAATGGAAATGGGACAGAAAAACAAACCGCTTGCAAAAGTGACCGGGTCTGGAAAATACAACACACCGAGGGGGAATGAGTTTTATGCACGGTCAGTTGATCCTGATGAAACTTATAATCCTGGAGAACCCATTAAAGATTACACACCTGTTGTTGTTCCAAATGGAAGCACACTGCCATTTAAAATTGTTGATGGTATTAAAGTATTTCACCTGATCGCCGAAGAAGTATTCCACGAATTTGCCCCTGGGCTTAAGTCACATTGTTGGGGGTATAACGGACAGGTGCATGGTCCTGTTATTGAAGCTGTTGAAGGCGATAATATTAGGATTTATGTTACCAATAAATTAGAGGTGCCAACGACAGTACATTGGCATGGCTTAATTTTACCTATGGGAATGGACGGTGTCGCAGGGCTTACACAACGCACAATTAAACCGGGTGAAACTTTTAAATATGAGTATAAGCTAATTCAACACGGCACCTTTATGTATCACTCACATAAAGACGCCATGACTCAGGAAGGTATGGGATTAATGGGCATGTTTATTGTTCATCCCCGCAAACCAAAAAGAGAACGTCCCGATCGTGATTTTGTACTTTTGATGTCTGAGTGGGACATAAAACCTGGGACATACAGACCAGACACAAGTGTAGCCAGTGGATATAATACGCTTACTCTAAATGCTAAAGTTTTCCCCGGAACGGAAGCTCTCGTCTGCAAGTTGAACGAAAAAATACGCATCCGGGTTGGTAATTTATCAGCCATGGATCATCATCCTTTCCATTTACATGGTTACGCGTTCAAGGTCACAGAAACAGACGGGGGTGAAATTCCTGAATCTGGGCAGTGGCCTGAAGTCACAGTTTTGGTCTCTGTTGGTCAGACGAGAAATATTGAATTCGTCGCGGATAACCCAGGTGATTGGGCAATGCATTGCCATATGACCCATCACACGATGAACCAAATGGGGCACGGCTTACCAAATATGGTTGGTATTAAGACAACTGGACTTGATCAAAAGGTTGGTGATTTATTGCCCGGCTATATGACCATGGGTGCAAATGGCATGGGAGATATGGGCAAGCATGCACAGCATATGGACATGCCCGAAAATAGCATCCCTATGGTGGGCACCGAGGGGCTCCACGATTACATCGGCATGGGCGGTATGTTCACTGTGTTTAAAGTTCGTGAAAACATTGAAAACTATGACGACCCCGGCTGGTACAAACCACCTAGTGGAACTTTGGTAGGACCTGCCACTAAGGAAGAATTAAATCGTGATGGAATTAAAACATAGGAGGTAACTATGAATAAATATGTATGGTTTGTACTTCTGGGATTTATTACCATCACGGTATTTTTCATATCTCTGTCTTTTAAAAATAAAGATCTAGCTGTGCAAGTAAAATTACCTAAACAGTTTTCCAGAACTGCTATCGAGGGAGGAAAACTTTTCAATAAAAACTGTATGGTTTGCCATGGGAAATATGGTAGTGGCACCGAAAAAGGACCACCGCTTATTCATAAATACTATGAACCCAATCACCATTCTGATCGTTCATTTTTTCTTGCTGTTAAAAACGGTGTCAGACCTCATCATTGGCAATTTGGGATGATGCCACCGATCAAAGGTGTAACCCGTTCAGACGTAGAAAAAATCATTCCTTATATAAGGGAGATACAAAGAGAAAATGGAATTTTCTAGAAAAATCCAGTCAATGACGAATGGATAGTTACTTTAACAAATCAATATATTAAGAGGTATAAAATGATTACCCCACTGACCCAATTTACAAAACCTGTCATTTCACTAATTTCAACGACAGTATTAACTATAGCACTAACCTCACCTATTCATGCTGCTGGCAAAGGTCATGATGGTCATCACAGTCATGTTAATAAAAAAGCACATATGACCGCTGGTGGTCAGCCTGGCAAAGCTACTGAGATAGATCGTACGATAGAAATTATTGCCACCGATGATTTAAAATTTAGTCACTCTTCATTGGAAGTTAAAGATGGTGAGACCATTAAATTCGTTCTTATAAATAAAGGTGAGAGTGCTCACGATTTTACAATTGGAACTCCTGAAATTCAGGTTGCTCATCAAAAAGAAATGTCAAAAATGATGGAAGCTATGGATTCACATGAAGGCCATAAAATGGAGCATAATGATCCGAACGCGTTGTTTCTAAACCCTGGTGAGAAAAAAGAATTGATCTGGAAATTTAAAAACACAGCCATGCTTGAATTTGGTTGCAATGTGCCTGGTCATTATCAAGCAGGAATGAAAGGTAACTTTAAATTTAAAGGCATGAAATAATCAAAAAAATTACAAAATTGTTTGAGGGTTTCTTCCCAGAGAACCGTATTAGTCACATAACCAAACTAAAAGGAGTTCGAAATGAGTAAGACCTTTAAATCTATACTGCTTGCTGTTTTAATTTTAGTTCCAACGCATGCTTTTGCAGCAGTGAATGCTCAGGATAGCAATAAGTTTTTAAATCAAAATATCATTTTAGATCATAACCTTGTGGTTAAAGAAGATCCTGCGTCTGATCTTGATACCATGACAGATGACGGAGGTTAATTCGCCTCAGACTTCTCTTATCTCCTCTCAGGCTTATATCTGATCTCAAGCAGAGAGGAGATAAATATAATGCGTTATGACTAAAAATTATTTTTTCGACCTACAATAAAATGGAGAATAGATATGAAAAAAATACTGAAAACCTTACTGATTGCTACAGCACTAACATCACCGATAGCAGCTAATGCCGGTAACCACAATCATAGTAAAGGTCAAATGGGTTCTACGGACATGTGTGTAACTGGAGAAAAATGCCCAATGGCAGATCAAATGGGCAAGATGCAGACCAAGATGGGCAGTATGATGACTCATATGCAGGGCATGATGGAGATGATGAAAGACCCCGATATGAAAAAGAAAATACAGAAAATGCACGTTGATATGGGAAGTATGATGCAACACATGCAACAGATGCACAAACAAATGGGAACCATGATGGGAGGAAAAGGCATGATGCATGAGCATAATAATAAAAATAAAGAGAATGGAAAACACAAACACTAAGCAGGGAAGCAAGCTATGCAGCATGACCATGAACATTATCACAAACCAGAGCATAAGGAAAAATGGTGGCAAACCAATACCGGCATGCTGCTGGTCGTTCTTTTTGCCGTGGGTGGATACTATCTCATTAAAGCACATGGGGCGCATATTGCAGAAAACTGGTTCCTGCTGATTTTGCTACTGTGCCCACTGATGCATGTATTTATGCATGGAGGGCATGGTGGCCATGGGAAGCATCGCCAACATGATGATAACGATAATGACAGGGAGGCGTAACCATGCATGGAACAGAATCAGCTTACGGCTTATGGACATTGGTTATCATTAATTCGGCGATTTTTATCATCTTCGCCTTTAGTTTTTTCAAACCCCAGACCAAACGGGACTGGCGCTCATTCAGTGCGTTCTCGGCCTTTATTGTAGCATTGTTTGTAGAGATGTACGGCTTCCCGCTCACCATCTATCTGTTTTCAGGTTGGCTAACCGCCAACTATCCGGGGGTGGATTTCCTCTCCCATGAAAACGGTCATTTGCTACATACGATTTTTGGATTCGAAGGGAATGCTCATTTTGACCCTTTGCACATAGCCAGCATTATTTTTATCGGCCTGGGCTTCATTATGCTCTCGGCAGCCTGGAATGTGCTCTATAAAGCACAGCGTGCCGGAAAGCTCGCAGTGACCGGGCTGTATGCCAAGATGCGCCACCCGCAATATATCGGTTTTGTTGCCATTATGTTTGGCTTTTTGCTGCAATGGCCGACCATTATCACGGTGATTATGTTCCCGATATTGGTGGTGATGTATTGGCGTTTAGCCAAAAAAGAAGAGCGTGATTCCAAAGAACGATTTGGCAAAGCGTGGGATGATTACAAGGCGCATGTTCCAGCCTTCATTCCAAAATGGAGCACCGTATTTAGCAACTAACAAAGGAGGTCTATTATGGATCAGGTAAAAGAAAATCAAATAAATGAGCAAGCAGCATCCGGTGGGTGCTGCTGCAGCTCAAAAAAGCAGGCAAAGCCGGAAGTGGAAGTAAAGAAAGAAACCAAACCTTCCTGCTGCACAAAAACAGAAGATGAAAAAGAGTACCCGATGAGCAATACGGCGGATTAATACTAAAACAGGAAACACTATGGATCATTCAAAGCATGGCAGATCGGCAAATTATAAGAAAAACAGCTTAACCGTTGTCGGTGCGGTATCCATGGGTACCGGCGTGATGATTGGGGCGGGTATTCTGGCACTTACCGGGCAAATGGCCGAGCTGGCAGGCTCGCTCTTTCCGGTTGTGTTTCTTGCCGCTGCCATTGTGACAGCGTTTAGTGCCTATTCTTATGTGAAAATGTCCAATGCCTTTCCATCCGCTGGTGGCATTGGCATGTTTTTGGAAAAAGCCTATGGGCGCACCACGATGACGGCTGCCAGTGCGCTTCTCATGTATTTTTCGATGGTGATTAATGAAAGCCTGGTGGCGCGAACCTTTGCCACGTACAGCACCCAGCTATTTGATGCCGAGCCAGCTGGCTGGGTGATTCCGGCTTTAGGTGTAGGGCTGCTATTCTTTGCATTTTTGATTAATATTGCCGGCAACCGGATGATTGGAGCATTTTCGCTGATCATGGCCTTTATCAAGATCGGCGGCATTGCGGTGTTCGCGTTGGCCGGTTTGTGGCTCTCCGGTCTTAATTTTGAAGTCAGCCCTGTCAATACCACGGAAACCTCCGTTGAAGGGTTCCTGGCTGCCATGGCGTTGGCCATCCTTGCCTATAAAGGTTTTACCACCATCACCAATAGCGGTTCGGAGATTATTGATCCTCATCGCAATGTGGGCAGAGCCATTATCATTTCCATTGCTATTTGTGTGGTGGTGTATGTGTTGGTTGCACTGGCAGTAGCAGGCAATTTAAGCCTGGGAGAGATTATTGCTGCCAAGGATTTCGCCTTAGCACAAGCCGCACGCCCGGCCTTTGGTGAATTTGGCCTATGGTTTACGGTGATATTGGCGATTGTTGCCACCGTCTCCGGCGTAATTGCCAGCGTGTTTGCGGTATCGCGGATGTTGGCCATGCTCACCGATATGAAACTGGTGCCACACAGCCACCTTGGTATGCCAGGAGATGTGCAAAAACATACGCTGGTCTACACGGTGGTGCTGGCCATGTTCCTCACGGTCTTTTTTGATTTGAGCCGCATCGCCTCCCTGGGTGCTATCTTCTATATCACCATGGATATCGCCGTGCATTGGGGCGTGTTCCGCTATTTGCGCAAAGAGATTAACGCCAACGGATTCATCCTGATTTCTGCCATCATCTTTGATGTGGTAGTGCTGGGCGCATTCCTAATGGTGAAAGCACGCACCGATATGATGGTGATCTATGCTGCCATTATCGGCATGGCATTGATTTTCATCGGCGAACGCATTTTCTTACACAGACAATATCAAAACCAGGAGAGTTAAATGGCACATTCACACCAGCACAAAGCGGCAAAGAAAGAAGATCATTCATGCTGCGAAACACATGACCACCATCACGCCTCCGGCGATAAGCCGGTCAAAGGTGGCAAGCATGATAAGGTGCCGGAGGGATTTAGCGGCACGGTTTATACCTGTCCAATGCACCCGGAAGTGCGCAACCCTGGGCCGGGGTCATGCCCGATCTGCGGTATGGGGCTTGAGCCGGAAAAGGCTGCTATTGGTGAGGATGAAGGGCCGAATCCGGAGCTGGTAGATTTTACCCGCCGCTTTTGGGTGGGTACTGTTTTAACCATCCCATTGCTGATTTTAGCGATGTCACCCTTTGTTGGGCTAACCGCCATCAGAGAGTTTTTCGGTGAGCGCACCACGCTTTGGATAGAGTTGGTGTTAGGCACACCGGTGATCCTATGGTCGGGCTGGCCGTTTTTTGTGCGCGGATATCATTCCTTCCGCACCATGAATCTCAATATGTTTAGCCTGATCGGCATGGGTACGGGTGCGGCGTATATTTTCAGTGTAGTGGCGGTGCTGGTGCCAGATATTTTCCCCGATGGGTTCCGTGACGCAGAAGGCCATGTCGGTGTCTATTTTGAAGCGGCGGCGGTGATTGTCACGCTGGTGCTTCTTGGGCAAATTATGGAGCTGCGTGCGCGTGAACGCACCGGATCAGCCATTAAGGCATTACTTGATATGGCAGCAAAAACCGCCCGTGTGATCCGCGAAGATGGCACGGAAGAGGAAATCCCGCTTGAAGATGTGCAGGTAGGTGACAAATTGCGCGTGCGTCCAGGCGATAAGGTGCCGGTCGATGGCAAGGTGCTGGATGGCCGTTCTTCGGTCGATGAATCAATGATCTCCGGTGAGCCAGTACCGGTTGAAAAGGTCGCCGGGGATGCTGTCACCGGTGCTACCATCAACGGCACGGGTAGTTTAATCATTGAAGCCACACGGGTGGGCGCAGATACCATGCTCTCACAAATCGTGGATATGGTTGCCAATGCGCAAAGATCGCGTGCGCCGATTCAGAAATATGCCGATATGGTCGCCGGGTATTTTGTACCCGTGGTGATTGTTGTCGCTATTTTATCCTTTATTGGCTGGGCAATGTGGGGGCCAGCTCCGGCGCTGTCTTACGGTTTGGTAGCAGCGGTGGCAGTGCTTATTATTGCATGCCCATGTGCGCTTGGGCTTGCCACACCAATGTCGATCATGACCGCCACCGGGCGCGGAGCACAAGCCGGGGTGTTGATTAAAAATGCCGAAGCGCTGGAGCGTTTTGAAAAAGTGGACATATTGATTGTCGATAAAACTGGCACGCTCACCGAAGGAAAGCCAAAACTGGTGGCGGTGTTGCCCGAAGAAGGGCATGACGAGGCAGAGGTGCTTCGCCTGGCAGCCTCATTAGAACGCGGCTCAGAACATCCTTTGGCAGAAGCGATTGTGCGCGGCGCAGAAGAGCGCAAGGTTGACATGGCCGATGCCACGGATTTTGAAGCGGTTACCGGCAAAGGCGTAAAAGGTGTGGTCGATGGCCATGCGGTAGCACTTGGCAATGCCGCGCTTATCTCCGATATGGGTCTGGATAGCGGCAAGCTGGTTGAAACCGCCAATGCGCGGCGTGATGAAGGTGAAACCGTGATGTTCGTGGTGCTTGATGACGCAATTGCCGGGCTGGTCAGCGTGGCTGATCCGGTCAAGGAAACCACCCCCGCAGCCCTAAAAGAACTGCATGATCTGGGCTTTCGGATTATCATGGCGACCGGCGATAATGAACGCACGGCAAAAGCGGTGGCGGCGCGTTTGGGTATTGATGAGATTCGCGCCGATGTGCTGCCGGAAGATAAAGCCCGAATCATTAAAGAGCTTCAAGACCAGGGTTTGAAAGTTGCCATGGCCGGTGATGGGGTCAATGACGCACCCGCATTAGCGCAGGCCGATGTAGGAATTGCCATGGGAACCGGCGCAGATGTCGCTATTGAAAGCGCAGGCTTTACCCTGATCAAAGGCAATCTTGATGGTATTGTCCGTGCTCGCCGCCTGGTGCGTGCGACCATGCGTAACATCCGACAGAATCTATTCTTTGCGCTGGTCTATAATGCTGCCGGTGTGCCGGTAGCGGCAGGGCTTTTATTCCCGATGTTTGGCATATTAATCAGCCCAATGTTTGCAGCCTTTGCTATGAGCGCATCTTCCGTCTCGGTAGTAATGAATGCGCTGCGCCTGCGGCGGGTGAAAATTTAAAGAGTGAGCCAATTACCATGAAGTATCTAGCAGGTAAGAAAGGATTGATTATTGGCATTGCCAACGTGGATCCATTGCATGGGGCTGCACTAAAGCCTTCCATGAGGCCGGTGCCGAGCGGGCAATCACGTACCTCAATGAAAAAGCAGAAGCCTATGTGCGCCCATTGGCAGAAAAGGTAAAAGTGCCCATCAACGTGCCGCTTGATGTCAGCGATGAAGAGCAGCTGGAAACATTGTTTCAGATTATCGGCAACACGTGGGGCAAGCGGGACTTTCTGCTACACTCCATCGCCTATGCTCCCAAAGAAGATTTGCATGGACGTAGCTGATTGCTCACGCCAGGGATTTCTTACCGCCATGCATATCTCTTGCTATTCTTTTATCCGGCTGGCTATTGTCTCCCATGATCGCAGCAGCTGCAATGAGTTTATCTTCTGTTTCTGTTATTGCAAACGTCTTGCGGTTGCGGCACGTCGATTTGCACCATTAAAATGAACCAGTGAACTTACATTAATTCAAATAGTAAATTATGGGTTTTACTTAATCAAGAATTTGAGTTGGAGTTTGTCTTTAATTATTCGTCGAAATAAGTAAAATTCAGTTAGGGGTAGTTATTGCATATAGAAAAACAATTAGGTCACAAGAAATCAACAATAACTGAGCGTTATGCCCATCTTGGTAATATGTAGATATATTGTTACTCTCGGAACATTTTCATTAAACTCCAGATCATTGGATAAAGGAGATGTTCATGAACTAATATCAACGCGAGATACAACCTAAACTTCGCAAATTAAAAAACGCTGATAAGACTGGTTACGTTACAAAGATATGTAGGTACTTTAGGGTTGGTCGAGCAAGTTTTTATCGTTGGAGAGAGGCTTATAAAAAGCATGTTGAAGTTAAAGGGATTCAACATGCCTACATCAAACCCGGCACGCCACAATTAAATAGAAAAATCGAGCGATCGCATAGATCTCACGGACAAGGATTTTATCAACTTCTAACTTATAAAGGTGATCTTGAGGCAAAGCTTGATGAATAGGAACGATTTTATAACTTCCACCGATCTCATGGTGTATTCAATAGAAAAACACCTTACGAAGCGTTAAGAGAAAAGCTATAATCAGTGAATTGAATGTTCCGCTGCTAACAGCACTCTACAACGTGTTTTTGATTGTCCCACCACCGCTGATTTCAACATATTTTTACATAGGACAGTTTGGGTTGACCCTGATCGCTGTTATTGTTGTGGTCCGGGTCTTTCTGTCATATGCCTTATATCTCATTCTTCTGCCTTCCAGCGGATGTAGCCACCCTATATCTAATTTATTTCATCGTTCATAATAAATGCTTTTGAAAATGCCCTCATATTTTTATTTAAATAATTTTGAAGGATGAAGCGTTACAAACCGTATTACTTAATGAGCCCGTGCTTAGAGCATAAAAGAAGCTCCAGTTTTGTCAGGGGACAATCCAAATTAACGATACAAGAGAATCTTCATGAATATAATCATTAAAGCAGTAGTGATTACAGCTGCAATTAATTTGCTAGTGAGTGCATACGCTGAGACGGAAACTAAAACAATTGGCAAAATGAAAGACATGTAAGAAAAGATGTCTGAGACGGACGGCAATAAAAATGACACGAAAAAAGACACTGTCAACGATAATGGAGATCACACAAAGCATTATGGGAAACAATAATTATGGTACTTAAAGATACGATAAAATCTTGGAAAATTTCTCGTTTTTTTCCACTGATAACATTACTTCAAGTGATCGTTGCCGGGTGGCTTGTTAAACCTGCAACAGCAGGAGGCTAAAATGGCAATATTTCTAGTTGAAATAACATTTCTCATGGAACTGACAATGTTTGTTGCAGGTTTAATATTGTTCTATAAAGCCCGCAAAGTATCGTCTAGCATACTAGGTTGGGCCGCGGCAATTTTCATAGTAGGAAGCTTGGCTACAGCTGTATGTACTACATATTACTCATTAAGATATTACAAACAGGGTGCATTTGAAAACTCATATATAAAGGGTAAAATTACAATTAGAAAACGACCATATAAACGACAACAAGGTAAGGAACTTTAAGCGACAACATTTATGTCACCCTATTGTTGTTATTAGCAGATGAAGTCCTACTTAGATTTACCGCTATGGGTCTTGGTTGTGTGAAAACGTTTTCACCTTAATGGCAGGCATTGTTGACCTTAGCCATAAATGATTTTCATCTCAACTTGCCGCACTTGATCTCTCAATAAGCTTCTGTGGCCGTTTTCAAAGGTTTTGAAGTGATCTTTCGATCATAATCAGCCGGTTTATGCTCTGATCGCGGCCATCAGCGGTTTAATGCCAACGATGTTCATCACTCTTGTCAAATTATAAGCCAGCACATGAAGGGCCATCTCCGTTGCAACCTTTGGCTGCGTAGCGTCGTAGCTTGAGACCATTACGTTCACGCTTGTGAGATCTAAATCGCAACACTTCATTTGCAGGACAAATGTAAATATCATCATCAGGACTATAGCGGAAATCAGCTTTAACAAAAACGCCCTCCTTCGCCTTATTTGTCGTCTGTGGTTTGGGTAAGGTCACGATAATATCCGCTTGCTTACAGGCCAGAATTTCGATGCTGCTAAAATAACCACGATCGGCAACGACATCCAGCTTATCAGTTTGCAATACTGCTTTTGCCTTTTTGCCCATATTGGCAAGTTGATATCTATCATGACCAACATTCGTTACCTCATGAGCAACAATTAAATGGTTTTCTGTCTCAACTACAGTCTGAACATTATAGCCAACAACGCCAGAACCGCGCCCACTTGTTGCCATCGAACGGCTATCTGGATCGGTCAACGATATTTGTTCATCTTGCTCATTTAACATCTGTTGTTCAAGAACGTCCAAGCGTTGCATTTCTTCCTGAAGTTTGGCGATCTTTTCATTGAGGCGTGTTTGCTTTTTTAAGAGTGCTTCGGTTGGAACTTGCCGGTCAGCACTATCAAGCTGGTGCAGATAACGGGCAACGCTTTCTTCGATTTGTTTTCTCCGCCGGGTCACCTTGTTCTTGGTGAAGTTGCGATCACGATTGTTAACAGCTTTGAACTTACTGCCATCAATGGCAACGCTGGCTTTGGTCAGTAAATCCAATTTGCGACAAAGTTCAATAAATTGGGTACAGACTTTTTTGATCGCAACACCATTATCCTTGCGAAAGTCAGAGATGGTTTTGTGGTCCGGAACGAGACGACCTGTTAGCCACATAAGCTCAATATTGCGTCCTGCCTCACGTTCCAAACGGCGGCTCGATTGCACCGCATTGAGATAACCGTAGACATAGAGCTTGAGTAAAATAGACGGATGGTAAGAGGGACGGCCCGTCGTCTTGGGATCAACGCTGGTAAAACCCAATTCACCGAGATTAAGCGCATCAACAAAAGCGTCAATAACCCGAACTGGATTGTCTTCTTTAATCCAGTCTTCTAAACATTCGGGAAAAAGTGTCGCCTGATGTCGATCTAGCCCTTCAATAAATCGCTTCATGAAACCCTCCCTTTAGAAAAGTAAGAGAATTATAACATCATTTGCGTTTTTACACAGCCAGGGTCAACTGCACGAATTCTGAAGGCATAAATTTTTCGGCTGAAGCTGAGGGAAAAGCAGCCTCTATCTCAAGCGAAGAGTTTAAACTGCAATCACAGCCCCAGTGAAGGATTTTGCTGTCGTTGTATATTCTTGTTTGGGCGTTTAGCTGACTTACCTCTTTCTGACTTTGTCATCTGCATGTAATGTGCAACATCAACATTGAGCTTTGTCAGATGCTCAGCGTGTTCCTCACGTGCGATTTGAAGCTCAGTGCGTAAGCTGCGGAACTCTTGTTTATGCTGGGCGAAAAGTGCCTTGCGTTCGTCCTGATCGCGTCGTTCACTACGGCTCACATCTAACTTGTTTTCCATTCGCAAATGAGCGTATTGACCTTTGAGCCAACTCCATAGAGCTTTAAGACCGCGCGGTAAACGTGCTGCCCGCGCCAGGCTCTCACGCTGCCCGCGGACTTTTTGATTATCACGTAACTTTTTGCGTTCCGTTCTATGCTTCTGAACGATCCAGTCCTTGCGTAGCTTAAAAGTTGCACGGGATTTCTCCAAATCAGTCTCAACTTGTTTGATAAAGTCAGAAAGTGCGTTAGTCATGCGATTTGCTATCATCTCTTTGGCTTGATCCACTGTTGGTAGTTTAGATGCTTCGCCAAGTTTAATCGCAACTTCTTTCGTCTTGACCGGCATCCAACGCCCAAGCGAATAGATTTCTCCGCGAAAGTCTATGGCGACATGACCACGACGATCCCCTTTTGCAAGTACGAAACCTCGTTTAGCTAGTTTTTCCTGTAAGTCATTTGCACTGCTGGTAGATGACCAGATATCAGCAAACATGGCTTTGAGAAGTTTTGGTTCCATTTTTGCGCGCTGTGCTTGCTGCCATTCAGCTAATGTGAAGGAAAGTGGATCACGCTGATGGCCTTCTTGCAGTCCTTTGGGCAACTTCCATCCATTCTCAAGAAATAAGTCTCGAGAGAGTGTCTTTAGTTTGGTCTTGAAGTGAGGCAGATTAATCGCCGTCATTTTGTTTGCGTCAATGCGTGACCACACAACATGCGCGTGACGGCGACCGTGTTTCTCATGAAAAACGATCGCGCGTGGCTGATCTTTCAGCCCAAGAACTTCTTCGGCACGGTCAACTGCCTGTACATAACCCCGATCATCAACCTCGGCCTCATACGGCGGGTTTAAACTCAGTGAAAACATAAACTGCTTACAGCGTGTGCCACGGCTAATGGCCTTTGTTTCTTGCAACGCTCCTTCAAGATCGTTGGCAACAAAGCTGCGCAACTCAAACAACTCGACATGCTCGTTATCACGGGTATTCAAGAGGTGCTTTGAAAGTTGTTTGGCCCCTGCCCGCTGTGATCCCTTCAAGATCATGGCTTAATGCTTGACCCTGAAGGCTTTGCAGTTGATTTAAGGCCTAAGGCCTTAATCAGATGCTCACGTATCTCTCGGATTTCATGGCAGGCACGTTTTAGTTCTGCCTCCATATCTGGTGTGACGGGTAGTGTTCCGCTATTCGCTGCTTTTGCGAGCTGATTCAGATTGCTCGACAAGCGTGATTGGCCGAGCAAACCAAGCACTTGTGCTAGCTCTTTGTGGTCTTTTACAGGAAACTTTCCTCGCGTGCGACGCGGGACTTCTGAGCCGTCAAAAAGCCGGGTGCGGATGTACTCACCCACCGGCATACCGGCTGCTGACTTTTCTAATTCAACACGCTCCTCAAAGGTCAATCGGAGTGAAAAAGGTTTTGTCTCTTTCTTATTTCTAACTGCCATCTCAATTTCTGAGACAACCACGCAAAACGAAAAACATAATTTATGTCAAGTAGTTACACTACCTTCATTGAGCGCTCGGATGTCTCTTGCCTGAAAGAGCAGGTAAAGCTGGTTGCATGTCCCCGCAACCAGCTTATCCTGCTTTACAGAACTATCTAATAGCTTCTGGGTATTGCGCTCTCCCGCAACCATATCATCCTTATTTACGGAATCATCGTCTTGTCGAGACTGGTTAATGAATGACAAACCGCTCTCTACAAGCAATTTGTCGCCTTTTGTGGCCATCAGCAGTATACCTGCTAGATCGCCGATGAGATCAACTGAAAGACCTGTATCGTCTTCAGTTGGTGTCAACACGATTTTATCGACAAGGGCACGAATAAGTTCTGCAGCCTCTTCTCGATGGTCTTGATTATTTAATGCCTCTATCAGTCCTGAGACTTCCTCATGATACCGGCTCGCCATATTGGGATGGAATATAACAGGTGCTTCCTCAATATTATTGAGAATATCTTCCAACTCTTTCCGGCGCTTGACAATATATTCACTTTTTTCTTTCAAAGCCGCACCTGACACGCCATCAAGAATAGCTGCCACAAGCTTATCATTTTCACGATTGATTTTGATAAGCTCTTGTTCATAGTCTCTACGTGCTCGATTTTGTTGCCTGCGTAATTCATTTAAATGTTCTGTGTATTCGCGGCAGAACTTAGCGCATAAGTCTTTATCCATTAGATGAGTTTGCAGGGCGTTTATTACCGTCAACTCTAGAGCTTCGGCTTTTATTGTCCGGCGATTATTACAAGTACCTTTGTTCCGGGCTGTCGAACAGCCATAGTGGCTTTGTGACACCATTGAGCATCCACCGCCACAAACGCCGCATTTTATAAGATATGAAAGTAATTTAGGAGGACGTTTCTTTGCATTCTTCTGATTGTCCTTTTTACTATACTCACCTTGTTTTGCTTTTAAACGATCCCATAAGTCCTGCTCAATGATACGAAGATGAGGCACGTCCTTAATAACCCAATCCTCTTTTGGATTTAAACGTGAAACTCTTTTGCGGGTGTCAGGATCTTTCACATATTTCAAACGGTTCCAAATCATGCGCCCAATGTAGAGCTCGTTATTAAGAATGCCTGTTCCACGTTCACGGTTCCCGTAGATCGTGCTTGGCCCCCATGGTCTGCCAGAAGGGCCGGCAATTCCATCTTCATTTAAACTCACGGCAATTTTCTTGGGCGAGCGCCCCTTGAGATATTCGGAAAAGATACGTTTTACTATGGCGGCTTGTTCTTTATTGATTCTTCGCTCACCGACTTCAATGCTGCCATTAGCATTTGTTCTATGGATCACATCATACCCATAACATTTCCCGCCACCGGACTTTCCATTTTCAACACGACCTCTCAGACCACGCCGAACTTTATCAGCTAAATCTTTTAAGAAGCGCGCAGACATTGTGCCCTTTAGCCCAATGTGCAAATCTGTGATTACACCATCGGATAAGGTAATGATTTTGATATTAGAAAATTCCATTCGTTTATAAAACCCGGCGATGTCTTCCATATCACGGGAGATACGATCTAAATCTTCAACCAGAACAATATCAAATTTCTGGGCAAGTGCATCCTGCACTAGCCCTTGAATTCCTGCGCGTATCATGCTTGCGCCACTTAACGCGTAATCAGTATAATTCTGAACGACGTCCCAGCCTTCTTTTTCAGCTCTCATTTTACAAATGCGTATTTGATCCTCAATTGAGGCTTCACTTTGCATGTCTGTGGAATAGCGGGCGTAAATGGCGGTTTTCATGTGATTGGCTCCTGTTAATTGTCGGCGTTGTCATCTGTTTTGATTGCCCGCAAGAGCTCGGCGTAATCACTTTCGGCAGCACGTTTGGCGATAAACTTTACTATCGCCTCAACCTTTGCATCGGTGTCAGCCAGTTGGCTCACCGGTATGCTGGGCAGGGTGTAATTTAGCCCAAGTGCATGCTTTAATGTCTTATCATATTTCTGTCCTTTCATCAAAAACTCCTTACATTTTTTTCTGAGAACATATATAGAACATAGTTTCGTTTCGGCCTAGCTAATTTTAAGGCCACTGCATTCACTGGTGTGCTGTTAGTGCTCTGGCGTTACGTCCTCTTCGTGGGCTGGTTCAATTGTTTGACTCTCATCTTGGCTTACAGTTTCAGTGTCCTGGCTGAGATTTTTTTCAACATAGTTTTGAACATGGTTCACCAATTCTTCTCGCGCATGCTCGTCCTTTACAGGCTCAGGACCGTCTTTAAATTCAACCGCTTTCTTGCCTCTTTCCCAGCCATATTTTTCAAACACAGCATGAATATCTTTATGCTCTTGTTTATCGATGTTTCTTTTGATTTCAGCTTGCGCGCTGCCGACATCTTTCTCTGGTTCTTGGGAGCCGGAGGCTTTTGCTTGTTCGATCAGGTTTTCTCTTTCGTTGTAAAATAGCTTGGAAGCCTGGGTTCTTGCTTTTTGAGCTGTGTCAACTGCTTCATGTAGCTCTGCTTTAAAATGTTTCATTTCTTCTTCACTCATCATGTGTCCTTTCTGATGTGATGTTGCCATTTCTGAAATGACTTTTGCTGCGGTTTCTCCATTCTTGCGAATGTCTTGGATTTCTGATTTTTCTAATTCGGTGATGCGTTTTCTGGCTTCTTCTAGAAGTGAAGGACTTGATATAATATCGGCTTTCACCTCATCAGCGACGAGCCCCAAATGCTCTGCCCGTTCCTCAAAGATACGCACGGCCTCTTCACCAACGCGCATTTGATGAATTTCTTTTTGTTCTAGCTCATGAGCCTTGACCGTTTCTTCAGTATGCTCAAGAATTTTGACCACCCTTCTTAGGTCTTCTGGACGACTTTGCAACACACTGAAATAATCCGGATTTTGTTTTTGGAATTCGGCTGTTAACGTGCCTTTTTCTGCTTTATAAAACTCTTCAAACCGTCGTGCCATTAGCCTCCTCCTTTCATTAAAGTTTGCAGAGTGAATTTATTTTCTGATATGCTTGTTTCATGGACGACACTCAAACCCCGGCGAATAGCAATCTCTCGCTTAGTCATTTCACCAAAAATAAAAACCGTGAAATTGCTAAAGGCCATGTGGATCAATTGATCTCTCTTATGCAACAAGCTGAAATTCCACGGGTTATGATTGCTGAGACTTTGTTTGAAAAACTCATCAAGCTTATTGTTCCGAAAGGTCAATTGACCCCTCAGAATGCAACCATCTGGTACTCCCAACTTTTGCGCATGAAGGACGTGCTTCAAAATCATATTACAATGATTGAAGAGGAGCTTGACCGCACGAAAACGAAGTGACCTCATAGCGCCCCTCCATAATCCCATGAGATCAAAGAACATTGGCCTGTCGCACGTCTAAACCGTGCGCCATTTAGGGCAATATACTGACATCTATGAATTCGCGGTGCGGTATAGCTGCCAGAATAGGTGTATTGGGTTCTCAAAGCTGGTAAGGGAATATTGAACCAACCTATAGCACTCAAATACAGCGGGAATGCGATCAACAACCAAAGAAAAGACGCCGGGTTAATTGCTTTCAGGAAGCTATTCTGCTCTTTTGTTGCTTTAGAAAATGTCGCAGGCACTTTGGGCCAAATAACCTCCACACTCTGCTTATTTATTTTAATTTCGGCTTTGGCTTCAGAGGCTGGCATCGGACCTTCCAAGGGGTTATCAGATGTAAATTCGCGGAAACCCTTTAGATCCCAATATGGGAGCTTTTTCGCTTTGATCGGACGCATACCGCGCACAAAAATCAACTGCATATCCTTCGGGAGTGCCATTAAAGCTTGCGGCGTAATAAGCGGCACATCAACATCTTGAACACCAAAACTTAGTTCGCTGAAGCGATCTCCGACATTGGCGCTAAAGCCTTTCTTACTTGTTGAGCCAATCATTGAACTGATTTCACTGGCGACTTTGTAATCTGTGATTGCTGAATAAGTGACGATGTCGCTTTGATCAAAAATTGTAGCTTCTGCTTTATCTGATGTTGCATCGGCTAAGGCGTGCTTGCTTTGGACATAAACTTCTGACGTGCAACCTAACCCTCTTAGCGTGATTACGTCTTTATGGTAATTGGGCAAATTCAACGCTGTGAACTCATCCAAGATTGCGTGTACAGCGCGGCCATGGGGGTGCATTTTTATGGCTGTAAAAATCGCATTGGCGAACAAACTAATTGGTATGCGCATGTCACTCAAATGAGAGAGAGGGATGCTACATACGATTACTTCTGGTTTCGACCCTTTTCGAATGTCAGAGAGTCGCTCAACAGCGTGGCGTCCGGATTGCCCCAAATAGCCGCTTTCATCGAAGGCGACGAGCGGGTTTGAGACGTAACTTAGAAAATCAGCAAAATGATGTTGGTTTTTCCCCTCACAAGCTGATAAGACCGCTTTACAAGCCCGTGTTGAATCATTTGCAAAGAAGTCATGCTCTGAGAATTTACGCATCGCTCCCTTTCGCATGAGCTCTTTGGCTCGCGGTGGATCTGAGGAGATCTTAAAGATTTCTGCGTGGGTTGCGATTTCTGGTTCATTGATGATTAACTCACTACCAAGTGCTTGCGCTGTCCGGCGTCCAAATCCGCTAAAAAACACGTTCATTGCATCAGGGGCTGGAGGGGGATTGGTAATATCTAATTGGCTTCTGAAATAAGCACCTATATTTTCAGTTGCATAATCATCATTCCAATAACAATCAATGGGTGCTTCCAAAAAATTATAATTGGTATGAGAAAACAGCTTTGATGAACTGCCTGCTGGTGCCCAAAGTTTGACGTCAACATCAAACTGCTTCCATCCTTTTTCAAGAACGGGGACGATTTCATCTTTCAAATCATTTATAAAGACTGCTGGGGGTATTTCAGTCATTAGAAACCCTCCTGTCACGCTTGCAAACCAGGGCTGAAAGAAGTGAGGAATTGATCGAACGTGTTGACGTCTTACCGCTGCCTTGCGGACTTAATATGTATTCGAATGAGGGCTTCAGTTTATGAGGTATGAAGAGCAGTCGCCCTTCATCATCAAGCCCTAGAATGCGCCCTTTAGGTTCATACATACCGGCCTTTTTCATTTCTTCATAAGTAGCATAGCGGCCATCATGTTTTTCTGTTGCAGGACGTTGTGCTTTAATCCATGCCAATCTGGTTCGGTAATCTTCATAAAAATTCCAAACTGCTTGCCAACCAAGTTTTGCGACTAAAATTCCAGTGATGAAGAGAACAAAATATTTAAAAATTCCAGCTTGTAAACTCCAGAAATGTTGGAATATCAGTACGCTCACAAAAGCACCTAAAGCTTGCATGTTTGCAAACGCACATTCTTTGTAAGAGGGACGTGTGATACTCATCTTCTTATCTCCCTATATTGGCTAATCGAAGAACTTCTTTTGGCGAAATAGAAACCCAATGTTGTTTTGAGTTTTTTCCCTGATTGCCCTTACTTGCGGGTATCACAAAGCTCTTTTCCCAAACGCCCTGATTTTCAAGCCATATTCTCAAAACACCACGGGCACCGCCGACCACGCGCCCACCGAAAAAATTCACAAATACTTTCATCTTCTTCAAATCAAGTGGTGTATTAAACTCAACATATTCATAAGCATGCTGGTCATTCGGTGAGCCGCGCCAATCTTTATCAAAACGTCCTTCGTCATTTTTGGGGTTCATGTAAGACAAACTCTTAGCGCCGGGATATGCGATTACATGAATATCAAGGTCAATTTCCTTGTCCCACCTAATGCCAAGCTTAGCCAAGCCAATGGTTTTTGAAGCTGCTCCTGTTTCAATGGGAACGTCCGTTGCTAAAAAACGTGCGCCTTGTCTCTTCGTTAATTGAGCTTGTGGCATTTCACGGCGAGTGATTCTTACTTGTGATGTTTTTTTAACAGTGACCTTAGGCGCTTTAACCTGCAGCATTTCTGGTTTGGTCTCAGATGGATGCGGCGTGAAGCTCACCGCCGGCTGACTGTTTTTTAAAAACCTGGCTAAGCAAATGCCCATATCATTGGTAAACGTGGCAAGTTTACCGCCTTGGCCGCTTACGCTTAAGCTCCAGAACCGATGCACTGCCTTGTAATGCTCACGGCTAGTAAACCGGTCATCAGTATTGCAAATATGATAGGTCGTATTGTTTTGAGCGTTTGGTCTGTCTGCAATCCCATAAGGAGATACGAAACCATCAACTTTTAAATGGGCATCTGATGGGTAATAGCCGTTCAACATTGACATATCTGCAGCCCTTTCATCATGTGCTAACAGTGAGCCCATATACAAAACATAGAGTTTTTCCTTTGGATAAAGATTGCGCACCTCATCTGCCAAGGTACTAAATATTTGATAGGGTTGTGCATGATCGCTTGGATAATCCGGCATGCTCATAAACGACACAACTTTTGCAAAGGCTTGCCGGGCATATTTCATGCGCAGCTTTGGGAAGCGAAGGACTTTTCTATCCGGCAATTCAGCAATTGCGATAAGACGGTTACCAACACCGTCATGAATGATAATTTTATCATTGGGCTTAGCTCGTTTTACGATGATCTCATTCAAGGTCTTTTTAATAATCATTTGATCGTGCTTTGATGTGATGAGGGGAAGCACGACGCCGTAGGTTTCAGCTTTCACAGGAAGGCTGCCTTGAGCCAAAGCGCTTGCAACAAACCCTGTCATTAAAAGATTTTTCATATTCCAATTCATGATTTTAACTCCTAATTAGAAACAACCATTTTCAATTGATAATCTGCCGCAGCAGCTGCAGCAGCGGTTGAAGACGCACGGTTTTGAGCGGCTTGCTCTTTTTGCAATTGATTGAAATAAGCTTCGCATTCAGCGATATATTCATCCTGAGAAGCTTTATGGGATGAGCGATGCCGGCGAATAATGCGCAAATCACCACGCACTTCATTCAGGGCTGTCTCATTGGCCAGTTTCCGCCTTTTCAGAGCTTCGAAGGGAAGGTTCGTCACTTGAACCGTTTTGAAAGTGCCGTAATAAAGTTTGAGAAGGGAGATTTTAACAGCAGCACCGCCGGTCACTTCAAGAAAAATTTGAGAAATCAATTGCAGCACAAAAGCTGTTTCAATGACCTGCGATGGTGCACTAAACGCATCTGAACTTCCGCCAACGACGTTCACTAAAACGAAGCAAACACTCCAGCATAAAAAGCCATAAATGGTGATATTGTTCAGCAGGTCACGAAAGTTTCTTTGCTCACCTTCGGTTCTCATATCATCGTGTTTCTCGGCCAAAACCCAGACCATGAGCAAGATTGGGAAAATGAATAAAATCGCTTTCCAAGGTGCTTCTATGATAAATTCAAAGCGTGTGCTCTGAGTTACAATGCCAGCCATTGTTGTCACCAACATTGGGGCAGAAATGGCGCTCAGCCCTAAGCCAAGACCGATCTTTAATTTATAGCTTGTAGCGTTTTCCGCTAACGGCTCATCTGTTGGTCTTTCGACAAATTCATCGGTGCCTTCAAGCTCTTTATCCATCTTTTCAGCTTCCGTTTGTAGGCGGCTTTGTTCTGCTAAAAGCTCAGTTTCCGTCTGCTTTACGTCTTCAGGGTCAAATCCGGTAAAGCGTTGAAATACTGAAATTGCATAAGCTTTCACTTTTGCTAAAGCATCATCCATGCCTATCATTTTTGAAATTACATCTTTTTTGATGTCTGGTGATGAGGGCGCATCACCATAGTCTTCCCTTTTTATACTAAGCGCCATGGGGCTAACCTTTCAGTCTGTTTATAAGGTGAGGGGGAGCGTTAACTGACTTGCGTTTTAGCAAGACAATTTTTTCATTTGAGATCTTTTCAAATGTTGTAATTGATTTAATTTTTTATGGGTAGTTTTGGTGAGTGAGGAATGTGGCTGTTACTCAGCTTCATCAAGAGTTTCCTCACTTTTTTATTCATATTTTTTTAGCACAACTTTATCTGACCAGCGGTAAAGTTTAAAAATTTTTATTTAATAATTTTATAGAATACTTAATGCTTGAGCTCATTTTTTGTATTCGAAAATTATTTTTTATGCCGGGGAACTCGTAGACTCATTTCCGGATTTGCGGCCAAGATTAAAGTCGAAAAACAACGAAACAAACAACGATATTTACTGCTTATACGAGGGAGCACTGTATTCGGAACAGCGGTATAAAATGTTTTTCGAACCCATTGGCGACATTTTTCATTGTACTCATCTGCGCTTCTATCAAATAGGCTCCAGTTAGGAACGAAGAGGGGATCTGGCCACTTAAATTCCTGTCTTTTCTCATCAATAATAATTACTTTAGATTTTGAATATTCATTAAGCAAAAAAGATGGGGCATCACTCGGCTTTATCTTTTCCTTCAAAAAAATGCAATATCCCAAATTTCGCAAAGCTCTAACTATGAAAGGGTTCTTACTTTCTTCAATTGTTAAAAATGTAATGTGATTATCATTATTAATAATTGTTGGTTGCAAGCTCATATTAATGTCTCCTTATTTCTCCTTTTTCTATTCGATGTTTCAATGGCCAGTAGTGCTTTGAAAAAATGTGCACTTCCGGCCAAATTAATGATTCAGAAATTCATATCAATGTCACGCCATGGAATAGTCCAATCAGTAGGTATCGATGTGTTGTCGTCATTTTGGTAATTGTTTCTAATTAAGGAAAAAAGCATACATAAGTCTCCTTTATTTTTTCACTGACTGTTCGAAAGGCAAGCGCAAGCCTTTATTGCCAGACTAGTAGCTATATCTTTGAAACATGAAATTGGAAATGAAATGAATATTCACTAAAAGACGAAAAGAAATGTTCGTAGAAAATAATTTGTGAATGAATGATCTAGATTCAGATTACTTTTATATGTCATCAAAAGTCCTCCTACACTCAATATGATTAGAAATTACGTTTAAAACACACTATAAGCTAATAACTGCCTTAGACATATGAATTCACGCAATATATTTTTATTTAATGTATTAGTAGAAGTATTTTTAAATTTTGATGTTTTTATACATTATTATAATGACAAATATACTTTTTTATTTTTTTATTATATATTACAATAATTTATTTCTATTTTAATGTGACTTTCAATAAACCCGTGTATCATTAGACGTAAACAAAAATGATATTATTTTTAAATTTTATGTACCACTAGTAGTTACATCATTTGTCAATATTGTAAAATTATGACAAGCATTACAGTGAGGTTTTAGCATGGTATTGCGCCGCTTGAATAAAAAAGCCAATAAGTACTTATTCAACAGTCCTTTAAACAATACTCAAGTTGAAAAATTAATCCGAAACTACATTTATAACAAGAGTGTCAGAGAAATAGGTATAAAGGTAGGTGTTAGCCCTACAACAGTTCAACAGAATATAAAGCTAATTGATAAACGGATATCGGAACTAGATATTTTAAATTGTCGGGTTGTTCAAATCGGAAGTCAAAATTCGCAATTCACCGAGGCAAGGCGAGAGTTTTGGAAATTTCGCAAAAAACATTACAAGCTTACTATTGGGAGACTTAAAGAAAAACGTTTCCAGCTACCTGATAAATTAAGCATGAAAAATATGCACCAATTTTCAGATGAAAAACTAAGATGCACTAGCACGATTCTTGCTAGCACTATTGCATTAAAGTTCGCGGATGAATCCGTAACTAAAAAAGATAAAACTATGAATAAAAAAGCAGCTCATATACAAACTGCTGACATATTTGTAAAAGGTTTGCGTATATCAGGTCCTTTAAATCAACCCGTAAATGATTACCGTCGAAAAGAAGCTATGCGGTTAGTATGTGAAGAATTTGCAAAACTATACTGTTTCAGAACCCAAGCTAAATATTGGTCATTAAATTGCGAAATCTACTATGAAATATTTGGAGACTCCCAATACACAAACAGAAATCAACCTGCATATAAAAAACAATATCAAGAGAAAATCAAAAAAAGGAATAATGAACTTAAAAAGCAGTAATGGCTCTATTTCTATCTGACCTGTAACCTTGCTTTAGATATACAACTGCCAATTATACCCATAGCGATGGAAGGCACGTTGCAGTGTGACACGTGAAACGCCGAGCGCTTTGGCAGCTTCTTTGCAGGTCTGCCGGCCTTCACAGATTGCAACAAACGCCCGGGCCACGTCATCATCGCTTAAGATAAACTTGCGCCCTCCCACACGTCCGCGTTTACGCGCGGCTTCCAAACCGTTCATGGTGTTTTCATAAATTAAATCACGGTGGAATTGAGAAACGGCAGCAAAGATATGGTAAATCATTTTGCCACCTGATGTGCTGGTATCAAGCCCTTCAGTCAGAGAGCAAAAATGAATATTATTCTGCTCAAAATGCTCAAGCAACTGCGAGAGATGTGTGACTGAACGTCCCAAGCGATCTAGCTTGTATACAATCAACATGTCATCTTTGCGCAATGTTGCCATAGCTTTATCCAAGCCCGGGCGTGAATGATTTTTTCCAGAAACACCATGGTCGCTAAAGACCTCATCACATTCAACATTTGTAAGCGCATCAATTTGGCGATCTAGATTCTGATCTACCGTTGAGACACGGGCATAACCGATCTTTCGCCCTATGGGAGCCGCCGGGCGTAGAACCCCGTTCCACACGCTCATGAGAACCTCTCAATCTGTTCACATACGAAGGATTGTGAACGGCGCGCATAATTTTCATATCTCCTTTTAAAAATCGCTGGAAAGCCGCAGAAAACGGAAAATACAAGTATATTTTTATAGTTATGTAATATATAAATCAATATGTTCTCTAACCTTGGTTGATGAACAACCATAGACACTTGACAAATATCAATACAATAACTTCTTTACTTGAATTGATATTTTATGTTACAAAAACATCAATAAGAACAAGAAAGTTAACCGAGGGTGTGTCTGAAACCGATAAACGGTTGGAGACACATATGGCACCGCCAAAAATAGCGAAGGACTGGACATCCGCTGGTATGGGGATACTCGTTGCTGCGGGGCTGACTTTTGCTAGCGTTGCGAATGATGCCGATAAAGCTTTTGCTGGTGAACCATTACAAAAAACTGCTACTAGTACAGAAATAACGAAATTGATAGAAGCTACACGCAGCGCAAATAAATACGCCGTTAGTCATTATGGTGTTGGGATTGTTATCCATGTAGGACAAGATATTCCGAACCGTCATTTCAAATCTGCTGATGAATTTGGTCAGGCAGTCGTGAATTTATTCAAAGAACGCTACGGCGTTGATGCTCAATATTTCTTAAGCCCGAATGATACTAAATATTCCGGTATGACATATCATATAGGTCATCTGATACACGGTGCAGGAAATGGCACTGAGGTTAAAAGTGTGAAACAGGGGCTAAAAGCCATGGGAGATGTCGTACAACAATTAAAAATTGTTAAAGAATTAGCGCAAGCCCCACTCGATAAGCCTATTCCCGATCCGGGCTAAAAATATCTCAATTTAACTTTTTAAAATAAAATCGTTCGGCTTGATCTCAGGGGCATTTTGTTCTTGTTCGGTTGTATCAACTACAGCAGTTTTAAAGGCCTTCCCCGCTGGCGCTTCGACTTTAATCTCAGACTTTGTTGATGTGCTGGCAAAACCGACAAAGCCATCATCGCTATCTTTTTGTGTAGTCTTATTTATTTCTTTGTCTCTGTTTTTGTTATAACCCTCTCCGCCTCTTTCAGCAATTTCTTCGTGTTGTGTCTCGACAATAACCGTAGTGGCTCCCGCTGTGTTTTTCGAAGATTCATCAATTTTTTTGAAAGCAGCTTCTTTATCGCCTTTGGAGTAATCAGCGTCTGCCTGTTGTACTTTTTGTACAGTCTTTTTATAGACTTTGTGGTCACGAATAATATTCGCCACCGGATCATCCGCATATTGCGGTTTGATTTGACCGGTATGCGGGTCAATAATTTCGACTGCTATTGCTTTCAAGACCCGGCGCTGATAATCCGAATCACTTTCATCCTCTAAGCGCTTTGGTACATTATCCTCACCAAGAATGCTCTTCGCATAGTTTTCAAAACTGTCGCCGGTCGCTGCTTCAATCTCCGCGACGACCTGAAAGATTTCCCAATCAGTTTTATTATCAAAGATTTCATTGGCAATGTAATGCCCAACTTGACCATCTTGAATGAGGTTGAGATAGAACGCCCAGTCTTCTGCATCTTTGTCTGCGCGTTTTTGTGCTGCGGTGCTTTCCTTTATCGTTTTTGCCGCGCCCGTCACCGCTATGCGCCCACCGAGAAGATTGGCAAGGTCAAGACCTTCAAAAGCATTCATCAATCCTTGGATGGATTTACCGTGGTCGTGCTGTTCTTCAATAAATCTGGCTGTTGTCATAAACGCAGCACGAACGCGGGATACGTCAAAAGCCCTTGATGTAAATTCTTCGCGAATACTCTGTCTTTCCGGTGCTTTTGCCATTTATGATGCTCTCAAATGTCTTTTTTTTGTATTCCTATTGTGCTGGATTTAAGTGAAGATGACTTTAATTATGGAATGTATTTGAGGTAAATTTGAGCTAAATTTTATACGTCTTCGACCTAGACTCCCAGTTTGTAAAATAGTCAATTACGTAAAACGCTTCCTAATAAAATATTAACGACAGATCATCTATGATGGATGTATGGAGTTAATGGACTTGGTTCTTGATGCGAACTTAAAGTCTCTGCACAGTGAAAGTACTGAAGTCAGAGAAGCTGTTCTACGCCTACATAATTTTATGCTGGAGCAATCACTCCCCCATCAGGCGATCTATATTGAATTGCATAAAATCACCCATTTTACCCTTGAAAATATGCATTATGAGCAAGCAACCGTTAGGGCTATCGCAGATGCTTTAGCAGTGCATATGAGCAAGGCTATTCAGACACCATCATTAAATGAAGATGAGCGATTTTTGGGGATTGGATATTATCTGAATGCCTTGGTCGATGTCTGCGCAGCAATGAATAGCGTATACCCCGGACAGGCCGCTTTTGACATTTTGCAAGCTATTTTAAAGATACATCATACACAAGACAGGCATCCCTATACAATCAAGGAAACAGGAGCTTATTCCTTTCTCGGAGGTTCTGATTTTTTCGTCGAAACAGAACACACAATTGTTGCCACAGCCTTGGCTCCCGGTCTTCAGAAATTAGCAGCAGCAATTCGCGGCGCACAAAGTATTATGATTACCTATGATGTTCGAAAGCAAAGTCTTAAAAATCATCGTGATACGATTATTAATATGATTGAACAGTGTCACGAGCTTTCTTATTCCCCACTGTTCACCGCATCGCAAATTAACGCTTTTGACTTTGACAAAAACATTGCTGATTTTCTCACGCTTAACCATGATCTAATCCCTTACATCATGACAAAAAATTAAGAGAGGCATATGGCATTCGATGATATCATCACCATTACGGACAAGATAAGGCAGATATTAAAGGCGCATCAAAAACGAACTAACGTCAAAGCGATAGGACTGCTTAAAAACACACGCAGGGAAAGACCGGAAGGTCTTACGGCCTACACAATCATTCACGCGATTGACGGTAGAAAAAAGAAAATTCATAGAAAGCATCTCGACTATATTCTTGAGAAATGGGAAGCTTTGCCTGATGCGCCAGAGCGTGTGCAAATTTCTCCAGAAACTCGTGATCTACTTTGCAATCATCATAAAAGAACAGGCATAGGGTCGCATGCGATTACCACCATTCGCGGCGACTGTCCTTATGGACTCAGATCGGGTGTTATTCAGCAATGGCTTAACGGCACGGTTAAATCCGCCAACAAAACACATTTCGATTATGTGATTGAACTTTGGTCTAGTCTGCCTGATCGATAGGATTTCACCCTATAAATCATAAATATATTGTTTTTTGAGCGATAGAAGGGTATTCTATCGCTCATGACATGGAATTGGCAGCAGAAAAATTGGCCTATATTTGCTTATGATGCGCGTGTGCTCTCGGATTTAGAAGATCAGTTCTTGCATGGTTCCGGTGTGCTTATGGGCGCGCTCAAGCATATGAATGATGAAGATCGGCAAAATCTCACAATTGAGCTTATTAGCACAGAAGCGCTGAAAACCTCTGAAATTGAAGGGGAGATTTTAAACCGCACTTCCGTTCAAGCATCTATTCGCCGTAATTTTGGATTGGAAACCGATGGACGGCGCATCCCCCCTGCTGAACGCGGTATCGCTGAGATGATGAGCGATCTATATCAAAGCTACGATACATCATTATCGCATGCAAAATTGTTTGAATGGCATAAAATGCTCACCAGTGGTCGGCGTGATCTCACTGATATTGGGCGTTACCGCACACATGAGGATGCCATGCAGGTCGTCTCAGGTGCGGCGCATGACCCTAAAGTGCATTTTGAAGCACCGCCTTCACATACAATGCATAAGGAAATGGAGCCTTTTATTGGATGGTTCAATCAATCCGGTGTTCATAGAAAAGGACAGAGCGCACTTCCTGCTTTAACGCGTGCAGGTTTGGCGCATTTGTGGTTTGTCTGTATACATCCCTTTGAAGATGGCAATGGTCGAATTGGCCGCGCCATCAGTGAAAAAGCATTATCCCAAAATCTTGGGCAGCCGACTTTGTTATCATTATCTCAAACCATTCAATCGGGAAGAAAATCTTATTATCAAGCGCTTGAAGATAATAACAAAGACCTCGAAATTACTGAGTGGCTTTTCTATTTTGCCAATACGGTTTTAGAGGCGCAAAAACGTTCTCAGGATTTGATTGATTTTCTGATTGGGAAAGTCCAATTTTATGATCGTTTGCGGGGCAAATTGAACAAGCGACAAGACAAGGTTATTGCCCGGATGTTCAAAGAAGGGCTGGACGGTTTTAAAGGCGGTTTAAGTGCAGAAAATTATATTTCTATTACCGGTACATCTCCTGCCACCACCACGCGTGATTTGGCCGATCTTGTCGAGAAGGGTGCTTTACGGAAAACGGGAAAATTACGCCATACACGCTATTGGCTCAATATTGATGTTGAAGCCAAGAGATAGAGAATTCCATCCAAACTCGATCTTTGAAGATTATAAAATAGAGGCGCAATCTCTTGCGCCTCTCATCTGTTCAACTCAGCTTTATATCTTTTTTATGAAGGCTGGTTATCTGGCGTCGTAACTTCTGGCGCTTCGTTCTCAGCAGCTCTGGCTTTATCGAAAAAACGCACAGTCAATCTACCGTCAACCGGGTAAGCCTGACATTGTAGATCATAGCCTTTGCCGTCTTTGTGTTTCCAGCCCGCGCCCAAACGTGTCCATATGCTGGACTTGTCATCACCACGAGATTGCACTGTATACACAATCAGGTCAGGGTCTCTTCCGTTGCTTTTTTGTGTTTTTTGTTGATGTTCACTTGTCATATTTTACTCCATTGTTACTTGTTTTACGTTTGGAACAATTAGTGAACATTTATTTTAGGTAAGAGCAAGAAATTTCGGAATGAGAATTCAATCGTATGATTTAGATGATCGCGAGTTATTTATATGAAGTTTAACTACATGATCTTGGAACCGGTTAGCGTGATACGCCAGATGTGTATTGTAGTCACAATACAAAAAACTCACACCGCTTCGCTTTGTTCGGCAAGGGAAACCTCTTTGGTTTCCCGTTGCATCCCTTCCAGCTTATTGATTGTATTATTTTAAGATGGAAGCCTTGGCGCAACTTCCACTGCTAATTCAAAAGCTGAATGTTTTACCGTATTTAATTAAGGGGAAGTTTTGCCCCAAAGTGGACATTTAACATTTTTTAGCTCAAACCACGTCACGTTTTTTGACTGAGTGTGCAGTATATCTTGGGGAAAGAGACTTGTGACGCCTGTATCAGCTGCCAAATGCAGCTAGAATATAAGACACGCGCCGTTATACGGCTCATACAGACAAACACGATTCCCAGGCGGGATGACTTGAACGAAAATCTTGAACAAAAACCAACTTCCACGGAATTGACCAGTGGTGCGGGGTTCACATACGAAGATATCGTAGTCGCCTATTACCTAGCGCATCTGCTTCGTCACGAGCGTGCGGCAGGCCAAACCGGTATTGTCACCAGTGTCGCCATTCAACGTCTAGGTCATGGTCATCCAATGGATGATGTCATCGTAGGTCTCGACGATGGAGGAACAAAAAAATCGCTTGAGCTTCAAGTCAAACGTTCCTTCACCATCAGCGGTGCCGATAAGCAATTTAAAGAGATAATTGCTGCTATTGTAAAGACACAAGCTTTAAACACCTTCGTCAAAGATACCGACGCAAGCGGGTTTGTTATTGAGCATGTCACGGGTTCAACCTTCCGAAGCCTTTCAAGACTGATAAAAAAGGCGAAGGCGAGCCCTGACGCCGAAGACTTCGAACAATATTTCGCATCAACCGGCTCAGCAGGAACCAAAGACAAGGATCTGCGACAAGTTTTACTGTCTCTTACAAAATTCACTAATCTGGAAGAGGAAGTTAGTTTTTATCGTAATTTCGCTGCACTCCATCTAACTGGATTGGAAGAAGGAGGTGCCCTCCGCCTTGAGATTATCAATCGTTTGCAAGAAATAGTTGCGAACAATGTTGATGGTCAGGGCATCCTACTATTTGACCGCCTTTGCCGCATTGCCCGTGAAGGGGCAGCTAGCGCAGCCAAATGGACGCGTTCATCTTTGCTTGAACAACTGAGAAACACAGTGCAATTAAAAATTGCACCGTGTTTCAGCGAAGACATCAACCGGCTTAATACTGCATCAATTGATGCGCTTAATGACATCTCCGAAACCGTCGATGATTTTCATGTCGCACGAGATAGTTTGCAAACAGAAGTCATGCAGAAGCTTGACAAGCATCGTATTGTTTCCATTGGTGGTCTACCGGGGTGTGGTAAATCCGCCGTATTGAAGAAGTTCGCAGTCAATGCAGCGCAGGCGGGCCCGATCCTTTTTCTCAAGAATGACCGACTGCAAGGGACAAGCTGGATAACTTTTGCAACATCGCTAGGTATTCGTCACACTAACGCAGCTGACCTTTTAACCGAAATCAGCGCTTCTGGTACTCCAATTCTTTTTATTGATGGCATTGATCGCATCCGGCCAGACCAAAAACACATTATTACCGATCTCATCCGTGCCATTGAGAGCGACCCAAGTCTCCAACACTGGAAAGTTCTCGCCAGCTCTCGTGATCAGGGTCTAGAAGCCTACCGAAATTGGTTTCCCAAGTCGTTTTATTCCGAGACAGGCATGGGAAGTATTTCGGTTAAAGGATTTTCAGAGGAGGAGGCTAACCTCCTTGCAAAATCGAAACCCAACCTTCAACGCCTTCTTTTCAATCCGAGTCAGCCTGTAGTAGAAATCGCACGGCGTCCATTTTTTGTGGCAATTCTTGTCAAAACTATTTCGCATGAATCCGAGCCTAAAACCGAGGCCGATTTGATTAACGCGTGGTGGTTGCGAGCTGGACACAATGCGATTGCTGAAACTGTACTGCAACGTCAACGCGCTCTTATCAATCTTGTTGAAAAGGGTGTGCGCAATCTCGGAAAGGAAATCTTAGTCAACGATCTCAAGCCGGAGACTGTAGCGCAACTGACTGCGCTTGAGACAGATCATATTGTACGTCTCGAGCGTGCAGGTGCGATGGTATCATTCACACACGATATATTTTTTGAGTGGGTTTTCTTCCGCCGTCTCATTGAACTTGGCAACAAATGGCCTTCAGCACTAACCGCTGCCGGCGAACCGCCATTGCTCGGACGCGTGGTGGGGTTAATGGCTCAGGATGCGCTCACCGAAACTGGGAGATGGAGCGCCGGTTTCGCACAACTTAAGAACTCTTCGCTGCGTACTCAATGGCAGCGAGAATGGCTTACCGCCCCACCGTTTACAAATGCCTTAGAAAACGCAATTGACGAGTTCACAGAACATGTCGAGGCCAACGACTTTAGCTTGTGCGATAAGCTATTGGTATGGTTTCAGGCACAGCACACTGTGCCAAACCCTATTATTATGCAACGGGGTACCGAAATCAAAGGCATGGAGACTATCCGAATGGCTGACCTCATGGGGTGGCCTTCAGACTTTGTAGCATGGAAACGTTTCATCGATTGGATCATCGCACGCCATCAAACACTACCCGCGCGACTTGTTCCGCAAGCAGTCAAGATTTTCTGCGTTTGGCAGAACGCCCTCTCTGACCACAAGAACAAATGCTCGACAGAAATATTGGTGACGTGCAGCACGTGGTTACTCGATCTCGAGGACGAAATCTATCCTGAGGAGCTTCAGCGTGATTACGGAAAATGGAACGTCCTAGGTCACGAAGCGCAGCAGAGCCTAGCAACAGAGCTGCGTTCCATCATCCTCCGCTCGGCTCGTGGATCCCCCGAGTTCGCTGTGGCTCTCTTTGATCGTGCTGCTAAAAATGAGCGTATACTTCGGTCTGCATTCGACGATCTAATGGATTTTACTCCGATAATGTCGGAAGTCGCCCCTGAAGCGGTTGAAAAGGTCGCTAAAGCCAAACTTCTACAAGAGTTGCCACAGGAGACATATGACCGCCTGCGCCATGAAGAAGAAGAGCAGGCTAAGGAGCGCGAAAAGATTAGAGCGATTCCAGAAGAGAAACGCACACGTCAGCAAAATATGGCTTTATCATCGGTCAGCTTCCCGACAAGCATGTCTGATTTCGAGTTGGATGACGTCGGCCTTGATACCCACAATCATTATTTTCACCCTTCGTCAGCACTACACGAACCATTTGCTAGTCTGCTAGCCAAGAGCCCCGATGTAGGCCTTCGCCTCATCAAGGAGCTTACGAACCATGCAACAACTGGATGGCGTCAAATCCATGAATTCCGCCAAGAACAAAGCACACCGATCCCTATCGTACTAGATTTTCCTTGGGGTCGGCAGGAATTTTGGGGAGATTGGCACGTCTTTGGTTGGGGGCTTGGAATGCTGGGATCTAACCTACTCCAGTGCGCGTATCTTTCAGTCTCTTATTGGGCGTTCAAGGAAATTGAAAAAGGCCGTTCCACCAGCGACGTAATTAAGGAAATTCTTGAAGGTAATGAGTGCTACGCATCGCTAGGGCTTTGCTTGAGACTTGCCATCGAAACATTTGAGGTCTCTGAGACAACGTTACCCATCGTCACATGTCAGCGCCTGTGGAACCATGATATGACGCGCTTCGTTCAAGAGTCACAGAAAGATATCGACCTGTTCGGTTTCGATTTTCTCTCTAAACTCACTGGTGAAAAAGCTAAAGCGAAAGAATTTCTCGACAGCCGAGAATATCGCAAACGCGATGTAATAGAGCTCGCTATGCGCTTTGCCATTAACAGCGACACAATCCTGCGGGATCGCTTCAAAAAGTCACTTGAGACATTCCCGGACAACCTTCCGTACATCATCGAAGAGGAACGAAAATCCCCAGAGCTAACGCAAGAACTAAGGGAGAAAGCTGAGATCTGGTCCGGTCTCGGCAATATCGAAAATTATCGGCAGTATGAAATGCAAAACGATCAAGTTGCAATTCATTACGAGGCTCCAAACCCCTGGCCTGAAGCTATGCAACAGAAAACCGCCAAAGCCACGGAGTCACTGAGCCAGATGGGTGTACTCAACTGGTTACAAAAATACTTGAAAGAAGGCAAACCTGACGAAACCTGGACATTATCAGAGGCCATTGAGTATGCAAAAAAGCATGACAGAGATGACCTTTTCGATGAGCGTGCTGATATTGGACCCCATATAGTTCAAAGTAGCGTCTCCTCTATCGCAACGTGTGTTATCCGTTTTTCTGAAAACGATTCACCAGATCGCCCGTGGGCGTGGACTGTGGTGGATCGTATTATAAAAATGCGTGAACTCTCAGATTTTCATGGTGCAAAAATTCCCTGGCACCCTGCCTTCAATGCTATTGACGCATTGTTCCACGATCGCAAGAGCGCAACACCCTATTCAGAATCTGCGGCAAGCCTTATCCAACTCGCGAGCCATCAAAATGAGGATGTGCAACTTGCGGCTTTCAAAGCGCTTTATTTTGATCCAGACCCTCATGTAAAGTGGGTAGCCGCCCAGTTTGCTTTTGAGCTCGCGCACTACATTTCTCCGACTCAAGATGAGCAAACCTTCGAACGTGATGACACAGAAGATCGTAATGCTCGCGAAGAAGCCCTAGCAAAGGCACTACTTGCCCTCACTGATGAACATGAATGTAAGTTTGAGCTTTTACCCGCTGCTTGGGTAAAGGTATCAAATCCAAACCATCAGAATGAAGACTATTGGACTGCCCCCAAACGTTCCTTCGACGGTCAGTATGCCGCCAAGCTTTTTAAGCAATTACCACTTGAGGAGTGGTGCCAGTCAGATGTTTATCGTCCGAGAATTGAACTATTCTTAATTGATCTCGCACGCTGGACCTCTGAGCAGCTGATGCCCTCATGGGACGATAAAAAACAACATCGGAGACAAACCGACCTTATCGAATGGGAGCACGCCTTAGGCACCATGTTTGCCCGCGTCTTACCTTTCTTCGATCTGCAATGGGTTCGAGAACACTTTATTCAGCCGTTCTCGCAGAACGATGAGGAGGCATTGTGCGTACTAACACAGTTTGCAAATGACATCGTAACACGTCATGTATTTGATGCTAGAGACATCCCCGCCAATGTGTTACCCACTCTGGAAGACTGCATACAACGGGTGATCGACGACAATATATTTAATCCAAACGTCTATCGTGCAGGCGAAGTTCATGGCTTCGATATGCCCAGACTCATCAAAGCACTTTTGTTTGTCAATGTAGAAGGGGACTGTCCGGGTTCCGCGCGGTTCGTTAACGACGACTGGAGCGACATCGCAATCATCATGCCTCTCGTAACAAAGCTAGTTACAGCAACCGGTTGGTCACCCTTCGTTATGGAAAACTTTCTGACCCTGTGCGAAAAAGCCGGAGCATCCTATCCAATTGATGCGTTCATTGAACAGGCATTGCCAGTTTTGGACTCAATTGAACACGCGAGGGGCAGTTGGGTAGGAACGTCATTACCACCTCGGCTTGCGGGCATCATCCAGTGCCTAGCCGAAGCGAACTATCCTCTCAAAGCAAATCGCGCGCGGGAATTATTAAGGCTTATTGATGCTATGATCGACCTTGGTGACCGCCGCAGTGCGGCGCTAGAACAAGACGAGATATTTCGTCGAGTACAAGACTTAGTTCCTTGACTTGAGCTCTTCTCCTCACTCAGGCTCAACAAGTTGTCAAACCTAGACATAGGCGTTCTCAAGTCTAGCTTCACGAAAGAAGCTCGGTTTGTTCATATCAGCGAGATCAGCCAATTTGGTACTGTTTTTCTTAAAAATAATTTTATAGCGTTTTTCATTGAAAGTATGATAAAGTAGTATAAATTACTACCTTATTGTGAAGGGTATACTTATGGCAATGATTAAAAAAAGCATCACTGTAACCGATCAGCAAGAAGCATGGATTCAATCTCAAATGAAGGCCGGCAATTATGGTACTGACAGTGAACTCATCCGCGAAGCTTTACGTGAAAAACAAATGCGTATGGCTGAAATTGAAGTGATCCGGGCAAAGCTTATCGCCGGAGAGCAAAGCGGTTTTTCCGATTTAACACCTGAACAGATTCTTGAAAAATCCAAAGAACAATTAAGGAAAAATGGGAAACTATAAACTCACCCAAGAAGCTGAAGCTGATCTTATTCGCATTCATCAATGGGGTGTTGTTACCCATGGTGAGACTCAGGCTGATGACTATTATTGGCAATTGTTAAAGCGTTTTGAAGAACTGGCTGACTCCCCTCAACTTTACACTTGTGTTGATGATATTCGCAAAGGATACCGTCGCAGTGTCTGCGGTTCAGATAGCATTTATTATCGTATCGTAGACGGCACCGTAGAGATCATAAGGATTTTAGGGCGGCAAGACCTTGATGACTGGCTGTAGTTAGTTCGTTCCTTTAAATCTTTTTTGTTTGTCGCTATTTTTTAATTCAGCTTCCTTGTCTCCATTAAGCCCTCAAGCTCGTTTCTGAATTCATCTAGGAATTCATTGGGGTTTTTGTGTTTGCCCAAAGCATAGAGCACTGTTGACAGCTGATCTTCGCACTGGGTGTAAAAGATCAGTTTTTCAATGTCTGTCACCTGTCCTTCAATCGCACTGAAGAATATTTGCACCGGTACATTTAACGCGATTGCGATTTTATGTAGCTCTGCCCCGCTAAAGGCCATCCAGCCTTGTTCGCGGTAATGATATTGTTTGAGGTCAAGCTCTGTTTTTTCAGCTACATACTCTGGCGTGTAGCCTTGGTGTTGCCGAATGGTTTCAATCATTTTTGAGATGGCTTTATCAGTTTCATTCGGTGGGTTCATTTTGCACTCTATTGTTATTGGGGTATTCATCATTTTACTCTCTTTGCTTTGGTGGACCGGACCTTGATACCGCTTACACATTGCGTACACCTTATTCGTATGCCCCTTTTGAGAGCACCTTATCTCAGTGTGATCCGGTCCCTTTCAGAGCCGAATGTGTCGCGGGTATCAAACCGCACTAGATGTATTTACATCTAGCACTGTCCAGTATGCTGAATTCTTAAATCGATCTGCAAGAAAATTTTGGTTTGTATGTTTGTTGTCTTCAAAGAGGCCGGCAATCTTTTGGGCATCCTCCTTGCTTTAGAGCGTTCCTTTTTTTCCTAAAACCGGTACCCACTTTTAGGCGGAACGCTCAGCTCGGAGCCAGGCTGTCGTTAACAGAACCCCGGTTGATCGGGTTTCTGCCCATGGGCGTCCATCCTTGATGCTTTTTATTGAGGCGCAGAAATGCGCCGCTTGTTTTGTCTTAAAGGGGGACACCCCCTCGCAAAGGTCAAGGCCAAAAACCGAAGATTTTATTGCGAGTGGCGGCTTTCAATAAATTGAACCTTCCGCCATCGCACATAAAATTTCGCTCAAAAGCCCTTCAAGAAGGGTTTTGGCCCTGAGCTTTGCTCACCCCCTTTATTATTGGCTTCCATGGTTTTTATGCGCACCCCCAAAGCTAAAGCTTTGGAAGGTTTCATAAACACCATTTTTTATTTTGTAAGGAAGTTGAGGCAAACATGGCTAAACGAGATATTTACCAAGAGATTACAGACAAAATTATCAAGACGCTTGGACATATCGATCTTGATAATTTTCATGCGCCCTTTGGGGCGTTAGCTGCGCAAGGCATGCCGATCAACCCTGTAACCGATCATCATTATCAAGGCATTAATATCCCCTCCCTTTGGATCGATCAGCAAGAAAAAGGCTTCACCTCTTCGCACTGGGCGACCTTTAAACAATGGCAGGAACAAGGAGCGCAAGTTCGTAAAGGCCAGCAGGGTAGCCCGATTATTTTTTATAAAACATGGAACAAGATCGAAAACAACGAAGATGGCGAGGCGGAAGAAATTCAAATTCCTGTGCTGCGTTTTTATACCGTCTTTAATGCCAATCAAGTTGACGGTTATGAGCATCAAGATCGTTCTTGTATGAAGCAAAATGACCTTGTCACGCCTGTACAAAGCGCCGAGGATTTTTGCCAGAAAACAGAAGCCGACATAAGGCATGGTGAGAGCAAAGCCTATTACAACAGGTCTGGTGATTTTATTAACATGCCGCAGACTTGGGCGTTTTTTGATACGCAAAATTCAAGCGCGACTGAAAATTATTATGCTGTTCTTTTTCATGAGCTGACCCATTGGACTGGGGCAAAACATCGCCTTAACCGCGACAAAGCAACATCACGCACCCAAGAACTTGAGAAATACGCCTTTGAAGAACTCATTGCAGAGCTTGGAGCTGCCTTTCTATGTGCCAAGCTCGGCATCACCCAAACACCGCGCGACGATCATGCCCGTTATTTAAAATGCTGGCTGCAAGCCTTGCAGAATGACAAGACCTTTATTTTTAAAGCCTCGGCGCAAGCTGCCAAGGCAATCGAATTTCTCGATAATTTGCAACCCTGAGATTTCACCCCAGAGATCGGGAGCCCGTTCATGGCCTGCCCGATCTCGCGGATGCAATTTCGCATCACTCAACTTTCATAAGGAGACAAACAATGCAACTACAACATATTGACCTTAAAGACTTAAAACTCTCACCACTGAATGTTCGCAAATATGGCTTTATTAGCGGGGATGATCTTATCCCAAGCATTAAAGCCAATGGCATCATACAGCCGCTTTTGGTGCGACCAACAAAAGGCGAGGAAGGCGTAAGCCCAACAGGGAAACAAAAAGAGTGCGAAGAGTTTGAGATTATCGCCGGACAACGCCGTTATAATGCTTGTCTTGCCATAGCCAAGGAACAAGCGATTGATCCATTACCCTGTGCCATCATGGAAGAGGGAGATGATGCCGCAGCAATTGAAGCCTCTTTGATTGAAAACATTCAAAGATTACCCATGGATGACATCGATCAATATTATGCCTTTCTCGCTTTAACGAAACAAGGCCAATCCATTGACGATATTGCCGCACATTTTGGTGTTACAGAAACTTTGGTCAAGCAACGCCTTGCCATTGCCAACCTTTACACCCCCATCTTGAAAGCTTATCGAGATGATAAAATCAAATCCTCGACTATTCGCTTGCTCACCATGGCAAGTCAAAGCCAACAAAAGGAGTGGTTCAAACTCTTTACTGCTGACCAAGAACCGCCTCCCTATAATCTTAAAAGCTGGCTTTTTGGCGGTGAAGAAATCCCCGTTTCAAATGCCCTCTTTGATCTCAAAACCTATAAGGGAGCTATCATCTCTGATCTTTTTGAAGAAGAACGTTATTTTGCTGACCCGGCGCTGTTTTGGGAGCATCAAAGTCGTGCCATTGCTGACATCACCACAGAGCTGCAAGAAGAGGGATGGCAAGAGGTTATCTTGCTTGATGTCGGTGAGAGATGGGTTCGCTGGGATTATTCGGATTGGCCGCAAGAACAGGGCGGTCAGGTCTTTATCGAAGTCAAAGCTGATGGGGCTGTTCACATCCACAAAGGGCTTTTGCTT